>DASTZI010000280.1:0-5187 GCA_035764385.1 Vicinamibacterales bacterium
TTCTCCGGCAACGCGCAGGAACGGACGCGGCGAGAGGTCACACATCACGGCGCGCGACGGCGGCAAATCGTCCAGCGACGTCACACGGTGGTCGGCGATCACCTCACCGCCGAGGGTGCGCAGATGCGCGACGAGCGCGTCGGTCAGCTTCTGTGCTCCACCACGAGGGATCACCCAGCCAACCAGATGCGCCATGGCACCGAGCACGAGACCGAAGCCTGCGGTCAGCGCGCGATCGAGTGGCAGCATTCCATGCGCGGCGATTCCGCCGAACAACGCGCGTGCCCGTACCTCGTCAAAGACGCTCCTCGCCAAACCCTCGGCAGATCGCACAGCATGAAGACCGAACGCGGCAAGAGTGAAGGGGTGACGCGGCCACGTCACGGGACCGAGTGCGGCTCGTTCAAGGCGCGGCCAGTTGTCCACGACACGACCAAACAAGCGTGCGTACGACGCGCCATCGGGACCAAGACCGGCGGCCGTCTGCTCGACCGAGCGTTCGACAACTGCCGCCGTTCCATCGTCGAACGGGTGAGCGAGCTGGGCCGTCGGCTCGATGAATTCGAGTCCATACTTCTGCAACGGCAGCGTCCGTAGAAACGGCGACGCCACTGCCGTTGCATGTACGGCCGAGCAGATGTCGTGCGTGAATCCCGGCAGTGTGAGTTCAGCGGATCGCACGCCGCCGCCGATGGTCGGCTCCGCCTCGAAGACCGTCACCCTCCAGCCCGCCTGAGCAAGCGCGATCGCCGCCGCCAGGCCGTTCGGCCCGGAGCCGACCACAATGGCATCAGGTTGTGCCACGTCGCATCCGATCTATAGTCGTGATTTCTGAATTGTGATTTGTGATTGACGAAATCACAAATCGCAAATCGCAAGTCACAAATCGCCATGGGCGACTGGTACTCGCGCTTCCTGTTCGAGCGGATGCTCGCGGCGATGTACCTCGTCGGGTTCGCCGTCGCCGCCAATCAGTTCGTTCCGCTGCTGGGCGAGCGTGGCCTGCTGCCGGTTTCGCGCTTCACGCAGGTCGTTCCGTTTCGCGCCTCACCCAGTCTGTTCTTTCTCTCTCCGACCGACACCGCGTTCCGCATTGCGGCATGGCTTGGCATCGCGCTGGCGGTGCTGACGCTGATTGGCTGGCCACAGCAGCGAGGAGCTCTCGTCTCCGCGTCGGTGTGGGCGCTGATGTGGCTGCTCTACCTCTCGTTCGTGAATGTCGGGCAGACGTTTTACAGCTTTGGTTGGGAGACGCTGCTGCTCGAAACCGGTTTCGTCGCGATTTTCCTGGGCGGCTCGACCACCGCCCCGAGCATGTGGCTGGCCTGGATGTATCGATGGCTGCTGTTCCGGGTCATGTTCGGCGCCGGGTTAATCAAGATCCGCGGCGATTCCTGCTGGCGCGATCTCACGTGCCTCAATTACTACTTCGAGACGCAGCCGATTCCGAATCCTCTCAGCTGGTATTTTCACTGGTTTCCGGAAGCGGTGCACAAAGGCGGCGTGGCGTTCAACCACTTCGTCGAGCTGGTCGTGCCGTTCGTGTACTTCGCGCCGCAGCCGTATGCGGGTGTCGCGGGGCTGCTGACGATCGCGTTTCAGGGCGTCCTGATCGTGAGCGGCAACCTGTCGTGGCTGAACTGGCTGACCCTCACGCTCTGCATCCCCACGCTCGACCACCGGTTCCTGTCGTGGCTTCCAATCACGCCGCCAGCGCTTCACGAACCGTCACTCGTTCATCGCGGAGCGATTTACGCGCTCGCGGCGGTCGTTGCCATGCTCAGTGTCGCCCCGACGCTGAACATGCTCTCCGCGTCACAGATCATGAACACGTCGTTTGAACCATTTCACCTGGTCAACACCTACGGCGCGTTCGGCAGCATTACCCGGACACGGTATGAAATCGTGATTGAAGGTACGGACGACCAGGAGGTGACCAGCGCCACGAAATGGCGCGAGTACGAGTTCAAGGGCAAACCGGGCGATCCGCTTCGTCGCGCCCCGCAGATTGCGCCGTATCACCTCCGCCTCGACTGGTTGATGTGGTTCGAGGCGTTTTCTCCGCAGCCACAAAACGAATGGTTCATTGCGCTGCTTCACCGGCTGCTGCAGGGAGATGACGCGACCCTGTCGCTGCTGGCGACGAATCCGTTCCCGGACCACCCGCCACGCTTTCTGCGCGCACGGTACTACCGGTATTCGTTCACCACGGCGGACGAGCGGCGCCGGACAGGCCGCTGGTGGAACCGCCAGCTCGCCGGCGAATACGTGCGGGTGATTACCCTCGCAGCCTTCGACCGATAGCGGACGCGGCCACCCACGCCGACGACCACGCCCACTGAAAATTGAAGCCACCAATCCGACCATCGACGTCGAGCATCTCGCCAATCAAGTAGAGCCCTCGGCGTACGCGCGATTCCATGGTCGTGGGATCGACCTCAGATAGCGGAATTCCACCGGCGGTGACTTCTGCGTAGTTGTACCCCCGGCTGTCGCGCACCTCGAGCGGCGTCTCGAGAAGCGCATGAATCAGCCGTCGTCGATCGTCGCGCGTCAGGTGCGACAGTGTCGTCGAGGCATCAATGCTTGCGCGTTCCGTCCACAGATCCGCGACCGCTGCGGGGACGCGGGTCGCGACAACCGTTCGAACGAGCGCACGAGCGCGGTTCTGCTGTTCGGCGGTGAGCCACTGCTCGAGCGATGCGAACGTTTCGCCCGGAACAACACTGACGGCAACGGTGACATTGTGGCCTTCAAGACGGGACCTGAGCCAATGCCGCGAGGCATTGAGCACGACAGGACCGCTGACGCCGAAGTGCGTCCACAACATCGACCCGGTGAGACGAACCGGCGCCGCCCCGTTCGATCGGACGATGACATCAGCCGGATGGGCCACGCCCGCTAACCGTGTGTGTCGCGAATCGTCGAGAACAAGCGGCACGAGAGCCGGTGTCGTCTCGACATATCCGTGCCCGAACGCTCGCGCAAACGCGTAACCCGTACCGTCGCTCCCGGTCTTTGGCAGAGAGCGGCCGCCTGTGGCGAGCACGATGAAGGGCGCTCGATATGTGCGGCCATCCGTGGTCGTGAGTGCGAAGTCCTCGTCGGCTCGTTGAATACCTGAGATCCGGCAGCCTGTGTGCAGTTCGGCGCCTGATGTCGTGACGGCGCTGATGAGCGCGTGCAGCACTGTATGGGCACGATTACTCACTGGGAATAATTTGCCGTCCTCTTCCTCACGCAGCACCACGCCGAGCTCTTCGAAAAACGCGATTGCTCGAGGCGCCGGGAATGCCCGCAGCACATCGCGAATGACTCGCCGGTCGCCGCCCCAAAAATCGCGCTCGGTCACGACGCGGTTCGTCACGTTGCAGCGTGATCCACCGCTCACGAGAATCTTGGCGCCCACAATCTTCGCGCTATCAATGCAGATGACCCGACGCGTACGCGATGCGGCGCGCGCGCAAAACACCGCGGCGGCGAGGCCGGCAGCTCCCGCACCCACGATAACGACGTCGGCAGTATCGGAGGTGCGCATTCAGCAGAGCCACTTCGCATACGGATGCGCTCGATGGGGCATGCAAGATGCAATTTAGCGCAGGCGGGTCGCGCGGCCTCCCAGAGCCACGGGATCCGTGGAAGTTCGACGCAAAGTGGAGGACAGGATGAAACGGTTCACATCACTCACAGCCGCAGTCTTTACAGCGGCGTTCCTCGCGGCGGCGACCAGCGTCTCCGCGCAGGATTCCAACGTCGATCAGCGCACGTACCTTACCTTTAGCGGCCCGGTCCAGATGCCCGGCATCACGCTGCCGGCGGGCAAGTACGTGTTCAAGCTCGCTCCGACGGCGCTTCACAACGTGATGCAGGTGTTCGATGGTGAGGAGAAAAACATCATTGGCCAGTGGTTCTTCGTGCCGGTGGAGCGAACCACCGAAGAACAGTCCAAGGCCGATGGGAAGCCCGTCGTGATGTTCCGCGAAATGCCCGAAGGCGTGACGCCGGCGGTTCATTACTTCTATTACCCAACGGACCTTCGTGGGAAGGAGTTTATCTATCCGAAGGATCAGGCGGTGAAGATCGCCGCGGCGACGCACGAAACCGTGCTTGCCACCGACTCCGACGTGGCCAAGGGCGGCGACGCGCACGTGTTCAGGGTTGAACCGAATGGCGCCGAGTCGCAGTACGACCAGAACGCCAAGGCCGCCGATACGGTGAGCAACCCGGAGCCGTTCTCACAAGAGCCGGCACAGGCCGAGCCGTCGACAGCCAGCCTGAACAGCCAGAGCGATCTGAATAACTCGCCGGCCTCGGGGCCGCCCGCTCCCGCGCGGGAGGCTGTGGGCACGTCCGGGCAGAACCCGGCACCCGAGCCCGCGCCGAGTCAGCAGGCGTCAAGTCAGCTCCCGAAGACAGCCAGCCCGTTTCCACTCATCGGCTTGCTCGGTCTTCTGTTGCTTGCCGCCGGCTTCGGACTGCGGCTGGCGCGTAACACCTACTAGTCGTATCGTAGAGACCGACAAGGGATGAAGGACGCAACGCGCGGCCTTCGTCCCGAATCCGTAGAGAGTCTCACGTCGACGGAGTGAACGAATGGAGCGGCCACGGACGTACATTCTGCCGATTGCAGTGGTCATCGCCGCGCTTCCGCTGCTCAGTACGGCGCAGGAGCAGCGGCCCGCGGAGCAGCCGCGCCCCGAAGAGCAACAGGTCTTCAAGGCGGGCGCCGAGCTCGTCGTGCTGCACGTCAATGTCTTCGATGGCCGCAGCGATGCGGTCCCCAATCTCCCGCGAAACGCGTTCACCATCTACGAAGACGGGAACCCTCAGGACATCGCGTTTTTCGAAGCGGGCGACGTTCCCGTCACGGTCGGACTCGTGATTGACAACAGCACCAGCATGCTGACGGAACGCGATCTCGTCGTCGCCGGAACCAGGGCGTTTGCAGACTCGAGCCATTCCGAGGATCAGATGTTCGCGATCGTCTTCAACGAGCGGGTCCGGCTCGGCCTTCCGAAATCAATTGAGTTCACGACCAACCGCCTGCAGCTGGTGGCCTCGCTCGCGCGCTTTACCCCAGGGGGAAAGACGGCGCTCTATGACGCGGTGATTGCGGGGCTCGAACAGCTCGACAAAGGCGCATACCAGAAACACGTGCTCGTGGTGCTCAGCGACGGCGGCGATAAC
>DASTZI010000281.1:0-4090 GCA_035764385.1 Vicinamibacterales bacterium
GCCATCACGACCCGCAGAACGAGCGCTGCGAATCCTGCCATCGCGATCAGACGGCGTTCTACCGCGGCACGCTCAAGACCACGCTGGCCCCCGTCACGCCCAACGTCATGGCAACGGGTGTCGCATGCACGAACTGCCACGACTTCTCGAAGCCTCAGCCGCGCGCGGCCATCAAGGAGGCATGCGCCGGGTGCCACGACAGCACGTACTTGCCCCTTCTGGCGGAGTGGACGAAGAGCGGCCCCGCACAACTCAAAGCGGCGACCGACGCCGTCGCTGCCGCGGAACAGGCGGTGGCCACCGCGCGACGCGCGGGACGCGGGACGACCGCAGCCGATGTGCGAATTCGAGAAGCGCGCGAGGCGCTCGCCCTGGTGCGCGCGGGCGGGGTCGCGCACAATCCGCTCGCCGCCTTCACGCTGCTGACACGGGCTCGCAACGCCGCAAACGACGCCAAGGCCGTCGCCGCGAGTCGTTAAGCACACCGCGCGGCCGGGCAGTGAAAAACGCCCGGCTAGAGCAGATGAACTATTGTCGTCGCCGCCAGACCATCCTATGATCCCGGCCGATTGCCGTCCGTCGCGTGCACACGGGGGTGGGCATGTCAGGCAAGTCGGCAGGATTTGCGGTTGTGCTCACCATCGCCGCACTCATCGGCGGGCTACTGCTGCTGCCGTCCCCGCCGACGCCGGCACAAACGCCCGCACAGACACCCGCCCAACCGTCCGCCGTCACGCCCCCGTCGCCCGCCGATGCCGGATACGTCGGGTCCGAGACGTGCAAGGGATGTCACGAGGATCAGTGGAACAAGTTCGCGGCGACGAAGATGGGACGGCTCATGCTGCAACATCCGCGCAGCGCGAAGGAGGGCATGGGCTGCGAAGGGTGTCACGGTCCCGGGAAAGAGCACGTGGAGAAGGGGGGCGGCAAGGGCGTCGGCGGGATGATCACGTTCGCGCGAAACGACAAGACGCCTGTCGACAAGCGCAATCAGGTCTGCACAACGTGCCACAACAAGGGCCAGCATCTATTCTGGAAAGGCAGCGCGCACGAGTCGCGCGACGTCCCGTGCACGAGCTGCCACGTGGTGATGGAAAACTTCACCCCGAAGCACAACCTCGCGCGCGCGACCGTGATCGACACATGCGGCCAGTGCCACGTGAAGCAGAAGGACCAGCAACTGCGCTCCTCACACATGCCGTTGCGCGAAGGGAAGATGACGTGCACCTCGTGCCACAACCCGCATGGCACGATCTCAGTCTCGCTCCTGAAGGAGCCGTGGCCGAACGCGACCTGCTTCGCGTGTCACGCCGACAAGCGTGGACCGTTCTTGTGGGTGCACGCACCCGTCAACGAGAGCTGCAGCAACTGTCACGATCCGCACGGCTCGAACCATGAGCGCATGCTGAAAGTCGCCAAGCCTCGACTCTGTCAGCAGTGCCACATCGAATCGCGCCACCCGACGAGCCCGTACGGACGTGACGTCAGCTCCCAGAAGTTCGTCCTGGGCAGGGCGTGCCTGAACTGCCATGTGAATATCCACGGCTCCAACCATCCGTCGGGATTCGCCTTCACCCGGTGAGGACACGGCCATGAAAGCACTTGCGATCGCGCGCGTGGCGGCGGTTGCTGCGCTTCTGTTGCTTTCCTGGGCAGGGACGGCGAGGGCCGGCGCCGCCGATGACTTGATGCTGGGCGGCTTCAGACTTTCGGGCGAGGTCGAGGCTGGTGTCCGTGAGTACATCGAGCGGCCGCCGGAGAGTCGCCGGGCCAAGTTCCAGGAGTACGAGGACATGAGGCCTGGCTTCTTTCTCAATTATCTGCGCCTCAGCCTGCAGAAGCCCGACGGCATGTACGGCATGGACCTCTACGGGACGCGGTGGGGCTTCGACGACCAGAGATACGAGTTCAACGTCGGGCGCCTCGGACTCTGGGAAATGTTTGTCGAATGGGACCAGATCCCCCACGTCTATTACACGACTGCCCGCTGGCTCGCCACCGAGACCGGCCGCGGCATCTTCACCCTGCCCTCGGTGCGCCCCCCACTGGCCGTTCACAACTCGGCACCCTCGCTGGATGAGATCGCCCTGCAGACCAACCGCGGACTCATCGGGCTGAAGCTGACTCCAACGCCCGATGTCGAAGTGACGACGAGCTACCAGGTCATCCGCCGGGACGGTAACCGGGACTTCAGCATGGCCTTCGGAAGTCCGGGCAACAACTTCTACGGCATCCTCGAGCCGATCGACCAGACGACTCACGACTTCCGCGTCGGCGTCGCCATCGCGCGCGAGCAGTGGCAAGCGCAGTTCGGCTATACGTTCTCCTACTTCGCGAACGCCAACCGCTGGGTTCGGGCGGACAATCCGTGTTTCTCGGGGACGGTCGTCGCCACGCCGGGCTGCGCGGCCAATGATTTTGCCGCGGGCTCACCGTTCACCGGCCAGACGTCGCTGCCACCTAACAATATGGCGAACACGTTCACCGGCGCCCTCGGCGTGAACCTGCCGCTCCGCACCCGCATCAACACCGCATTCACGTACTCCCTCTATTTGCAGAACGACACGTTTCTTCCGCACACGATCAACCCCGCGATCACCTCCCCGGATCTCGTCCTGCCTCAGCGGAGCCTCAACGGCATCGTGCAGAATTTCATCGGAAACTTCACGGCGGTATCACGTCCGTTCGGATCGCTGCCGCTGACGCTGACCGCGAAATATCGCATCCACGACTTCCAGGACAACTCCGATCAGATCACTTTCCCCGGATTCGTCCTGAACGACAAGACGCTGGAGGGCGCGCGCCGCGCCGGACGCTGGAGCTGGATCCGGCAGAACGCGGACCTCGAGGGGCGGTACCAGCTGTTCGCGCCCGCTGCGCTGACCATCGGCGTGGACTGGCAGCGCTGGGACCGCAACGAGCACCGCGAGGTTCCCGTGAGCGACGAGTTCGGAGCCAAGGCCGCCCTCGATGTGACGCCCGTCGACTGGCTGCTCGCCAGGCTCACCTATCGGCCGACGTTCCTGCGTATCGAGCGCTACAACTCGGCGGCCCATGCGGAGCACGCGGTGGCTGAGGATCCGGTCACCGCGCTTCAGGGTCAGTCCGTGCTGCTCAGGAAATTCGACGAAGCTGAGCGGAACATACAGAGCGTCACCGCGCTGCTGCAATTCACGCCGCTCGACCGGCTGTCCATCTCACCCACCTTCGGCTATCGCTGGGTCGATTACATCGCCTCGAGCCTGGGCCTCCAGCAGGAGCAGGCGTGGAATGTTGGCGTCGATTTCGCCTGGACTCCCGTCGACCGCGTGACTATCACTGCGAGCTACAGCCACGAGCGGGACACGTCGAAGATGCGGTCACGCAGCCGGCCGGTCACCGGCACCGGTGCCACCCTCGACTTCGTGGACTTCGACTGGGTGTCCAACATCGCGGACACCATCGACAGCTTCACCCTCAACGTCCGGACGACGCTGATTCCGTCGAAATTGGACTGGATCGTGAGCGCGAGCTATCAGTACGCGCTCGGGCGTATCGACAACAGCAATCCCATCATTCCGAAATCGGGTACCGCCGCGCAGAACCTGACGGCGACCGCGCAGCCGTGGCCCGCCTTCGAGGACGAGCTCGCGACGATTGAGACGGCGCTTCGGTACTACTTCACGCGGTCCTGGTCGGCGAGTGTGTTTTACAGCTTCCAGACCTTCCGGAAGCAGGACTGGCGCACCGATACGCTGAATCCTTTCATGGGGCCAGATGCGGTCTGGATGGCGAACGACTCGAGAAACTACACGGCCCACATCATCGGCGCCTCGCTCGCTTATCGCTTTGGACGATAGCGTTCGATGCGTTCGGACGCTTCACGCAGGCGGGCCACGGCGAACACTTCCAACGGATGTCAAGGGCGCGGGACTTGCACCCGCGCACGCAGCGGAGGTCACGCCGATGAAAACTGTTGCTGTCGCGCTCGTGATCCTGGGGTTCGCCGGGTGTGCGGGCCAGAGGCACGAGTCGGTAGATCCAAGAGTGCCAAGTGCATGGCCGCGCTGGGAGGGCTCGATGAACACTCCCTGCGTTAACGCGGCCCGCA
>DASTZI010000282.1:0-15816 GCA_035764385.1 Vicinamibacterales bacterium
TGCTCGTGCCGACGCTCGGATGGCAGGTCATGTTCCTCATCGGCGGCATTCCCGGGCTGCTGGTAACGGTTCTGTTGTTGCGGTTGCCGGAATCGCCGCGATGGCTGATCTCCAAAGGTCGCATTGTGGATGCGGAGTCAGTCATCAGCGAGATCGAGGCGGCGGCACCGGGAGCCGGGAGCCGGGAGGCGGGAGCCGATTCCATACCGGCTACCGCCCCCCGGCTACCGGCTTCCGAATCCCTGCCGATTCGAGCTCGCGCTTCAGAACTTTTCGCCGGCCCGTACCGCACACGCACGCTGATCGTCTGGGCGCTCTGGGCCAGCGCGTACTTCATCACCAACGGCTTGAACAACTGGATGCCGACGCTCTATAGCAGCGTGTATCACCTCAGCCTCGCGGCGGCGCTGCGCGCCGGCACATTCAACAACATTGCGCAGGTCGCGATCCTCATCGTGTGCGCGTTTACCATTGACGCCGTCGGTCGCCGGCCCTGGACGGTGATGGGCTTCATCGCCGGCGCAGCGTTGCTCGCGATGCTCGGCACGTTCGCCGCTCATTCAGTCACCGCCGTGATCGCACTCGTGACGCTCAGCTACGGCATCGTCGGATCTGTCAACGCCGTGCTCTACCTCTACACACCTGAAATTTATCCGACGCGGATGCGGGCGCTGGGTACAGGGGCCGCTACCTGCTGGCTGCGGCTCGCATCGGCAGCCGGTCCCGTGTTTGTCGGGTACCTGGTGGCCGCACGCGGGACCGCGGCGGTATTTGTGATGTTCGCTGGAGCCGGTCTCATTGGTGCCGTGGCGGCCCTCGGGATGCTGGAGACCCGAAACCGCAGGCTCGAAGAACTGGCCCCATAATGGAACTTTCCGGCCACTATTCCGTCACACGGATGCAGCGCCGGATGGTTCATATGAGACGAACGCTTCTCGTCGCCATTCTGGCATCGGCGATTTTCACCGCTGCCGCCTCGGCGCATCACTCCTACGGCGCCTACTTTGAAGACCAGACCGTCTCAATCGAGGGGACGGTCGAATCCATTCATTTCGCCAATCCCCACGTCACGTTCAGTCTTCGGACGGATGCTGGCGAGGTCTATACAGCCGAATGGCAGAACCTCATTCAGCTTCGCCACGGGGATGTCGGACCGACCACCCTCAAGGCGGGCGACCGGGTCATCGTCGTCGCCTCGCCACCCCGTGATCCCTCGTCGCGCAAGATCACGCTGCTGAGGGAGATTCGCCGCCCTGCCGATGGGTGGCTATGGCGCCGGACGACGCGCCAGTAGCGGCGGACCTTTAGGTCCGCCGATCAGGCCGTTTTCCTAATCCCACCATTCCACACGCCACTTGTTCGAAACTCGGCCGTGGCTCGTTATCTACCTGTGGACACCTGCGACCTTCCGCGGGTTGTCGAGAAAAGGATGAGAGAAATGAGCCACAAAACGGTCGCGACCGTGGCATTCATATTTCTAACCCTGGTCGTCTCAACTGCCGCATCGTTCGCGCAGAGTCCATCGTGCACAGCACCGCCCACCGCACCGGCGAATGCGGCGGCGTCGGTGACGTCGCCTGGTAACTCACAGATAGCGGCTCTCGTTACCATTCAATGGCTCGCCGCCGCGCCGGGGCCTAATGCCGCCACGTCGTATGTGGTGGAAGTCGGCGACGCGCCGGGGGTGACGAACATCTCCGAGTTCGATACAGGCGAGACGGCGCTTTCGACGGTGCAGCCTGCCGCGGTCGGGACGTACTACGTCCGCGTTCGTTCAGTGAACGCCTGCGGGAAGAGCGCGCCGTCGCCCGAGCCGGCCGTGACCGTGACGAATTCCATTTCGTTCGGAGAGGCGGGGGCGAGACTGACCACCGCATTTTACGGCGACGACGGAGAGGGATATGCCGTAGTGGTTGGAGTTGTCCGCGGAGCCTGGGGCGCGCGTCCGACGCCGTTTGTCAAAATCGATTCGCATTTTCGGGATTCGGCGGGGACGGAGATCGGAACTGCGTTTGGATACGCATACGGCCGGTCGCGACGATTGGCGTCAACCAGAGTCATCGACGACTCGACGCTCGGGTCGGGCGAGACGGGATGCTACGTCATTTTTAGCGACGTACCTATCAGCAGCGTTGCCCGCGTCTTTGTGACGACCTCGTGGGACACAGCCGCGGTCGAGCCACTGCGGGGCAACGTTGTGATGCAAGGCGTACAAACGGGCACCGGAACTCTTGGCGAGGTTCGCGTTCAGGGCCAGGTAAGGAACAGCGGCTCTGTCACAACGTACTTCAATGAAGTGATGATCGCACTGCATGACACCGACAACGACATCATCCACTGCGACTATACATTCGTTCGAGGGAGTCGCCTTCAGCTGCCGTCGGGTGTCGTTACCGATTCGGCGCTTGCGCCGAATCAGGTTGGCGACTATCTCAACTTCCATCCGATCGACGCCAAATATCTCGGACGCACCGTCACGTGGACGGCATGGGAAGAAGCGGATTCTGCCGGGACAGCTACTGCGACAGCGGTCACGCGTTGGCAGGACGTCGTCAGTTCAGCCCTGGAGGACATCCCGGTCGTCAGCCGTGCGCAGCGGGCTCGCACTCGCACTGACGCGATTGAGCGCCTGAAGCTATCGTTAATGCAGGCACCGGCATTCGTATCGAAGCAACCCGGCGCCCAGGACGAAATTCCACGGCAGGCACGTCGCAAATGACGTCATCACGCGGCCGCTATTCGCCGATCATCTGCACCACGATTTGACGACGACGCGGTCGCGTGTCGAACTCCAGCACGGCAATCTGCTGCCATTGACCGAGCATCAGCTCACCGTCTCGGAACGGAATGGTGACAGACGGGCCGAGAAGGGCCGCACGGACGTGGCTCGAACCGTTGTCGTCGCCCCAGCGCAGATGATGCTGGTACTCGCCATCCCTCGGCGCGAGCTCCTCGAACACGGCACTCAAATCGTGAAGCGCTCCTGACTCGAACTCGATTGTGGTCACGCCGGCTGTGGATCCGACGACGAAGACCGTGACAATGCCGGCACGGATATCGGATTCAGCAACCGCGCGAGCGACGGCACTCGTGACGTCATGCGTGTCACCTTGCCCCTTGGTCGAGATTTCAAGCGTGTGCGTTCGAACCATCGACCGCTACTCCAACGCCTTGACGATCTCCTCGATGACCTTTTTGGCGTCGCCGAACACCATCATCGTCTTGTCCATGTAGAACAGCGGATTGTCGACGCCCGCATAGCCTGCGGCCATCGAGCGCTTGTTGACGACAACCGCGTGCGCTTTGTGCGCTTCGAGAATCGGCATGCCGTAGATGGGGCTGCCAGGCTGCTCGGCGAGCGGGTTGACGACGTCGTTGGCGCCGAGGACGAACGCGATGTCGGCGCTGCCGAAATCGGCATTGATGTCCTCCATTTCGAACACCTGGTCGTACGGCACGTCGGCCTCCGCAAGGAGCACGTTCATATGCCCGGGCATACGGCCGGCCACAGGATGGATGGCATACCGGACATTGACTCCTTTCTTCGTCAGCTTGTCGGCCATCTCCTTGGTGGCATGTTGTGCGCGGCCGACGGCCAGTCCATAGCCGGGAACGATGATGACGTTGTCGGCGTTGCCGAGGAGGAACGCCACGTCCTCTGCCGATCCCGCTTTGACGGGCTTCTGCTGAACACCGCTCGCCACCGCCCCTTCCGCGCCGCCGAAGCCGCCAAGGATCACGCTGAAGAACGACCGGTTCATCGCACGACACATGATGTAAGAGAGGATTGCGCCCGACGAGCCGACGAGCGAACCGGCAATGATCAGCATCGAGTTGTTCAGCGAAAATCCAATTCCCGCAGCGGCCCATCCTGAATAGCTGTTGAGCATCGAGATCACGACGGGCATGTCCGCGCCGCCAATCGGGATGATCGTCAGCACACCGAGCAGGAAAGCGATCGCGGTCATCACCACGAACGGCGTCCACTCTCGCTCCGGCGGCGACGCAACAAACGCCAGTCCGGCCGTAATCATCGCGAGCGCCATCACCAGGTTGACGATGTGCTGTCCCTTGAAGACGACGGGGGCGCTCGAAAAGAGCCGGCTATATTTGCCAAGGCCGGCGAGCTTGCCGAACGCGATGACGGATCCCGAAAAGGTGATGGCACCGATGGCGGTGCCGACAAACAGTTCCAGCCGGTTGCCCCGGGGAATGGGAACGTCGAGGGTGAATGCGGAAGGATCGTTGACGACCGCAAACGCGATGAGCACCGCCGCGAGGCCGACGAGCGAGTGCATCGCGGCGACCAGTTCCGGCATCTGCGTCATCTGCACCCGACGGGACACGATCAGCCCCACCACCGCGCCTATCCCGATACCAAGGCGCGCCATATCGATCCGATTGGTGATCGCAAACGTCGTCGCGATGGCGAGCGCCATTCCCACCATCCCGAGCAGGTTGCCACGGCGCGCGGTCCGCGGATGCGAGAGTCCCCGGAGCGCGAGGATGAACAGGACGCTCGCCGCCAGATAGGACAGCGCGACCTCGTTTGCGGTCATTTCGTTTCTTTTCTCTTGAACATCTCCAGCATGCGCAGGCTGACCAGGAAGCCTCCGAACGTATTGACGGACGCGAGGGCGACCGCGATTGTCCCAAGCAGCACGCCCACGCCGCTCTTTGTTGAACCCGAGGCGAGGATCGCTCCCACGATAATCACCGAGCTGATTGCGTTGGTGACGCTCATGAGCGGGGTATGCAGCGCCGGCGTGACGTTCCAGACGACGTGATAGCCGACGAAGATCGCAAGGACGAAGACGGTGAGGTTGGTGATGGTGGAGTCCATAACAGGTATCAGGTGTCAGGTAACAGGTATCAGGTGTCAGGTATCAGGTGTCAGGGGTGGTCCAGGTATCAGGTGATAGGTTCTAGGTTTCAGGCATGACAACCCGCCCATCGGTGCAGACGAGGGCACCCGCGATGATTTCGTCCTCGCGGTTGACATTGGGCGTCCCGGACGTTGGATCGAGCAGCAGATTCACAAAGGCCAGCACGTTGCGTGCGTAGAGGGCGCTGGCATCGGCGGCGAGCATCGCAGGCAGGTTCGAGTAGCCGACGAGAGTGACTCCGTGCTTCACGACGACTCGGTCTTTTTCCGTCAGCGGACAATTGCCGCCCTGTTCGGCAGCGAGATCGACGACGACGGAACCGGATTTCATTGAGCGGATGGTCTCCTCGCGCAGCAGCACGGGGGCGGGTTTGCCCGGGATCAGGGCCGTCGTGATGATGATGTCTGCAACGCGTGCCCGTTCGTCGATGAGCGCCGCCTGGCGGTGTTGATATTCCTCGCTCATCTCGCGCGCGTATCCGCCCGCGGTTTCAGCCTGCGTCGAATCGTGTTCGGACACAGGCACTTCGATGAATTTCGCTCCCAGCGATTCGACCTGTTCCTTCGTCGCGGGCCGCACGTCGAACGCCTCGATGACCGCTCCCAGCCTCTTCGCGGTGGCGATGGCCTGCAGCCCGGCAACGCCCGCGCCGAGCACAAGCACGCGCGCGGCTTTGACCGTGCCCGCGGCGGTCATCAGCATCGGCATGAACCGTCCGTATTCGTTCGCGGCAATGATGACCGCCTTGTATCCCGCGATGTTCGCTTGCGACGACAACACATCCATCGTCTGCGCGCGGGTGATGCGCGGAAGCCGTTCGAGCGCGAAACCAGTCACGCCGCGCGCGGCGAGCGCCTCGATACCGGCGCGGTCATGCGGCCCGAGTAATCCGATGACGATCGTGCCCGGTCGAAGCATGGCGATTTCGCACGGATCGGGGCCACGAACTTTGAGAAGCACGTCCGCCTGTGCGTAGAGGTCGGCAGCGGTCTCCGAGATGGTGGCGCCGGCCGCCTCGAACTGTTGATCGGCGATGCTGGCGGATGTGCCCGCGCCTGCCTCCACGATGACGGTGTGCAGCCGGCTCGCGGTGAGTTTCTTGATCGTTTCGGGGGTAGCCGCGACGCGCGTTTCGCCCGGGCGGATTTCTTTCGGAATCCCGATGCGCATTCGTATGTGTCCGTCATGGGACGGACAGTTGATCAGTATATCGTGCGGTTTTGCGTCACCATCCCTTCAGTGCGTTCCGCTCGAGAACGTATCGCAGCTGTCGATCGTGCCGCTGTCAAGGCCACGGCGCAGCCAGCGGACGCGGTCGGCTGACGATCCGTGGGTGAAGGTTTCTGGAATCACCTGGCCGCGCGCCATGCGCTGCAATCGATCGTCGCCAATCGCGGCGGCGGCGTTCAGACCTTCCTCCGCGTCGCCCGGTTCGAGTTCGCCCCGGGTTGCCGCGTAGTGACCCCAGACGCCGGCGAAACAATCAGCCTGCAGCTCCAGGCGAACGGATAATGCGTTTGACTGACGATCGTCAGATCGTTCGCGAGCAGCCGCCACCGATTCGGCGACACCCAGCATGTTCTGGACGTGGTGGCCGACTTCATGCGCGACGACATACGCCTGCGCGAAGTCGCCGGGAGCGCCAAACCGCTCGTCGAGGTCGCGGAAAAACGACAGGTCGAGGTACACCTTCCGATCGGTCGGGCAATAGAAGGGGCCAACCTCGGACCGGCCGACGCCGCACGCCGATTGGGTGGCGCCGTCGAACAGCACGAGGACCGGCGGCACGTACGCCTGGCCGCGCTGACGGAATAGGTCACGCCACGTATCCTCCGTGTCGGCCAGCACGACCGAGATGAACTTCGCCTGCGGGTCGTTGTCGCGGACGCCGGTCGTCCCAGTGGATTGATCCTGCGGAACACTGGACGTGCTGATGAGATCGAGTGGGTTGGTACCCGTGAGCCACGAAATGAGGAGAAGGAGAACGAGTCCTCCCAATCCGCCGCCCAGCGGGAGCCCGACGCTGCCCATTCCCATCCCACGACGGTCCTCGATGTTTCCGCTTTCCCGTCGTCCTTCCCACCGCATCGCGCGCCTCCTCTATGCAGGTTGTAGGACCTAAGGTCGGCCCATACGTCATCTGGTCTGAGCAAATGCATGCACGATACCGGCGGAGCGCTCAGCTATATTGAACAGCTCATGGATCTCGGTTTAGCGGACAAGGTGGCGGTGGTGACGGGCTCGAGCCGCGGTCTGGGACTCGCAATCGCACGCGCACTCGCATCCGAAGGGTGTCTGATGTGCCTGTGCGGCAGGACGGAGTCCACGCTGGAACAGGCGCGCCGCGATGTCGCAATTCGTGCCGTCGGTGACGAACGCGTAATCGCCATCGCCGCCGACGTGAGCACCCCCGATGGAGTGAAGTCCGTTATCGACGGGGCTGTCGCGGCATTCGGCGGCATCGATATCCTCGTCAACAATGTGGGCCTCGGGCGCGGCGCGACGATCACCGACACGAGCGACACGGAATGGCAGGAGGCGTTCGATCAGACGCTGCTGCCGGCTGTTCGCGCGTCACGTCTGGCGGTACCGCACATGAAACAGCGCGGCGGCGGCTCGATCATCATCATTGCATCGGTCTTCGGGCGCGAAGCTGGCGGACGGATGACCTACAACGCGGTGAAGGCGGCGGAAATCAGTCTTGCGAAGTCGCTTGCGCAACAGCTCGCCGCGTCCAACATCCGCGTCAACAGCGTATCGCCCGGTTCGATTCTGTTCGAAGGTGGATCCTGGTGGAAGCGCCAGCAGGAGAATCCCTCGGCGATTGCGGAGTTCGTCAAACGCGAGTTGCCGTTCGGCCGCTTCGGCACGCCCGAAGAAGTCGGCGACGTCGTCGCCTTTCTTGCCTCTCCCCGCGCGAGCTGGATTAGTGGAACGTCAGTCGTTGTCGACGGATGTCAGAGCCGAGCATTCTGATCTCAGCTCTGGACCCATAGTTGCGGTTTTCCTGTTCCGTCGTCGGTTCCCTTGATATACCAGTTCTTGCCGAGTGGATCGTGATCCATGGTCGTGACGAAATCGAAGGGCGCCTGGAACTCGATGTAATCGAAGCCTGTCTCCGAGGCAACGAGCTGATGCCATTCGCCGGCTGGTATGAGCACCAGGCTTCCTGGGCCGACCGGAAGCGTCCCTGTATCGTGCTTCACCTCTCCGACGCCTTCTTCGATGAAGTAGAAGTGCTCCGGCGTGACTGAGCTCGTCGTCGATGCGCGGTGCACATGGCGTGGAGAGTGCCCGTGCGGCGCGTAGAGCATGCGACCGAGCTGCAGATCCCACGACCCTGAGAGTCCCGTCTCTTTATTCACCCAGAAGGTCCGCTCGCGGATGCGTTTCTCGTCAACCAACGATCTGAGTCGGGCTTCTTCGAAGAAATAGCCCGCCGGCGACGCAGCGCCACCCGCCTTGCTCGTGTGCTTCGGGACGGTTACCAGCAGAAGCGTCAGCGGAGTGTTGGCCGCGGCGACGGTCGCCTCCTCTGACGGTTCCAGATAGACTCCGGACCGCCGCTGGCCGACGTGTTCGACCGCGGCATCGGCGGCGGTGTGGTGGGTGATCGCGGCGTCTTCTCCTTCAAGGACGTAGACCACCTGAGTTCTATCGCTGCGAGAAACGCGATACGTCTTGCCCTGGTCGATGTCCTTGATGGCGACGTGAACTCGCGTTCCGTCCTCTGATGGGTCGAGCACGTTCCGCATGTGCCCTTCCGGAACGCGTATCTTTGACTTCTGTGCGATATCGATCACCATGATCATGTCGCTGATATTAATTCGAGTACCTGGTCGGTGCGAAGCGTGCGAGACGTGCACTGGGTGCGAAAGGTGCGGGGTGCGCATCGCTGCGAAATCGTTGCTCTTGGATTCCGCACCCGTTGCACCTCATTGCACCCGTCGCACCCCTTGCACCCTTGCAAACACAACGTAATACACGGGAACACCGGCAAGCATGATCGCGAACGTGATGCCGGTCCAAAGTAGATCGCCGATGAGCGCGCTGACGACGAGATAGATGCACGCGGCGATGAAGACTGCCGGGACGACCGGATAGCCTGGGACGCGATAGGGGCGCGTCAGATCCGATCGGCGACGAAGCCGATACAGGCCGGCCACCGCAAGCCCGTAGAACGGCCAAATCGCGAGGACGAAGGTGTCGGCGATTTGTTCAAACGTGCCGGTGAGCACGAAGACGATTCCGAGCAGCGCGCTGAACATGATCGAGATGTGTGGGGTGCGATACCGCGGGTGCACGCGGCCGAGCGTCTTGAAAAACAATCCATCCGCTGCAGCTGCATAGAAGATTCGCGGCGCGCCGAGAAGATCGGAATTGACAGCTCCGAACGTCGATATCGCTACGACGATCGAAACAAAACTCGCGCCGACTCTGCCGACCAGTGCGGCCATCGTATCGGCCGCGATGAGCGGCGACCTGGCGACCTGCGAAATCGGCAGCACGTACAAGTACGCGGCATTGATGGTCACGTAGATGGCGATGATCGCCAGCGTGCCGCCGATGATCGCTCGCGGAAGTGTTCGTTGCGGATCGGCAATCTCGCCTGCGAGAAACGACAGATCCGCGAAACCGTCGTAGGCCCAGAGAACCGAGATGAACGCCAGGCCGAACAGGCCGGCCTGCACCGGCGCCTGCCCGGGCGCGAAGTGTGCCACCGATGCCTCCGCGCGGCTGCCCAACCAGACGGCCATCGCGGCGATCAGGGCAAGCGCGCCAAACTTCGCCGCGCTCGTCACGCCGGTCGTCAGCGCGCCCGTTTGAACGCCGCGCACGTTGGTCCACGTCGCGATCACGATCGCTCCAACGGCACAGTAGTCGGCCGCTGTGGAATAGACCACCGGGTCGTAGCCGAACGACCGCAGCGCGTACTCGCCGAAGACGCTCGCGATGCCGCTGAGTCCGGCTGCGCGAATGAGCACGAGCTCCGACCAGGTAAACACGAACGCCGCGCCGCGCCCCCAGCCTTCGCGGAGGAAGACGTACAGGCCGCCTGCCTGCGGCAGCGTCGCGGCCAGCTCCGCGATCGAGAGCGCGCCGCACAAGGTTACGGCGCCGCCGAAGGCCCACACCGCGAGCATCGCCAGTGGATCGGGAACTCGTTCGGCGATTAGGGCGGGCGTTCGAAAGATGCCCGAGCCGATCGTCATCCCGATCACGAACCCGATTGAGCTCCAGAAGCCGAGTCGGCGGCTCAGCTGCGCACCTCCGGGCGCGGACGTGTTCACGCTCATCGGGGCATAAGCGTACGCGAAGAACTTGTCACGCCGAAGCGTTCGTGAAGGCGGACGGGCACAGGTCATGCTGACGTCCCAGGGTTTGACCGGCGGCATATCGGCCGTGCTGCAACGTCCAGCCGGACCTTGATGGTCGCCTTCCGTCGGATAAGGAGAGAACAGTGGCAATTGCGTCGAGCAATTTTCGAGAACGCATAAACGTCGGCCGCGTCGAGCGGTGGCTGTCGATGGTGGCTGGCGGTGCGCTTGCCGCGTATGCACTCAAGCGGCGCGAGGTTCCCGGAGGTGCGGCTGCGATTGCCGGCGCTGCGTTCCTGTATCGGGGCGCGACAGGACATTGCGACGTCTATCAGGCGCTCGGCATCAATCACCGCGAGGTCATGGCGGCTCGTGAGAAAGGCACGGGTGTCATCGCGGATCGCGGCTCCGACACACGCGCCCAGCTCGGCGGCCTCCGCGGCATTCACGTGGAAGAGTCAGCCACGATCGGCCGGCCGCTGCCCGAGCTCTACCGGTTCTGGCGCAACTTCGAGAATCTTCCGCAGTTCATGGAGCACCTCGAGTCGGTTTCGGCACGCGAGGAAGGCATTTCGCACTGGGTCGCGAAAGGTCCCGCAGGGATGCAAGTCGAGTGGGACGCGCGGATCATCAACGAGGTTGACAACAAGGTCATCGGCTGGCAGTCGCTCGCAGGGTCGACGATCGCCACCGCTGGCTCGGTGAACTTCCACGAGGATCCGCACGGAACGCGCGTCACCGTGCACCTGCAGTACAACCCGCCGGGCGGCAAACTCGGCGCCGCCGTCGCAAAGATGTTCGGCGAAGAGCCGAATCAGACCATTCGTGAAGACCTTCGCCGGCTCAAACAGTTGATGGAAGCCGGTGAAATTCCGACGACTGAAGGACAACCGTCGGGCCGCGCCGCACGGACGCGGCGCCACAGCGCGTAATCCGAACATCCGCCGAGGTTCCAATGAAAGCCGTTTGCTGGGAAGGCCGCAACGACGTCCGCGTCGAACACGTTCCTGATCCGACCCTCATCAACCCGCGCGATGCCATCGTGCGGGTCACATCAACCGCGATCTGCGGCTCCGACCTGCACCTCTTTGACGGCTTCATTCCGACGATGCGCGCGGGCGACATCCTCGGACATGAGTTCATGGGGATCGTCGAGGATGTCGGCCGCAATGTGACGAACCTCAGACGAGGGGATCGGGTGATTGTGCCGTTTCCGATTGCCTGTGGCCGCTGCTACTTCTGCAAACACGAGATGTATTCGTGCTGCGACAATTCGAACCCGAATGCGTGGATGGTGGAGAAGCTCTACGGCTACACCGCGGCAGGTCTCTTTGGGTACTCGCACATGCTCGGCGGCTACGCAGGCGGCCAGGCCGAGTACGTGCGGGTGCCGTTTGCCGACGTCGGGCCGTTCAAGGTGCCGCAGCATCTCACCGACGAACAGCTCCTGTTCCTAACCGATATCTATCCCACCGGTTTCATGGCCGCGGAGAACTGCAACATTCAACGAGGCGACACGGTTGCCGTCTGGGGGTGTGGTCCCGTCGGCCAGTTCGCCATTCGGAGCGCCTTCCTGCTTGGCGCCGGTCGCGTGATCGCGATCGACACGGTGCCGGAGCGTCTCATGATGGCAAACCAAGCCGGCGCCGAGACGCTCGATTCGATGGATCCCGACGTCTTCTACAAGCTGCGGTACATGACGGGCGGCATCGGTCCCGACGCCTGCATCGACGCGGTCGGCATGGAGGCGCACGGACCGCACCTCGACTATGTCTACGACAAGCTCAAAACGATGACCTTCATGGGGACCGATCGAGTCAGTGCTTTCCGGCAGGCGATCCATGCGTGCCGCAAAGGGGGCACCGTCTCCGTGCCGGGCGTCTACGGCGGCTTCCTCGACAAGTTCCCGTTCGGTGCCGCCATGAACAAGGGACTGACGATCAAAACCGGACAGACGCACGTGCACAAGTACCTGCCGCGTCTACTGCGTTACATCGAAACGGGCGAGATCGATCCCTCGTTTGTCGTGACCCATCGCGTTTCGCTGGACGATGCGCCTCAGATGTACCGCACGTTCCGCGATAAGCAGGATGGCTGCGTGAAGGTGGTAATGAAACCACACTGATCGTAAAATCGTGCGCGCTGCAATATCAGTTCTGAGCTGCCGTTGAGGCAGACGGGCAGGAGAAACATGGCGCGCACGATATCCGCGACGCTCGCGCTCGCCGCCGCGATCCTTATCGCGGCGCTGAGCGCTCAGGAACGTCTCGGTCCGCAGGGCGGCCCGACCAACAAGAACACCACGCCGCCGCCGGGCGTCACCGCGCTTCCGGTTGACCTCTTTACAAGCAGGAACTTCTACGTCGATGAGCAGTCCTGGCTCGACAAGCGCTACGCGCGTTGCAATACGCCGCGCGCGCTGACCGACATGGTGCGCGATCAGCGCTTTGGCGCGTGGGGCGACTGCAACCTCGATCGCCCGATCGAGAAGATCGTCAGTCCCTACCCGTACAAGACTGCCCAGGAGCACTACATCGCGTTGCTCGCGGCGGCAAAGAAAGCAGGCGGGCCCACGGTTCACACGCGCGCCACGCTGCCGAACTGGGATGGACATTATCGTCGCCTCCAGCCCGAGGAACAGTGGATCTGGGGCCGTAACCTTCAGACGGCCACCATGCTGTCGCTGTTGACGCCGGAGTACCGCAAGCGGATGGTCCAGCAGAACTATCACGAGGTCGTCAATAATGCGCCGCAGTGGAACGCGTCGTTCTGCTATCCCGAAGGTTTCATGCGGTGGTGGGCAGAAGCGTCGCTCGGCGGCGACATCGAGGTCATGATGACGCCGCATCAGATCCAGTTCTTGAGCGGCATCGCCGATAACTTCCTGCGTCGCATCCTGGTCGGCAAGACGCACGTGATGAAAGTGCCGCAGTGGTACGGCGAGACGATCGGTTTCTGGAACGGCAACACGCTCGTGGCATGGACCGCCAACGTCCAAGGGTGGACCCTCTCACACTCCATGTTCGAGTACAGCAGCGATCTCGAGACGATCGAGACGTTTACGCCGAGCGCAGACGGCAAGACCATCACAGTGGACACGACGTTCTACGATCCACAGGCCTTCGTCCGCCCGCTCCACGCCGTGACACCGTGGCAACTTCGCTCCGGGCCTGACGATCCGGACTGGCGCTTCAACTTCGTCGAATGCCGTGTTCAGAGCACGATCGTCAACGGGCCTGACGGCAAGCCCACCGAACTCATTCCTGGCGAGCCGGGTTTCATCGATTATTTCGGGCGTCCATGGGCACAGAACTGGGAGGAACACTTCGAGAAGGGATGGAACGTCCCGGAGAAGTACAAGCAGCAATGATTATGAAGAACCTATTCTTCGCATTCATCGTGGCCGCTGTGATGGCGGCGCCTGTTTACGCGCACCATTCGTTCGCGATGTACGACCAGACGGTGACCAAAACGTTGTCGGGCAAGCTGACGCGCTACGTCCCTGGCGCCAATCACGCGCAGCTCCTCTTCGTCGTCGTCGACAACGATGGCAACGTCGTGATGAAGGATGGAAAGCCGATGCAGTTCGGCGTCGAGACGGGTTCCGCCATCGCCATGGCGCGCAACAACGTCACCGTCAAGACAATGGCCGAAGGGACGTTCATCACCGTCCGGTTTTATCCGCTGCGTGATGGCCGCGACTTCGGCGCGTTGGCGGGGATGTTGATTGCGTGCGGTAAGGCGATGCCGCACGGCGGGTGCACCGAGCAGACGGGTCAGCGGATGATCGGCGACTCGTTCAACGCGCAGTAACACTCTGCACGTACGTAGGGGCCGGCTTCAGCCGGCCCAGAAGGGCCGCCTAAAGGCGGCCCCTACGTACGCCCATTTACATTTCGTTATTCCTCTCCGCTTCACGGTAGGTGGCAGCTGTGAGCGGTTGCCGCGGGCCGGCGGCTTCCGATTCGCTTTCGCGCCCCGGCTTCGCCTCGTCTCCATCCGACGACGACGGTCCCGGCAGCAGCCGATTGACCAGCGCCATCGTGTCCAGGAAGAGTTCCGGTGCGGCGGTGCGTGCGAGCACCGCCATTTTGGCCTGAGCGGTAATGATCAGTTCCGCTTCACCGTAACGGCATGCGCGGATGATCTGCCGCGCCGCGCGTTCCGGCGAGATGCTCGCCAGCGGCAGCGAGTCGGAAATGGCGAACCAGGCGTACTCCTGCGGACGTTGTCCCTTGAACATCGCGTTCACCGGCGAGCCGGTTCGCATCAGACCTGGATACACCGTCGTGACGGCGATGTTGTACTTCGCGAGCTCCGCGTGAAGACCTTCCGAGAGCCCGGCGAGCGCGAACTTGCTCGCCGAGTACGGCACCAGGTGGGGGATGGCGATCTTCCCGCCGATTGAGGAGATGTTGACGATGCGGCCTGCGCCGGCGCGGCGCATATGGGGGATCGCGGCCGTCATCATGTAGAGCGGTCCCCAGAAGTGCGTCAGCATGGCGTCTTCATAGTCGGCCAGCGCGATGTGATCCACTGGCCCGACCTGAATGATGCCTGCGTTGTTGATCAAGACATCGACGCTGCCGAACCGCTCGACCGCCATCGCAATCGCGCGTTCGGCCTGGTAACGGGCGCGGATGTCAGCCTGCGCGACCAGTAGTTCCATAAACGGCTGCCGCGCTTGCAGATCGTCGACGGCGCGCTGCAGCTCCTGCTCATCGCGGGCGACAAGCGTCAGCCGCGCGCCCTGGTCGGCCAACTGGCGGGCCATGACAAGGCCGAGTCCGCGCGACCCGCCCGTAATCACGACCGATCGGCCGGCGAACTCATACGGGTCCCGTCGCCGCCACATCTGCGCGGCGAGAACCACGCCAGCGCCCATCGCGCCCAGTGCAAGCATCCGCTTCTGTTGTCCGGTGATAGCCATATGGCGGCCGTTCGCAATGCGGATGCCTGGTTGGTTGGTGGTTGGTGGCTCGTAATTAGGGCTACTAACCACGAACCACTAACCACCAACCAGATTGGACTTTCGCTCTTTGTGCGCTACCATCTCCCGTCATGCTGCCGGCTAGACGGACGGATGCTGCTCACGATCAAATGCTGCAATCCGTCGTTGACAGGCTGACCGGTGGCTTCCCAGACCGTCCAGACAGCCCCGAAGGATGGGTCACTGCCGTCCGGCGGCTGGCACCTCGGGCCGCGGAGTATGCCCCGTTTCCCGATGCCCTCGATGAACGCCTTGGGCGGGTGCTCGCCGCCCGTGGGATCGAGCAGTTCTACACCCATCAGGCTGCGGCGGTCGCCCACACCCTCGCCGGCCGCAACGTCGTGATCACGACGCCGACGGCGTCGGGCAAGACACTTTGTTACAACGCCCCTGTCCTCAGCGCCATTCTCAAGGACCCGTCGGCTCGAGCCCTCTACTTGTTTCCGACAAAGGCACTCGCACAGGACCAGCTGGCCGAGCTCCACGATCTCGCCGATCGACTGTCCTCCGAGGCTCAGATCGGCGTGTTCACGTACGATGGCGACACACCGCAGGATGCGCGGCGCTCAATCCGGGGCCGAGCTCACGTCGTCCTGAGCAACCCCGACATGATCCACTCGGG
>DASTZI010000283.1:0-6117 GCA_035764385.1 Vicinamibacterales bacterium
AAATCCTGAAGTGTTCGAGTGGGATTGCCGCGTCGATCAGGACAGCGAGAAGTACAAGGACGCGAGCCCGAAGTAATAGGGATCGGGGATCAGGGATCAGGGGTCAGGGATCAACTGCTCTTGATCCCCGACCCCTGATCCCCGATCCCTGATCCCTAATTTCCCTGCGCCGTGCGCGCCAGTGCCGGCCGCGGCGTCAGCACCGGCTCCCCGAACTTCGCGGGATCGATCGGCACGTTGAACTTCACATCAGTGAAGTCGAACTCGTCGCGACCATCGAGCCACGTAAACACCCACTTGCGCGGGAACTTGACCCCGCCGACGTCGCGATAGTCGTCGTAGTCCACCTGCGTCGGCACTTTGCCGATCTTCGAAGGCGTGTAGCGAATCGTCCGAACGAGCAGGCCTGACTGCCGGTCGAAGTACAGGCTGACAAACGCTCCCCTCGCGCCGTTCCCTTGCAGAAGGAACGTCTCTTTTCCGTTGAGCTCTTCGATGGGCCCTGTTCGCAGCCCGGTCAACGTGCGGGCGATTTGTGCGGGAAACGCCAACTGCGCATCGAGCCTTGCGCCGTCAAGCTCGCCGGCCGTCAGCGGATACTTCGGGACGACAGCCAGCGGGATCGCGAACCACCCGGCCCGCCCGTCGAACGTTCTGCTGCTCTCTCCATCGGGCAGGTGGCTGAGCATCGCCCGCTTATCCGGCGCCTGGGCGAAGTATTCGAAATTGCCGCCGCCGCCGAAGTTGCCGAACGCCATGACTTTGCCGGTTCCGGTGACCGCGTTGATCGCCGACACCTTGTCGGCGCCGCCGAGCGCCTGCAGGTACTTGTCGAGGACTTCCGCGGGCGCCGGAACGCCGTCAGCTTTCAAGACGACGTCGTCGAGCTCGGTGTTGGCTTCCCCGTAGAACTGATCGAGTCGTGGCGTCTGCAGCGGGGTCACGCGCAGGCGATGGCAGGTCCAGCAGGTCACGTCCTGACGCCCGGAGAAGTTGTCGCGGTTGATGGCCTGCACCATGAGCACCATCTGCCGCGCCGTGACTTTTCTGGGATTCTCGTCGGACTCCCACACCACTTTGTCCGTCCCCGCGCCGGGATGACAGTCACTGCAGCAGAGGCCCAGCGACGCGGACATGATCCCCATCGTTCCCATGAACTCGTCGACCGTGAGCCCCTTCAGCGCCTGGACGTTCTTGAAGACGTCTTCGACCATCACGGGAGGGCCCTGCCCAGCGGCGCGCGCCGTTTGCCGCGCGACCGCCTGCGGCGACTGTGCTGCCGGTGACGGCGTCGTCCGGAACCCCTGATAGGTCAGCAGAGCGATGCTCGTCAGGATGATGGCGAAGCTGCTGATGACAACCGGTCGATTCCTGGGTGCGCGGTCCGGCCGCCGATCGAGGAACGGCAGCAGAAACAGCAACGCGACGACGAGACCGGGAATGACCATCGTCGCGACCGGCTCCCAGCGCCCCGGAAAATGCTTGAGGAGCTCGAACAGGCTCATGAAGTACCACTCGGGGCGCGGGATGTAGGTGGCGTCGGTTGGATCCGCGACCGCGTCGAGTGGTGCGTTGAACGCTACGGCGAACGTCAGAAGGAGCGCGAAGACGGCCGCAATCGCAATCGTGTCCTTGATCGCATGGTACGGGTAGAACGGAGTCGACGGGCCGGGCACGGGCTTGATCGGACCCGAGATGCCGTGCCGGCGCATCAAGTAGATATGCGCGATCGTGAATGCGATCAGGCACGCGGGCAGCAGGAACACATGCGCGGCATACCACCGCATCAACGTCAACGCGCCCAGATCAGTGCCGCCCTTCAGCAGGCTGCTGACGAACTCGCCGGCAAACGGGACGCTTCGCGCGATGTTGAGCGTCACCGTCGTCGCCCAGTACGCCTTCTGATCCCAGGGCAGGAGATATCCGGTCAGCGCGAACGCCAGGATGATCAGCAGGAGCAGCACGCCGACAATCCAGTTCAGCTCGCGCGGCTTCTTGTAGGAGCCGAACGCCACAACGCGCAGCATGTGGATCATCGCGGCAATGACGATGAAGCTGGCGCCGAAGAAGTGGAGGCCGCGCAGCACCCGGCCGAAGGTGACGCGCTCCATGATGAAGCGGACGCTGTCGTAGGCGTGATCGGGTGACGGTGAGTAGAAGACCGCGAGCAGGACCCCGGTCAGCAGCTGCACGGTCAACAGGAACAGCACGATGCTGCCGGTCACGAACCACCAGCCGATGCCTTGCGGCAGCGGCTCGTCAAGCAGATGCTTGAGCAGAGATCGGAAGCCTGTTCTGGAATCCAGCCAGTCGCGCATTGTGCGGCCCTTCTCCTACGCCTGGACGAGGACGCGATTGCCGTCCACGCGCGTGGCGACTTTCGCAAGCGGCGCGGGCGGAGGACCCTCTTTGACAGCCCCGTCGCGGCCGTACACGCCGCCGTGACAGGGGCACTTGAATACCTGACCGCTCGCATCCCACGCGACAAGGCAGCCGAGATGCGTGCACGTCGCGTTGAACGCCGCGACGTCGGACTCCCCTGTCTTCACGAGAAAGATGGTGCGGCGATCGATGACCTCCCTGAAGCCGTCCAATCGCCTCATGGTCAGGGTCACGGGAGTTGGTTCGTGCTCGGGTAAATCGAGCAGCGTGGTGGCGGACACCCACTCGTCCTGGCGGCGGACGGTGGACGAAAGTACGGCGCCCCCGCCCAGAAAGGCGAGCACGCCGCCGATGACGGTCATGATGCCGCTTGTGATGAAACTGAGAAAGCGCCGACGCGTCGGATCGCCCGTAGAGATCGGGTCGTCAGTAGATATTTGTGCTGGCACTCTTTGTCTCGAGCGCCGAAGGGATATCATATCGGCACTCATGCGTCAAAGACCGGCGCGGGAGTGGAGGAAAGCCGCGATGCTTCGACCTGCCCTGCTCGTTGTCCTGGTTGCGCTGGTCACGGTGCCGATTGCGGCGCAGGGTCCAGCAGGATGGAAGGTGCGACCCGACGAGACAAGCGCCACGCTTGGCGCGATGCCGACCGAGAAGGGATTTCAGCTGACCGGCGGGCCGGGGATCTTCTTCAACCCCGCCAACACCGTGAAGCCGATCTATCGCGTTCGCGCGACGTTCACGCAGCTGAAGGCGCCTGCAAAGAAGACGTACTACGGGCTGTTCTTCGGCGGCAACCAGATGGACGCAACGCCGGAGTACGTCTACTTCGGCATCGCGCAGGACGGCAGCTTCCTCATTCGCCATCGCGCGGGTACGCAGGTCGACGAGATGGACACGTCGCTGCACTACGCGATCAAGAAGCCTGATGCCAGCGGCAAGGTCGTGAACACACTGGAAGTGCAGGTCGCGCCGACGGCCGTTTCGTATCTCGTCAACGGCGCCGTTGTGGATGCCACGCCAACGCGCTCCGCCATCGCAGGTAATTCATTTACCGTGACGGAGAAAATCGGTGGCATCGTCGGCGTTCGCATCGACGATCCGATTGACGTGCAGGTTGACGGATTCTTCTTCGAATCGCCGTTTCAATTGAACGACCGCGGACAATAATCCCCCGGGGGTAATAACCACGAAGGCCATTCGGCGCGAAGCGCGCCTTCGTGGTGACCATCCAGTGACCACATCTCCAACGGCAACACCGGCAATGCGTCAGTACCTCGACGCGAAGCGACAGCACCGCGACGCGATCGTGTTGTTCCGCATGGGCGACTTCTACGAGATGTTCTACGAAGACGCGCTCGTGGCGGCGCGCGCCCTCGACCTCACGCTGACCTCACGATCGAAAGACTCCGGCGGCAACGGCATCCCGATGTGCGGCGTCCCGTTTCATGCCGTCGATGGCTACCTGGCCAGACTGGTGAAGAAGGGATTTCGCGTCGCCATCTGCGAGCAGGTCGAGGATCCGAAGAAGGCAAAGGGACTTGTCCGGCGCGAAGTCGTGCGCGTCGTCTCGCCGGGGACCCTGACAGATGCGAATTATCTGGATGCGCGGGAGCCTGCGTTCCTCATGGCGATTGTGGAGGATTCCCATGCCTCCGCGGCGCGGACCTTATCAGGTCCGCGATTCGGCGCTGCCCTCCTCGACCTCTCAACCGGCGAGTTCACGGCCGCGGAATACGAAGGCGACGAGGGCCTGCAGGCGCTGGCCGATGAAATCGCGACGCTGCGACCGAGAGAGATTGTCGTGGCGGCAGACTCGGATGTCGCGACCCGCCTTCCCGAGATCGCGCGGCTGCAGCTTCCCGTCACAACGGCCGATGCCTGGAGCTTCGAGCCGGAGGCGGCGCGTCGCGCGCTGCTTGACCAGCTGAAGACGCACGGCCTCGATGGCTTCGGCCTCGACGGCCGCGTCCCCGCCATCCAGGCGGCCGGGGCCCTGGTCGCCTACCTTCGCGAAACACAGAAGGCCGACCTCGCCCATGTGCGCGCAGTCACGTACAAGACGACCGCCGAGTGTCTGCTCGTCGATCCGATCACGCTCAAACACCTCGAGGTGCTCACCGGCAGCGAGGGTGGCCTGCAGGGATCGCTGTTAAACGAGATCGATCGCACCGTGACATCGATGGGCGGCCGCATGCTGCGGTCCTGGCTCCTTCGTCCGCTTGTTTCGCTCGAACGCATCCGCGACCGGCTCGACGCGGTCGAGGAACTTGCCTTTCGCGCGACGGACCGGGGGCGCTTCCGCGACGTGCTGAAGACCGTGCACGACGTCGAGCGCCTGCTCGGTCGTGTGGCGCTTGGCACGGCGGGGCCGCGCGATCTCGTCGCGCTGCGGATGTCGATTGCCACCATTCCACGCCTGCGCCTGATGCTCGACGAGGTACAGGCGCCGCTGCTCCGCAGCCTGCTGGCGGAGCTCGATGATCTCGTCGACGTCCGCGATCTGATCGAGCGCACGCTCGTCGACGAGCCAGGCGCCTTCGCGCGCGATGGCGGCTTCACGCGGGATGGAGTCGATCCCGGCCTCGATGAGCTGAAGGCGATCAGCCGATCCGGACGCCAGGTGATCGCGGAGATGGAAGAGCGCGAACGTGCGCGCACAGGCATCGGGTCGCTCAAGGTCCGCTTCAATCGGGTCTTCGGCTATTACATCGAAGTCTCGAAATCGAACCTCCACGCGGTGCCGCCGGACTATCAGCGCAAGCAGACAATTGCCGGCGGCGAACGCTTCACCACGCCTGCGCTCAAGGAGTACGAAGAGAAGGTTCTCGGCGCTGACGAACGGATCCTCGAGCGAGAGCTGGAGATTTTCGAGTCATTGCGAAAGGCGGTTGCCGCGGAAGCGCCGCGCATTCAGGACACGGCACGAGCGCTGGCAACGCTCGACGTACTGTCAGGTCTTGCGGACACCGCGGCGATCTGCAACTTCACGAAGCCGCACGTGCACGACGGCGACGAGCTGGTCGCCACCGATGCACGCCATCCGGTCGTCGAGCGTTTCGCCAGCGAGCCTTTCGTGCCCAACGACATCGACCTGAACGCGAACGCGAGGCAGCTCGTGATTCTCACCGGGCCGAATATGGGCGGAAAGTCGACGTACCTGCGGCAGACTGCCCTGCTGCCCTTGCTGGCCCAGATTGGCTCCTTCGTCCCTGCAAAGGACGCCAAGGTTTCGATCGTCGACCGCATCTTTGCGCGGGTCGGTGCCTCCGACAATATCGCGCGCGGGCAGTCGACGTTCATGGTCGAAATGCAGGAAACCGCCGCAATCCTGCATACCGCCACATCGCGCAGTCTCGTCGTGCTGGATGAAATCGGCCGCGGCACGGCGACCTTTGACGGGCTGAGCATTGCGTGGGCCGTCGCGGAATACCTCGCCTCCAATCCCAAGGCGCGGCCGAAGACGCTCTTCGCGACGCATTATCACGAGCTGACCGATCTCGCTGACTCACTCCCCGGCGTCGTGAACGCCCACGTCGCCGCGCGCGAGTGGAAAGACGACATCATTTTTCTTCGCAAGATCGTGCCCGGCCGCTCCGATCGCAGCTACGGCATCCAGGTCGCGCGGCTCGCCGGGCTGCCCGCCGGCGTGGTCGCCCGCGCCCGCGAAATCCTGACCGCGCTCGAGCAGGACGAGCTCGCGCGTGGTGGACGACCCTCGGTCACCCGTAC
>DASTZI010000284.1:0-27059 GCA_035764385.1 Vicinamibacterales bacterium
CAGGTCGGCGACGGGCACGCCGCTCTCGGCGTCCTTGAGTATCTCCACAATCTGGCTCTCGCTGAATTTCGACTTCCGCATGACCGCTCCTGACGCGGAGCAGTCTACCTAGGAACTGTGAACCGTACGGGGGAGCTTACGAGAGAAGCTCTCTGAATCAGCCGCTTCGAGTGGCGAGTTGCTAGAGCACACCAGCACGTCCTGCCCAGCGGGCGATGTAACCCTGCAGGAAGGTCGTGAACTCCTCCGCACCAGGAGCGAGCTTTCGGCCACGATTTCGAATCTGAAACACGTCCACGGGCACCGAGGGGCTGGTCAGTCGACTCATCGCCACGTTTCGACGCCGACACGCCGGAAGGGCAAACGACGGCACGATGCCGGTTCCTTCCTGTGCTTCGACCAGGGCAATGAGCATCTCCATGCTGTTCACGACGATCGCCGACCGAGGATCGCCGCCCGCCTGCGTCAGGTGTTGATCGATCAGCTGACGCAGTGGTGCGGATGGTGCCTGCAGGATGAGTTGCTCGCTTTTCAGCGCAGACCACGTCGTCGAGCCCCGGCGCGGGGCTGTACCGACATCGGGCCGTATGACCATCAGGGAGAAGCGGAAGAAAGGGATCCGCCGCAGGCCCGGCGAGGTCTCGAAGAACCCCAGGCCCAAGTCGAGCGTGCCAGCGCGGACTCTCTGCATAATCGCCAGCGGTGCCCCGTCAAGCAGTTGAATGCGCAAGTCTGGCCGCTGGGCGCGGAACTCCTTGATCGCCTGCGGCAGGATATTCGCGGCCATCAGCAGGCCCGCGCCAACCGACAGCGTATCGCTCGCTTCACGTTCGGTCTGCCCGATACGGGTCATTGCCTCGTCGAGATCTTCCAGGCTCCGGCGCGCGGTCGCGAGGAATCGGACCCCCGGCACAGTCAAGGCCACGTGCCGCGTCGTGCGATCGAAGAGCCTGAATCCAAGCTGGTTTTCCAGTTCCCGAATCAACACGCTTAACCCGGATGGTGTGATGAAGAGCGCCTCGGCCGCGCGGGTGAAGCTGTGATGCTGCGCCACAAGCATGAACGCCCGCAGTTGCCTGGACGTGAAATCAATCATTGATGATTAGTCAACAATTATTGAATTATTTGAACTTGTCTCACAAGTTCCGGCCGCCTACATTGGCGGCGCGATGCTGGATATCGATGCAAACGCCTTGGCCCGGTTCGCGGCCCTGTCCGCACTGTTTGACCCGGGTACTCAACGACATTTGCTGGATCGTGGCCTGGCGCCCGGGTGGCGCTGCCTCGAAGTGGGGGCTGGTGGCGGATCAATTGCGCGCTGGCTCAGCGAGCGTGTGGGCGCAACCGGGCAGATTGTGGCTACGGACGTCGACACTCGATTCATCAATGGAGTTGGGCTGAAAAATCTCGAATCGCTCCGACACGACATCACACGCGATTCAATTCCCGGGCCGCCTTTCGATCTCGTGCATGCGCGCATGATCCTGATCCACTTGCCCGAGCGTGACGCCGTCCTGCGAGGACTGGTCGGAGCCTTGAAACCGGGTGGTTGGTTGGTATGCGAGGAATTTGATGCCGTCTCGGCGGAGCCTGATCCAAACGTCAGTCCCGGCGAGATTCTGCTGAGAGTGCACGACGCGATGCGCCGCTTGAGCACTGATCGGCGCGTCGATGGACGCTATGGACGGCTGCTGTTCGGCCGGTTGAAGGATTTGGGGCTGACCGATCTCGGGGCGGAGGGTCGCATGTCGATGGCGCAATCGGGCTCACAAACGGCGACCTTGTTGCGGGCAAGCTACGAGCTGCGCCGTACTGCCATGATTGAGGCGGGGTATATCACGGACGACGAATTCGATGCGGATATCGCCCGAATGCAGGCGACGGACTTCATGATGCCGTCGCCTATTCTGTGGTCGGCCTGGGGCCGCCGACGTTAGGAGGGCACATGCGCCAGTTCTTCGTCTTCGCAGTGCTGGCAGCCGGGGTTGCCGCCTGCCGCGGTTCGCAGGCAGCGCCTCTCCGACCGGTTCGCATCGCGCTCCATCGGGATCCAATCGTCTTTCTCCCCATGCGTGTTGCCCAGACGTTGGGGTACTACCGGCAAGAGGGTCTGGACGTGGATGTGTCCGAGGTCGTCGGAGGTACGAAGGCGATCGAGGCGCTGCTCGGCGGCAGTGTGGACGTGGCCGCCGGCACGATGTCCGACGCCGTGCAGGTGGCCGCGGAAGGAGGGAAGATTCGCGGCTTTCTCGTCCTCTACACCCGTCCCGGCGATGTGCTCGCGGTCGCGCCGGCCCTGAGCGGCAGGATTCATACGATTCGGGACCTGAAAGGGCGGACCGTAGGGGTCTCGGCACCCGGCTCCGCGACGCATCAATTCCTCAATTTCCTCCTGGTCACCAATGGCCTATTGCCGGAAGATGTCAGCGTCGTTTCGGTAGGCATGTCAGCGACTTCTGTCGCGGCGCTCGAACATGGCAAGGTCGACGCGGCGGTTCTGATCGCGGGTGCGATTCCCACATTTGAAGCTCGCCACCCGGGAAATAGATTCCTCGCGGATACGCGCACGTCCGCAGGAGCCCGTGTGGTCTTTCGATCCGAGGTATTTCCGTCGCTGAGTCTGCTTGCCCAGGACCGGTGGCTCCAGCAGAACGCCGACACTGCACTCCGACTGGTACGAGCCGTGAAGCGCGGTATGGATTGGATACGGAATCGGCCTGCCGAGCAGGTTCGCGAGATGCTTCCCGAAACAGCACGCATGCCGGATCCCGAGGCAGATCTTCACGCAATCGGCGAAATGCAGCGGGGCATGTCGAGTGACGGCGTCATGCCCCCCGGTTCAGCGGAATTGATCCGGAACTACGTGGCGGTGTCCAACCCGGCAGTCCGAGCTGCCCACATTGATCCCGCCAGTCTCTACACGAACGAATTGGCCTCGGTGAAGTGACGCGACAGGGACTCGATGTCGGGTACACGCACTCATCCCGCGCTGGCACTGCGGGACGTCGGTAAGCGATTCGAGGCCAATACAGCCCTCGAAGGTGTCACCTTTGACGTAGAGGCAGGAACGTTCGTCTCCATCGTGGGGCCGAGCGGCTGCGGAAAATCCACACTCTTGCACATCATCGCCGGCCTCCTGCCTCCCAGCGCAGGTCGGGTTGAGGTTTTTGGAGAGTCGCTCGCCGGCATCAATCGCCGCGCATCGTATATGTTCCAGCAGGATGCCCTCCTGCCGTGGAAGACGGTCCTAGAGAACATCCAACTTGGTCTGACGCTGCGTCGTCAAGAGCGACACGTGAGGCGCGCAAATGCGCAACGCTGGCTGGAACGCGTCGGTCTGACGGGCGTCGGCAACGAGTACCCGTACCAATTGAGCGGTGGTATGCGAAAACGCGTAGCTCTGGCACAGTGCTGGATTGTCGACCCGGATTTGATCCTCATGGACGAACCCTTCAGCGCGCTCGACGTGCACACGCGGCTGCAGGTCGAGGCGGAGATTCTTCGGCTGTGGGCGGGATCCGGCAAGACCGTGGCATTCGTGACTCATGATCTGGAAGAGGCCATTTCGCTTTCAGATTATGTGTTTCTGCTCTCGGCGGGGCCCGGCAGTCGAGTGGTGGGGCGATACGCGGTCGATCTGCCTAGACCCCGAACGCTCATGGACATCAGAGCCGAGTCTCGATTCCACGAGCTCTATCGAGACATCTGGCACGACCTCCGCCGAGAAGTAGTGAGAAGCAATGAGCGCTCGCGCTAGAACACATCTAGGTTTAGTCGTCTCGCAGGTCGCAACAGCGGCGGGCCTCCTCCTCATATGGGAATGGAGTGCGGCAACCGGGCGGCTCGATCCGTTCTTCTTCAGCCGACCGAGTCATGTCTTGCTGCGTGTCTGGCAGTGGGTTGCGACGGGAAGCTTGTGGCCACACGTGTCAACAACCTTCACTGAGGCACTGCTGTCCTTCGCGATCGGCGGCTTTTTCGGCATCGTCCTTGGGTTCTCCCTTGCCAGCGTGCCGCTGCTCGCAGCGCTCTTGGAACCTTATATTCGAATCGCGAATGCAGTACCCCGAGTGGTGTTGGCACCCCTGTTCCTACTGTGGTTCGGGCTCGGCATCTGGTCGAAGGTGGCGCTGGGTGTAACGGTCGTGTTCTTCATCGTCTTCTTCAATACATATCGCGCTGTCCGTGAGGTGGATGTCATTTTCATCGACAACGTACGGATGCTCGGGGCCTCCCGCGCTCAAGTGCTGCGGCATGTGGTCGTGCCGAGCGCTCTGACATGGATCTTCTCGAGCCTCCACATCAGCATCGGCATGGCAATTATCGCCGTCGTGGTCGGGGAATATCTTGGCGCGTCCAGAGGTATCGGCTATCTCATCGCTCAAGCGGAGGGCGTGTTCGACACCACGGGCGTGTTTGCCGGTACGGCGGTGCTGGCTGCCGGAGTACTCATCGTGGGTGCCGCAGTCAGCCGCTTAGAGAGACGGCTGCTCCGATGGAAACCGCAAAATCTCGAAGTCCGAAATGACTCTGAGGCCGGGGGGCCCTGGAAGTAAGGCCGACAGAACGCTGAGATAGCTCCCAGGCCACAACGGGTATCAGTTCTGGTCAGTTCGATTGCTTTCTGTGTAGCAACCCGAGGTCTTCTCAAGCCCCCTGGTTCGTAGCAATCAGAAGCGCAGTCGCTCCCACCGTGGAATCGGTGCCGGATCCAGTGCCGGATCCGTTCACAATCGCGCATTTCAGTGCACCGTAATTCAGATCGGGAAAACACTAACCCGCGCCGTTCCAGCCAGTTGCGGGTTGGTGCTTTTCGGTGCAATCGCAACGCGCGGATTTCAAGTCCCGCGCATCGCCAATGTGCGATCAGCTCAATGCATCGTGCCGCCGTCGTCTTTATCAGTTCTCAGGAATTTCAGCGGCTCCGATGACGTCGTCTTTGCCTCGCTCTGCCGATCGGGGTCAATAGCCTGTTCACATGCGCCTGCGGAACGCCATGCACTGACGTATTCGAAGATCAGCCGCCGGTCCGCCAACCCCTCGGGTGTTCGCGCCCGCCTGACCGACGCAGCCACTACGCCCGGATACCCGCAGGAAATAATCAGGTCGGCAACCTGGCTTGTGAGCTCGAAGGACGCTCGTGTCACCGCGCCGAAAAACTCGCCGGACGTCAGCCCCGCTTCGGCCGCCAGATCATCGAGTGTGACAAACCGGCGCTTCCACGGGCTGAGGTCACGCCATTTGGTGACGGCCGCTTCGAGCCGAGGCTCAAACGCGACGGCGCGCGGCGCAAGGTCTTCCATGACAATCCGTTTGCCGCCGCGCACACCACGCAGGGCGAACTCGAGGGTCCCCGGTGAGCGTTTGCGGTTCTGCAGCTGGCTTTTGTGCCTCGCGAGAAGCGGTCCCCTAGCCATGTGGCTTCAATCCTGATGTCACCAGACAGACGCGATTATAGGGCGCTCGCAGGCCACATATCCCGGGCACGCTACGAGAGATAGCACGATCGCGTTCTTCATCTGGAGTCCATCTATCGAATCGCACTAGTCAGCCGTCCGCATCGCCATGAATGCGACTGACCATCGGAAGATTCAGGTGCTTATAACGCCTGACGTCAACAGCATTCCGCGACGTGTCCGGAGACCCGATATGTGGATCGCGTCTCGTTTCCCCGGGCGTCTCTTCCGACACTTGGCAATCTGTTCGTCGACGCGCGCGATGTCGCGTTTCGCTCCGCGGCGGCGGCGTCCCCCAGCATCAGCGCCCGACGAGCCGCCGCAGAGCCACGCGACCTTCGGTTCAGAGTGCAGCGTCGCGCGCCCTCGGCCGGCGGCCTTCGCGAACTGGCCGTGCCGCCTAACCAGTCTGGCCAAACCAATGACTTGCGACTGAGCGGCACGAATTACCAGTGGCCGCCATCTTGCGGAGCCCTTCTTCAAACGTCCGACCACGTGGAGGTTGGGTGTACTAAGGGGAGGACGGAATGGCCAAAGAGGACCGTGGATTCGCATCGATGGACCCCGCGAAGCAGCACGAGATCGCCAGCAAGGGTGGCAAGGCCGCCCATCAGCAGGGGAGGGCCCACGAGTGGACTAGCGAGGAGGCGCGCGAAGCCGGTCGCAAGGGCGGGCTCGCCAGTCACAGGTCTCGCCAGGAGCAGGTAGTGGGGCAACGCGCCGAGAGTGAGGCGACGTCCGAGCCTGTCGGCGACGTTGTGAGCGGCGGCTCATCCGGGGAATAGCAAATTGACCGTGTTCGCTACACGGACCGCTGCGCTTATACGCGGCAGTGGCCCGTGCGTCGAGCACGCGTCGACCATTCGCCGCTAGGCGGCCCGCGCGAAGTGGCCTCGTCGCCTAAACTCGTCTGAATTTCCCCTCAGGGATTCGAATCCGTATGCTCCATAAACATTCCCAACAGCCTCCAACCCCTACAGCTTTTTGAAAAGAAGTGTTGACGGACCGGTCCTTCTCTGAGACCGCCACGCTGAAGTGCGGGCTGCTGTCGAACGTCTGACTCAGAGCGCGGAGAATCCTCTGGGTATCAGCTCGGTCGTTGCTGCTGCGCGTAACGCCGCGTACCTCGAGGCGCAAGACCGCTTCAGGAGTGCGAGTGGACGGGAGCTCGTCGAGCGTTGAAGGAACCTTTTCTGTATTACCTCTATTACCTTCGTAATACGCGTTATACGAATTCGCCTTGGCGGGTCCGTTGTCGCAGCGGTCGATTCAACGCGAGTGGTCGTCACGGTATTCAGTGCTCTCGTGTCTGCGCGGGGTTTGTGTCCGGCGCGCAACCGACGCGCCCACGCGCCAGTCCGTGGGCGCAGCACCAAATCCCTGGCCCGGCCTGCGAGAATCGCCCGACGCCACGGCGGCAGATCGTCGCCCCAGCGAGAACAGAGCCGTTGATAAATGCTCTCAGCTTGGACGCGCTGAGACAGCGGGAGATCGCTGAACGGCTGCGAGCCTCGAGCTCGCTGGTATCGCGCCAGGGAGGTGATTCGCATGATTACGCCTCAGCGGCGTCGTGACGGCGCGCCAGACCCGCGAAGATCCCACGGAGCCGTTCTCGAACCCGCGCCGGCGTGAGGTACGGAGGGTGGGACCGCATCAACCGCACGCTGTCATGGAGTCCCTCCATCTCCGCCGTCGCGGCGCTGAGGGCATCGGTCTCGAGCCGAACGAACGTGAGGTTATGGCGGCTCAGCCGCCCGAGCGCCTCGGCTCGCGCGACGCGTCGATCGCACCGACACGGTGTGTCCGCAGCCACAAGGCCGCAATAGCTGCGAGTGAAGGCTTCGAGCGCCCGTCGCGCGCGTGATACCCGTTGCCGGTACACGTCCGGCGCGACGCCGCATAGGTCGGCAGCTTCTGCGTGCGGAAGGTCGAACACGTCGGTGAGGAGGAATGCCAGGCGAAGCTCCCGGTCCAAGCATGTCAGCATGGCGAGGGTGCATCCCCGCTTCACTTCTTCAGCGAGAATCGGATCGGGCTCGGGCTCCGCGGCGAGGCCGTCGAGCAGATCCGCGCCGAAGTGCTCGAAGTCGAGTGCCAACGCTTCGACACGACTCTTTTGACGGTCCAAGACATGTCGCACGGCGATGCGATAAGCCCACGTCTTGACCGAGGCCTCGCCTCGGAAGGAGTCGAGACGGGTCACGACCTTGATCAGCACTTCTTGCGTCGCGTCTTCCGCGTCCTCCGGGTGCGCGGTCATGCGCAGCGCCAATCGATAGATGTCGTCCTGGAGCGCGACGACAAGGGCGTTCACGGCCTCCGCGTCGCCGCCTCGCGCCCGTTCCACGAGTGCGGCCAATGCGGCTGCGTTGCCGGTGGTAGGTGACGTCACAACGGGCACTCCACTTCCAATAACGCCTTCAGCACCGTCAGTTCGTGTCGGAGGGTCTGCACGCTTTTCGCGAAGGCGTCGTCGGACATGCCAGGGGCCTGGAACTGTGTGAACACATACTCCGACCCGGACCCACGTGCAATGACACGGGAGGCCGCCACAACCTCAACGCCCGGCGCCGGTGTCATGTGGAAGTCCACGACGCCGGTCCTCGGGTCCGCCTGAACGCGCAGGTGCATCGCACCGGCGCCTGTCTCGACACTCCACTCCTCGCCGTCTCGGCGGACGGTCTTGGCGAACCCGACGGCCCATCGGGGTAGATTCCCGGGTGCCTGCAGGTACGCCAGCACCTCATCTCGCGGCGCGTTGATCGAAATGGTCTGCGTGTCAGCTCGCATCATGCGTCCTCCTGACCATTTGGACGACACGGGCCAGCCGTTGTGACCAGGGATTCGCAGCGAGGGGTCGCCTAGATTTCATATTACGCAGGCAATACCAAAAGCAATGTCGAGGTTGGCTCGAGCCAATGATGATGGCTTCTACTCCGCACGTCCTGGATCACAGGGATCGAGCCGGTCAAGGAAAGCCTGACGACGTTGTGCTTCTGTACGGCGCTCGGCGCGCTTCCGACAAGCCGCTTCGCAGTGACGCTGGTTCGGGCGCGTGGGCGTCAATGCGCGGTTGCAACCGGGGCACAGGATGCCTCCAGAAACCGTGCGCACACTTTCTACGCCATGAAGGGGAGCTGAGCTGACCAACTCAGCCGACCTCCTCTTCCACACGGGGCCCAGCTGGCTCGCGGGGAGGCCGACAACAAATTTCTTGCTGACTGGTTGATTGAGGAAGCAATCGTGCTTCGCGTCTCTCGCGCGGGTCGGTGCGGTGAACTTGGACCGGGTTGCTGCCGTCTCCAAAATGTCTCCATGACCAGGGTGTACTGAAGAGAAACCCAGAGTACCCGTGATCACAAACGATTCGCCGTTAAGCGACGAGAACTCAAACGCTTGCGACCAAAGTCGCGCGCCATCACTGCGTTAGAGAAATTTACCTGCAAGGGTTCGAGTCCCGTCGCTCCCGCCAACAAACCACCAATAAATCAGCCTCGTTTCGCGTCCGTGCTCGAGCACGGCTCACCTTCGCGCTTCGCCATGGCGGATGGCGTCATGCTTTGGAATGACGCTGCCGACAAACAGCAGTAGCACGCCGAAGAAGTATGCGGACCCGACCGTCAGCTTCAGCAAGGTCGAGGCAACGACAGCTCGCGGGACAACCAATTCGAGCGGCAGGGCGCAGAGCGCGTACCCTGCCCACAGAAGCGCCGATCGCGCGCCGACGAACGGCCCAACGAGGAGCGGCGTGTAGTACACCCATCCGAGCGGAGACGCGAGCAGGCTGCCGCTGATGGTCGCGGACCATGCCGCGTCGTCGTCGCGGTGTAGCCATCGCCACAGCAGTCCCATGCCAATCAACAAGGAGCCACAAAGCCACCACGCCTGGACCGTGGTCCACTCTGCCGGCGTGCGAGCCAGCCACGCCATCAGCGACGCGTTGATCGGATAGTCGATGGTCCCGCGTTCAAGGCCGCGCAGCGTGCGAATCCACAGCGCCGTATTCTCGATCCCGCCAACCGCAACGCCCACAGCGACCGTCGCAGCCATCCCGCAGACGATGCCGGACACCATCCTCCACCGTCTTCTGAGTACCGCGTATCCGACACACGGCAGGAGCAGCAGCTTGCAGGCGATCGCGATGCCGATCCAGACGCCGGCAGTTGCGTCGCGCCCTTGTCGATGGTCGAGCCACGCGCGGGTCATCCACGCGGCGAGCGGGGCAGCGAACGTTCCGCCGATGAGGGCGAGATGTGTCGCACGGGAAAGGACGAGCAGGGAAAATACCCGACCGGTCGGCACATTGAACGTCCGCGCGACCCACCAGGAACAGAGCGCAAAGAGCCCGATGGAGATCGCCATCCACACGGCCCGGGCGAGTTCCAGCGGCAGCGGCAGCAGCGGCGCCAGCAGGAACAATAGCGCGGGCGCAGCCAGATTCGGACCCTGCTCCTCCCAGTGCGGCGGTGCGGTGTAGAGGTCGTGCCCACCCGCATACCATTGCAGGTTGTCCCAAAAGATGACGAAATCAGGATGCTGATCCGTAAGCGGCGTGGCGATGTTGCGGAACGCCATAACGAGCGTAAATGCCGCGAGCACGTACAGGATCGGGTCGAGGTAGACGTCGACGAAAGTGGGACGCGTACGGACTCTTGATGACGTGTCAATACCTGTCATGACGTGTGATGACGTCGGCGCTCTGGCGCCTTGGGACTTGGGATTTGAGATTGATCGTTCGCTCGCCGACGCCGGCGGCGAACGTCGCGGCCATTACCGCCGGCGCCGCGTACGCACATCCGGCGCCTGGCCAGCCCAAGCAGTAGACTCGACGGTGCACCCGGCTTTAGCCGGCTCCATCGCTCTCAGGTGTAGAGCGCGCCGAGCTGTCTGATTTCGAGGTTCACGCGTTTCTGGCGACAACGCCCGCACCATCGATGGATGCCTGTCCGCTTGCATTGAGCGACACAGCTGCGTTCTGGTCGGCAGCATCGAGCAGCGGTATGAGGGGGAGGACCAACTCATCGAGGCTCCTCGGGCACGGATAATACCAGCGAGCGATACCAGTGCCAGAATCATTCGAAATTTGTGATACAAACGGCCTTGTCACGCCGGAGGCCGCGGGTTCGAGTCCCGTCGCTCCCGCCAATTCTTTCGCGAATCGCGGTCATCTCCTCGGGAATCGAAAAGCCGGGATTTTCTGAACAGGAGACGACCTTTTTGGCGTCCGACGAAGCCTGGTTTCAGGAATGTTCGCGAGGCGCAACCTGATGTCGTGGCATTTGACTTGCTGACGCGAGGCGCGAATTGTCTCGCAGGCTGAACCTTTTGACGCATCCCCGACGGTGGACTGTCGGCGTTCGGCTCGCCGCCTGCGCATTTGCGCTCGCGATTTCCCTGACCTACGCTCCTGCTGCCGAAGCGCAGTCGGCCGAAAACGTCGCGGTGGTCATTAACGACGCCAGCGCCGCTTCGCGCAGAATCGGCGAGTACTACGTCTCGAAGCGTGGCATCCCGGCGACGAACATCATTCACATCAACACGACTCAGGACGAGGAAATCGACCGCCGGACGTATACGACCGCGATCGAATTTCCAATCCGTTCGCGCATCTCACGCGATCGGATGCACGACCAGATTCTGTATATCGTTCTCACCAAAGGCGTGCCGCTGCGGATCATGGGCTCCGCGGGTCGCTACGGAACGTTCGCCAGCGTCGACGCCGAGCTGACGCTGCTGTACCGGCGAATGACCGGCCAGGAGCTCTCGCTGCTTGGCGCGGTTGACAATCCATATTTCCTCAGCGCGAAGGAGATCTCAGAGGCGCGCCGGTTTACGCACCGCGACCAGGACATCTTCCTGGTCACTCGCCTCGACGGCTACACGGTCGAGGACGCGATCGCGTTAATTGACCGCGCAACCGGGCAGGCAGTGGAGGGGGAAATCGTCCTGGCGACCGAGAAACCGCCGCGGACTCCGGTTGTCAGCGACTGGTTGTCGACCGCGGCATCACGGCTCGCGCGCGAGAGTGCCCCGCAGCGCGCGCTCATCGAGACGTCGGCCGCCCCGGCGGACGAACGTCCGGTGTTCGGCTACTACGCATCGTCGAGCGATACGACCTCCGGCCGGCCGCCGCGCACGTTGCGTTTTGTTCCGGGTTCACTCGCGGCGCGCTTCGCCGACGCCGATGCACGGACGTTTCGCGAACCAACCAATCTTCGCCGGACCACCACGCCGGGCAACCGCGATCTGTTGCTGGGCGATCTGATTCGAGCCGGCGTCACTGGTGCCGCAGGTTTCGTCGGCGATCCGTCGGGTGGGAGCGTCGTGCGGCCGGACATTCTGTTTCCCGCGTACATTGCGGGTTTCAACCTCGCCGAATCGTTCTACATGGCGATGCCGCATTTGAGCCGCCGCACCGTCGTCATCGGCGACCCGTTGTGCGCTCCTTTCCAACGAACGATCTTGGGTCGCTCCGACATCGAACCGATGCCGGACCCCGTGATGGAGATCTCCGCGGGTTTTGCGCGGCGGCGATTGGCAGCCCTGCGTCACGAGTATCCGCATGTGTCCGAAGGCGCGTTGATGCTGTCAATGCGCGCCAATGCGCACGACCAGCGAGGCGACTCGCTGACGGCGCAGCATCTGCTCGAGGCGGCGACGGCGTACGCGCCGGATTTTGCGTCTGCCCATGCGCAGCTCGCGGTGTTGTATGACCGCGCGGACAAGCGTGAGCTCGCCATCGACCGCTACCGTCGCGCGCTCGACGCGCAGCCGCCGTACGTACGCGGTGAGATCGTCGAGATTTCCAATTCGGCGGGATTCATGGAAGTGCGCCTGCTGGCATTGAACAACCTCGCCTTCGACCTGGCGGTCTATAAGCGTGCCCCCGAGGAGGCGCTTTCCTTCGCGCAGAAAGCGCTGACCTATGCCCCTGAAGATCCGGATCTGCTCGACACGCTCGGCTGGATTGAACACCTGGTTGGCGACGACAACAATGCCATGATGCATTTGAGAGCCGCCGTCGCCCGCATGCCTGTCAACGCGGACGTGTGGCTGCACGCGGCGGTGGTCGCCGCGGGATTCGATCTGCGCGCGGATGCTGAAAAGTATCTCAGCATCGCGATTCAGTTGAACGGCGCGCTTGACAAGTCCGAGGAGGCCGCCGCCGTCCGCGCACGTCTCAACCCCGCTGCTGTGCAGTCCCGCTGACGTTCTCTTCGATACGGGTCCACGCGCGCGCTGGTGCCGCGAGCGCGAACGGTTTCACGGACGCGGCACGCTTCACGTAAACTGCCGGTCGACACTATCCCATTGATCACAGACCCCGGCCGCCGCTATCAGCGGGTCGCGTACGGTTATGCCGCCGCCGTGGCGTGTCTGATGGCGACCTTTCTGCTCGCGATCCCCGTGCAGCTCAGTGATTCGTTTACCGAGTTCATCTCGGTGCACGGCCACCCACTGTCACAGGTGATTGCCGCCGAGTTCTACAACGGCACCTACTTTCGGCCGTTCCGCCGTGCGCTGATCAAGATCGTCTACGACGTGTCCGGAGGTCATTACTACGGCGCGTTTCGTGGGTTTCAGGCGCTGCAGGTGCTCGTCCTGCTGCTCCTGATCGTCCGTATGCTTCGCGTCCGATCGCGGGCTGCTCTGGTTGCGCTGCCACTGGGGCTCGCGATCGTGGTGGGCATCCATACCTTTGCCGGCGCCGTTGTCGAAGGGCTTCCTGTCAATCACTTCTTGACCATTTTGATCTGCTGCGCGGCGGCAATGAACATCGCCGATGCAAAACGGACGCGGCTGACCGACGCCGCGGCGGTTGCGCTGCTTGTGTACGCAATGCTGACGATTGAGAGTGGCCTGCTCCTCTGGGTGATTTTCGTGGCCGCCTATGCGGTCGGGTATCGAGGGGTCTCGCGTACAGCGTTGATCGTGCTGACGCTGTGTGTCGCGGCGTACTTTGTTGGACGATTCGTGCTGATTGGCGGCGCCCCGCCCGGCCTGAACGAACGGAGCGCCGGGTTCGGCTTTTCGGTGCTCAGCCCTGACGAGCTCGTGCGCCGCTTCGGTGGCAATCCGATTCCGTTCTACGCGTACAACGTGCTCAGCGCGATTTCGTGTGTCCTGTTTGCGGAACCGAGAGGCGGCGTCTGGACGTTCGTCGGCGGGCTCCTGCGCGGCCGTCCCGAACCATGGCAGTTCGTCAACGTGCTGACGAGCACCGCAACGACGCTGCTGATCGCGCGCTACGCGGCGACACGGTTGACGAACTGGCGAGCACGCCAGTTTGACGAAGCGGATCGATTCGTGATTATTTTTCTCGCCGTTCTGCCGCTCAACGCGCTGCTCGCCGGCGGATACGAGAAGGACGTCATCATGAGTCCTGCCGGTCTGTTCTACGGTGCGGCTGCGTACTTCGTGTTTCGAGAGCGACTGTCCGGCGTCAGCGCGGTATCAATCGCGCCGGCCGTCGCGTTGCTGCTGGCTGTCGGCTGGAGCGTGCGCTTCGTCGGCATCCACGAGAGTCTGCGGGCACGCGCGCTGTCGGTGCGTGAGGAGTGGGCGTACTATGACGACTGGGTGCGCGAGCAACCGCGGCCCATGCCGCTGACCCCCGAGGAACAAGCCATCAAACAGCACCTTTACGACGACGCCGTTCTGCGCGCCCCACGCACCCCTCAACCCTCGCTCGGCGTGGCGGAACGGTTGTTCGATTTCACCCAATGAGCCCGCGGGAGACCGAGGGCACGCTCACGTCCTTCGCACGGTCCGGCCTCGCAGGACGGATTCTTGTCCCGCCGCTCGTGGCCTTTCTGCTGGTGTCGCTGTACGTCGTCGGCGAAGCCGTTGGCTACCGGGGCCTTGCACGGCCGGAAGCGGAGACGGTTGCGGAGGCGGCAGCGCTGGGGCAGGCTGCTCGCACGCTGCAATTGATTGAGGAAGGACAGAACCCAAGTCAGCTGCAGCACGTGCGTCCCAATTTTCTTGACGCCGGCGAGTACGAGTTGAGGCCGCTCGAGGCGGCGATCCTGGGCAGACACGCTGAACTCGTGCGGCTGCTCCTCCGGATCGGAGCCGCCAGCTTCGACCGGTCGCGCGGCTCCTGCTTTGCGCGTCTTCGATTGCCCGAAGTGCTGTCGGATCTCGGCGACGGCGGTTCCGAGTCCCCTGAGCCGCTTGAAATCGCGGCGGCGTTCAGGATGTGTGAGGGTTACTGATGCGCACCAATACCATCCTGATTCTTGCCGCAACTATCGTCTATATCCTTCTCGCGGTATTGGCGGGTCGCACGTCCATCAACGCCGGATTAGGGCCGGATGGATCTGTTTACGAGGCGATGGCCGTCAATCACGACCTGCAAGCCGGTTCCGCCGTCGACAAGCTTGCGCCGGCATTTCCGCTGGCTGCTGCGATTGCTTACGCTGTCACAGGCAACGCCGTTCTGAGTTTTCTCATGGTCAACGTCGTCGCCTTCGCTGTGCTCGTGTGGGCGGCGTGCTGGATTCTGGACATGCAGGCGGTGCCTCTCAGCCTCAAGCTGAGTGTCACGCTCACGCTCGTCCTGCTCGGCATTCCGACGCGGATATCGGCGTTCGCGCCCGCGCAGCCGCATCTGCTTGGCGTCGCCGCGCTCTCAATGGCCGTCGCGGCGGCCAGGTGTGGCCCCGGATTCCTCACGGGGTTTCTACAAATCGCCGCTGTGGTGGCGTCACCAATCGGGATCGCGTCGCCGCTGTACGGCCTTTGGCGCAACTGGCGTCGCAAACCGATCGCCGACGTATCCGCCACGTTCGCACCGGCACTGGTCGTCTGGTTGCTCGTTCAATATTGGGCTCGTGGCGGCGCGAGCGGGCTCGTCGATCTGATGCGGTTCTCGCGCGTCCGCGCTGACGTGGCGTTCTGGAGCGAGTCGCTGTTCATCGTCTTTGGCCTGTACTTTCTGGTGACGTCGCTCGGCGGCTTCACGCTGCTTCTGGCGTCGAGCCCAAAAGAGGTTAGACGAACCGTGGCCATGCAGCCCGAGGTGCTCGCACTGCTATGCCCTGCCCTGCTATTCATCGCGACCGCGGGACTCGACGTACCGCGAACGACGGCGTTTCTGCTTCCGTTCTGGTTTATCCTCATCGGCACCTGGTCCCGGGATCACGCACGCTCGCTCCTGGTGCCGCTCGTACTCGCCACCGCGTTGTCGGTGCTCACGCAGCATCCCTGGGTACGACTCACTGACGCCAACTATTTTGTGGACTGGTTTCCATATTCGGTGTACGCCAGACGCGTGAACGTCGTGGATGCCGCGTTCGACGCGACGTGGCGCGTACGGTTCTTCATCGCCGCGGGTGGCCTCGCGGCCTTCGCAGCCTGGCGACGATCGTTTCGCCAGGCGGGAATCTGATCGAGTGCGGGAGGCAATCCGGAAACGCCTGCCACTCGCCATTCAGAGCATCGTCTCTATTGCCCTGCTCGTTCTGCTCTTCCGCAATCTCGATCTCGGCGCGCTCCGGCAGCTATACGCGACGATGCCGCTCTGGTTTTACTTGCTCTCGTTGGGAGTGGTCGTCGGCGGGCAGGTGTTGTATGCGTGGCGATGGCGCCAGGTGCTCGCCGCATCGGGCGTGCCGGTCACGATCGGCACTGCGATACGCCAGTACTTCATCGGCATATTTCTGAACAATTTCTTTCCCTCAACCGTCGGCGGCGACATGGCGAAGGTGTACTACCTTGGCAGGGATCATGGCTATCGACCTATTGCCGCGTCGATCGTTCTCGACCGTCTGCTCAGCATCGGGTTGCTGGCCGTGCTCGCGACGACGATGTACTGGGTCGCACCCGATCCGTCGCCGCGGTTTGCCGCGACGCGAGCGTTCGTCACGGTCATTGCGGTGTGCCTGCTCGGCGGCATCGTCCTGGCGGCCCGCGGCACAGGCGGTCTTCCGCGCCGGCTTGCGCCGTTCGGGAGCTTTGCGGTTGGTCTCGCCGAACGCGCGCAACGATTCCGTCATGACATGGCCCTCGCGGCGCGACGGCCGCAGATCGTGTTTCAGTCTGCAGCCGTCGTGACGACGTACTTTTTTGCGCTCACCGGAATCTATCTTCTGTTCTTGTCTCTCGATGCGGGGGTACACCCGTCGTTTCTCACCCTGATGACCGCAGTGACCACGGCATCGTTGCTGAGCAACATTCCCATTTCAATCAATGGCCTCGGTCTGCGGGAGCAGTTGCACGCAATCCTGCTGCAGCCGTTGGGGGTCACACGCGAAGCGGCTGTCGCCATCTCGTTGTTGACCTTCGCGCATCTGCTCGTTTCGAGCCTGCTCGGCGTGCTCTTCTGGCTCCAGTTGCCCGCCGCTGTCAAAGGCCATATCCCGACATCAGCGTCGGAGATTCCGCTCGATTCGGAAGTTCCTGTCGATTCCTGATCGGGCTCAAGGCTCAGAGCTCGACGTCTTAGGGCCTCTGGCCTGGGAGGTCGCTACAGCTTGGGCGCTGAGAGGTGGATGAGTGCGGTGTCGGGCGCGTGGCGTTCGTACATTTCGCCGCGCGGGTCTACACGGTAATCGCCTACCGCAACGTCTATCTCGTTGCCGTTGAGGTCCACGCGTGGCTCAGCCCAGTCTTCGTGCCGTTGCGGCAATGCGGGCGTCCCCGTGTCCACAACGGATGTGGTGCTGAACGGAGGTTGAAGCGCGATCGCGTGTTGAGAATGTGCGGTGAAGCGCTGCATCCAGACTTCACTCAGGACGGCGACTATCGACAGCGCGATGAGGACAATCCATACACGATGCAGCATCGCCAGCGCTTCCTACTGGACAGAACAGCAAGCGAAATGCCATCAGTGGCACACGCGTTGCGAAAGGGTTTAGGCAACTTCGATGTTGGACCTGCAGCAGCGCATCGCCGCCATTCGTCAGCGTCTCGAGTCGATCGAGAGAGCTCATCCCAATGCGTTGCTCGCTGCCTGGATCACCACGCTGATCGTTGGCGTCGCCATCCTCGGTGGGTCCACGTGGCTCGTCTACGACATCTTTCACGACCTGCCGACCACATCCGAGCTGCGCGATGTCGGCTCGATGGCGCAGGCCACGACGCTCTACGACCGAAACAATCAGCCGGCGTTCACGATCTTTCAGGAACGGCGCATCGAACGGCCGCTCTCGGACATCTCGCCGCATCTCGTGGACGCGGTCATCGCGGTCGAGGACCAGCGCTTCTATGAGCATCGGGGCATCGATCTCATTCGAGTTTTCGCGGCTGCGGCCGCGAACCTGCGCGAGCATCGAGCGGCGCAGGGCGGCAGCACGCTGACACAGCAGCTCGCGCGGCAAAGCTTCCTCACGTCCGACAAGACGCTGCGGCGGAAGGTGAAAGAAGCGATCCTCGCGTGGCGTCTGGAGCGGGAGTTCACGAAACAGCAGCTCCTCGAGATGTACCTCAACAAGGTGTACTTCGGCGACGGACTGTACGGAGTCGAAGCCGCCTCACTTGGTTTCTTTGGAAAGCATGCCCGCGACGTCGATGTCTCGGAAGCGGCGCTGCTGGCAGGGCTCGTCAAATCGCCTTCGACGTATGCGCCGACAATCAATCTCGAACGCGCCGTGGCGCGCCGTAACGTCGTCCTGCAGGCCATGCGCGATACGCGCGTGATCGATGCAGCCACGTACCAGATCGCGCTGCGAAGCCAGCCGCATCTGGCCGACGCCCTGCGTTCTGAAGAGACCTATGGCCAGTACTTCAAGGAAGAAGTGCGGAAGCAGCTCGTTCAACGCTTCGGGTGGGAACGCGTCTACATAGGGGGCCTGAAGGTCTATACGACCCTCGATCCCGCCATGCAGCAGGCTGCGGAAGGGGAGGTTGCTCGATCGCTCGCAGAGATCGAGAAGCGGCAGTTGAACCGAGTAACGCCGCTTGCGCCATCCACGGATCCTCTTCAGGCCGCGCTCGTCGCACTCGATCCGACAACTGGTGAAGTTCGCGCCATGGTGGGCGGTCGAAACTTCGACCAGAGCCGGTTCAATCGCGCGACGCAGGCGCGCCGCCAGGCCGGCTCCGCATTCAAGCCGTTTGTCTACGCGTCGGCACTGGAACAGGGCTTCACAGCGGCAACCGTGATCACCGGCCTCGACAATCCAATCGCAACGCTTCAGGGTGCGTGGGTGCCGGACGATCACGGCGGGAGCGGCGACATGACCATGCGCGCTGCGCTCAAGACGTCGAGCAACCGGGCGGCAGTACAGATGCTGCAACAAATCGGTATTCCGACGGCGGTCCGGTACGCCGAGCGGCTCGGTGTTGGCGGGCTTCCTGAAGTGCCCTCGCTGGCACTCGGGTCGGGTGAAGTCACGCTGATGTCGATGACGGCCGCGTACTCCGCCTTCGCGAACCAGGGGATGTTTGCACAGCCGTCCCTGATCCGTCGCGTCGACGACTCGTCGGGAGAAGTGCTCTACATGTCGAGCACGCGCGAGGACCGAGTCACGAGCGAGGCCACCGCGTTCATCATGACGTCGATGATGTCGGACGTGATCAATGGCGGCACGGCGTGGCAGGCTCGTCGCGTCGGCTTCACGCTGCCTGCCGCCGGGAAGACCGGAACGACGAACGACTATCGCGATGCGTGGTTCGTCGGCTTCACGCCGCATCTGGTGACGGGTGTGTGGATCGGCTACGACATGCCTCGAACCATCATCGCCAACGGATATGCGGGCGAGCTGGCCGTGCCGCTATGGGGTCGGTTCATGGAAGCGGCGACGCGGAACGATAAACCGGACCGGTTCACGATGCCGGCGACCGTCGTTCCCGTCACAGTCTGTCGTCTCAGCGGCAAGCTGCCGACCGCAGGGTGTGAGTCGGCCGTGATGTTCGACCGCGATGGGAATCCGACCGACCGTTCGATGCTGTACACAGAATACTTCGTTCGCGGTACCGAGCCGACCGACTACTGTCCACTCCATCGCGGGCTCGACGTGCTCGCATCGTCCGGCGACGCACAGACGGGATCTGCCGTTACCGCGACGTCAGGTACAGGAACGCCTCAGCAGTCACCCACGGACGCGGCGACGGGCGGTGCCCATCCGGCGCAGAATGCGCCACCGGCCGCGGTTCCGGCGGCGTCCATGCCAGACCCCTCCGACGCACAACCACCCAAGCGCGGATTCTGGGGCAGGATCTTCCGGCGCTGAGATAATTTTTCCGGCGCTGCGATAATGCGATCGTGCCGTTTCGCACGATCGTCGGCCATTCGCGTCTGCTGTCGCTGCTCTCGCGCGTGATCGCGCGCGACTCGATGCCGCCCGCCGTGCTTCTGGCCGGCCCACCCGGCGTCGGCAAGCGCCTCACCGCTATTGCCATCGCGCAGGCGGTCAACTGCCTCCAGCCGCAATCCGGGAACGGATTCGAACGCGACGCGTGCGGCGAGTGCGCGTCGTGCCGGCGCATTGCCCGCGGAATTCATCCCGACGTCATCGTTGTCGAACCCGGCGACATGGGCACGATCAAGATCGAACAGCTGCGCGACGTCATCGACCGCTCGCAATATCGTCCATTTGAAGGACGGCGGCGCGTGGTGATCATCGACGAAGCCGACGCGGCGGGCGACGACGCGCAGAGCGCACTGCTGAAGACACTGGAAGAACCGCCGTCGGCATCGATTTTCATCCTCGTCTCGTCGATGCCGGATGCGCTGCTGCCGACAGTACTGTCGCGCTGTCCCCGGCTTCGATTCAGTCCGCTCTCGCCGAACGAGGTCGCCAGAGTGCTGGTTCAGGATCACGGGTACTCGGAGCAGGAGGCTGGGATCGCGGCTGCGGAATCGGATGGCAGCATCGGCCGGGCCCTCGAATCACAGTCAGAGGACCTGGTCGAAGCGCGCGACGCCGCGCAGCGGATTCTCGAGGAAACGGCACGGAACACGGATCCGGTCAAACGGATCAGTCTCGCCCGCGAACTGGCAGAGGGAAAGGGGTCGCCCGCCGAGGAGCGAAACAGACTCGCTGTTCGCCTCCGTTCGCTCGGGTCGCTGCTGCGCGACGTTGGGATCATCGCAACGCGCGCGGATCGCGCGATGATCGCCAACGCGGATCTCGAACAGCCGCTCGAAAAACTCGCCTCATCGTTCGACGCGCAACGCAGCATGCACGCATATGCGGCCGTCGATCGTGCGCTGGCCGCGCTCGACCGTAACGCCAGCCCGAAGGTCGTCGCCGATTGGCTGCTGCTCGAACTGTGAACGCCTCAGGTGTCAGCGTGAACACGCACAAACCGGTCGTCGCTATCACGGCGGGTGACCCGGCGGGCATCGGGCCCGAGATTGCGCGCAAAGCCGCCGACGATTCACGAGTGACGGAGGTCTGCGAGCCGAAGATTTATGGGCCGCCCGCCGGTGTGCGGTTCGAGTGTGGCGTTCTGTCGGCCGAGGCCGGACGCGCCGCGTACGAGACCGTCTGCGATGCGGTGCGCGACGCGTGCGACGGACGCGTCGCCGCCATTGCGACCGCTCCCGTCAACAAGCTCGCCTTTGCCCGGGCAGGGTTGCCGTGGAAAGGGCACACGGATCTGCTGGCGCACCTCACTGGTGCTCGGCATGCGGCGATGATGTTCTGGTCGGAGCCGCTGAAAGTCGTGCTGGCGACCGTCCATGTTCCGCTCGCCGAGGTGCCGCGGTTATTGACCCGCGACCTGCTCCACGACGTCATCGATCTCACCGCGCGAGAACTTCCGCGGTTTGGCATCGCGCGCCCGCGTCTCGCGCTTGCCGGGCTGAACCCGCATGCCGGCGAAGACGGGTTACTTGGCTCAGAGGATGAAACAATCCTGCGCCCCGCCGTTGGTGACGCGCGAAGCCGCGGAATCGATATCGACGGACCGTTCCCGGGCGACACCATCTTCGGCCGCGCCGCCCGCGGCGAGTTCGATGCTGTGGTGGCGTGTTATCACGATCAAGGTCTGATTCCGGTGAAGTTGCTTGCGTTCGGCCGATCGGTCAACGTGACGCTCGGGCTTCCAATCATCCGGACGTCGGTCGATCATGGAACGGCGTTCGACATCGCAGGCAAAGGGGTTGCGGATCCCTCCAGCATGATCGAAGCCGTGCTACTCGCCGCACGTTTGTCGAAGCCACAGGGCCAGCCTTCGGGAGCATAAGTACCGGTACTCTTCAACTCGCGGCCGATCGCAACGGTAATGAGTGAACCGTCGCGAATCATGAAGTTGCCAACCGGCACGTAACCATCGCGAATGTGTCGCTCGACGGCTGGGTACGCCTTCGCGAACTCGTCATTCCGACTTTCGTTGATCAACACCACCGGGATTCGTTCACGTCGAATGCGTGCGAGCATTCGCGCCTGGTCGTGTGCCGTCGTAAACGCGTCTGGCGGGAGGAAGAGCGCGTGTCCGGCGGCGAACCGCCGCTGCGCAAAGAAGTAGTACTCAGGAGCCGCCCACGTGAGCAAGACAGCATCATCAGGCGTCGTACACTCGTGCAGGTAACGGACCGCCGGCGGCACATCGCCGGCCGGCCAGAAGCGCTCCCACGGCCAGACGGTTCCTGTCTCCTTGACGACCTCGATCGTGTGCCTGATGGTCCCGAAGCCATCCATCACGCGCGTTTCCCTCAGGCGATCCGGTACGCCAGCAAGCATCCACGTGTTCACCACGCTGCCGCCGACGACGATGACCGCAACGCACAACGGCATGATGCGCCACAACAGCGACGGTACCGCTCCGTCCCTGACCACGGTCGCACGTTGCCATGACTCGGCGAGTGCCCAGGCGCCGTTGATCGCAAGCAGGGCGGCGACATCCTGGATGCGTGAATCGATCGGATGCCGCAGGACAACCAGCAGGTACATCAGCAGCATCGCGAGGCCCGCCGCTGCAATCGGCTCGCGTCCGGTTGGACGCTTGTTCGATCGCCAGAGGAGGACGAGGCAGAGGATGGCGAGCGCGTGCGCGGCGTAGAACAGGAATACCGCCGAATCCATCTGGCCCCAGGACGTGGCGCCGGCGTCGGACCAGAACGGAAACGCAGGGGGCGTGACGAATCGTTGATGTGCTTCCCCCTTCGCGAACTCGATGGCTTCATGCAGATGCTCGCCGACGCCTTCGCTCCACAGCACGAAGAGGACGTACGGCGACATGAGTGCCACAAGCGCTACTGCGTACTCCGTCAGAGCGCGCACCATCTGCCGCCGGTTCGGACCGTGTGCCACAACGAGCGCGGTGCCAATGCCAGCGGCGGCGTACACGCCGAGGTCGTGCCGGAGCAGGACAGCAACCCCGGTCCATGCCGCAAGCCAGACCAGACGGATTCGTGACGGCCGCCGCAGGTAGTGCTGAATCAGCAGCAGCGCAACCGCAGGCACCAGAATTTTCGGATACGAATAGAGCCGAGGCCCCATCGCGATTTCAAACATCGCTGCCCCGACGCCGAATGCAAGCGAGCCGGTCAGGTCAGTGGCGACCAGACAGGTCGCCGACGCGGCAACTGCGAGGAGCAGGCAGGTAAGCACCGCTTCGCTGAACGGGCCGGGCCATAGGTGTTGCACGAAAGCCGACAGCGTATACATCAGCGGCATCCCGGGATCGACAAAATCGCGCCCCGGCAACTGGCCGAACAGCAGCTGCTGCGCCCACGCGAGATGCATGTAATGGTCGTTGGTCAGGTCACGCAGCGTCACCAGGCGGAAACCGAACGCGACCACGCCCACGGCCGCGGCGGTTATCCCCACCGTACGCCGACGGGATTGAACAACCATGTCCTATCGAGCTCGCTCCAGAGGTGAACGGACGCCTGCGCAGTCAACGGCACTCGTCGACTGCGCGGCGAGCAGCTCGCTGACGCCCGAATCGTGGTGCGCTCGCTCGAGGCAGCGGAGCACCGTGAGTTCCTCCTGATCGATGGATGCGCCGTTGTCCAGCAGCATGCGCAGCGAATCGGCACGCTGTGCCCCGACCGCTGCTTCAATCGGTTTGACAGTGACCGCATAGCCGTTGGTGATCAAGCCATCGCGGACGTAACCCGGTAGATTCGGGTTGGCGCCCTTTTCGATCAGGCGAACGGCCTCCGCGTTGTTTCGTGTCGCGACGGCTTCCGGCAACGTCACCTCGTCCGGCGGCCACAAACCGTTGCCGGCCAGCGCCCCGACCGTCCACCATGCGCTCACGACCGCGAGCACAAGGCACGGCCCGGCACTCATCCACGTCAAACCGCGTTTCACTCGGAGGTTATCCACCTACTCAACCCAGTATCGATCCGACCATCGGGGCATGAAGGAAGGACTTGTGGTGCGCCGGCCGATTGCTTCGGCGCGAATCCGCTGCGTCACCGCGAGCTCGGTCGGATTCTCGGGCCAGGCATCGTGTTTGTCCGGCCGGAGCACGTCGACCCAGTCGTTTCGTGTTGTGAATGCATGGTAGCGCAGCTGGTAATGCCCCCCGACCACGCGAAACGTCCACAACGCGGCGATTGTGACGAGAAAGCACGTGGCGAGCGCTGTCGCGGAGACCGTCCGCGTCGGAGGTGCGTCAATCACCGCGCGCACGGCGACGAACGTCGCAACGGCATAGAACAACCCCGCCGGGCTCATGATCTCGTCCTTGATGTAGACCGCATTGAACGCGGCGTTCACGATGAAGGCCAAGCAGGCTGCAACGAACGTGCGGTCCGCATCAGACCAGGCAGACCGACTTCTGGGAAGCCGAGCCGCGGCATACCAGACCAACAGCGCGGTCGTTGCCGACGACGAAATCACGTTGATGAGGACGACGGGATGGATCTCGCCTTGACGCCACGCCCCAAGCAGAGAGTAGACGCCCTGGCGCGGCTCGGCGAACAACAGCGACGCGAGACCACCTATGACGTTGTAGAGCATGAAGCCAAGTGGATGCGCACCGAAGCGTTGTGTCAGCTCCTCGGGAGAGTAGAAGCGATCACCGAAGCCGCTGCCGTGTCCACCGATCCCCGGCGAGGAGATCCCGAGCATGTGGCGCAGCAGAAGATATCCGGCCAGCACGACCGTCGTCGCGACGACGGTCGTCCGGTTGATCCCCGGGAGTCCGGCCGCTGCGCAGCAGATCACGGTGACCCACACCATGACTCCTGATTCGATTACCGACAGGCTGAGAGCGAGCAGCAGGCAGGCGGCAATCGGAACAAACCAGCGTGATTGGCGTTGCGCGAGCACGAACACTCCCATCGCGCAGACACCAACCTGCGCGAAATGGTTCACGGGAAATGCCTCGAGCAGCATGGACAAGAACGTATGGATACCGATCAAAACGGGAAACGCGACGGTGAACGCGACGAAATCCGGCCAGTTGCGTACGCGGACGGCCGCGACGAACAACGCGATCAACATCAGCAGCAAAACGACATGCAGGCCGCGGAAGACCGCGTGATACGTGAGGCCCGTAGCTTGACTGAATGCCAGCAACGCTCGAGCCTGCAGGTATCGCAACGGCCGAAACGTGGTCGGCGAAAACGTCAAGCTGTCACGCAGCAGATGTTGTGCGGAATCGTACTTCGCGGCGATCACGATAGGCTCGAGGCTGTCTGAGACCTGGATCGGAATCCGGTACAGACTGTCTGCAAGCGGGATCGTAATCAGCGCCGCGAGCACGATAGCCAGCGTTGTCGCTGGCGATCGAAGCGCCGTGCCAAGCATCCGCGGCACAGCATAGCACCTGGATTTCAGTGTGGAGGGCAGGGCAGGTTTGTCGCGGCGTCGCGGCTCGCGTCAACCATGTGCGGCAACCAGACGCGCACACGCGAATTGATCGGTGCAGACGAGTACTCCTCGAAGCCGCGATTCTGTATCGCTTGCAGGAGTGCCGGCCAGAAGCGCGCGACGACCACCGATCCATCGAGGAACACCGCCGCGCCGAGCGTTTCGCGACCGAGCTGCATTACCGCTCGATCGACATCCGAACTGTCATCGTAGTAGCCCGCAATCCAGGTCGGAAGCCGGGCGGCAAACGGCCGGTGTGCGAGCACCGGAATCTCGGGGCCGAATCCCGCCACGAGGATACGGTCGTCGGGAGCGGTACAGCGCGCCAGATACTCCATCAGCGGCGCGAGCGAGGGGTTCGGCATGATTGCCGGCGAGACACGCCGCAGGCGCTCTGTAATGTCGCTCAGGCGTCCGACCGGATCGGCAGGCTGGCGAGGTGTGTAGACGTTGGTCGTGACTTGGAGAAGCACGATCACGATCGCGGCGATCATGGCGCCGCGCATGACCGCGCGCGCCGACAACACGTGTGCGGCGGTGGCGGCCGCCACGACCGCCGTCGGGCCGGCGACATCTGGGATCCGCGTCGCGAGTACGTCACGCAGAAATACGAGATCGAGCGACAGCAACATCACCGCGGCCGAGGCGAGTTGCCCCCGTGTGAGATGCAAACCCCGCTTGAACGACACGATGATGCCGGCGGCTGGAATGGCGAGAAACGCAAAGAACAGCCAGGTCGACGGCCCCGTTGCCGTTCGTCTGCCTTCGGCCTCCGTGAAGCGCACCGCGGACGAGAAGTACGCGGGTAGCCCCTCGTAGACCTGCACGTACACCAGCCACGGCAGGATGAACAACAGTGAGAGCACTGCATAGGCAGTCACCCGCAGCGCCGCCTCTCGCGGCACGCGACCGTGACACGCGATGAGCAGCACGACGTTGCCAAGCGCGACGTAGACGAGATAGTCGTGGCGCAGCAGAAATGCCACGGCGGTCCAGATCGCGAGCAGGACGAGTCCGCGAGAACGCGGTTTGTCCGCGTAACGCCATCCAAGCCAGATGGCAAGGACAGGCACGATGACTTTTGTCGCGTTGTACAGCCGCGGTGAAACGGCAACGGTGAGCGCGCTCGCGACGATGGCCACCATCTGCGATTCGGTGGCGCGAAAGACCAGCAGGTACGTGACGGCGGATGTCACGGCGAGGAGCAGAATGCAGAGCAGGACGTTAACGAGGAGCGACGGGCCAAATAACGCCGCAACGGCTGTCGACAGGAGATATGAAAGCGGAAGGCCAGGATCCTCGAAATCGCGAACGGGCCAGTCGCCGTGGAGAACCTGAACGGCGCGAGCGAACGTGATGAAATGGTCGTTTTCGATCGCGCCCGTCAGCGCATATCGCACCGCGAACGCCACACTGCCGACGACCACCGCCATCGACGTCGGCGTCCACGCCGGCCACCGCACGCCCGGCGAGTGGGTCACGTTGTCCGTCTGGGGCACCACGAAGCGTCTACGCGTCGAGTATATTCGTTGAGCTGTGCCGGAGAAGGCCGAGCGCGAAAAGGCTCAACGGGTTATTGCCGACAATCGCAAGGCACGCCACGACTATCACATCCTCGAAACCTATGAAGCGGGCATCGCGCTTCTCGGAACGGAGGTCAAGGCGATCCGCGAGGGACGCGTCAACCTGCGCGACAGCTACGCGCGCACCGAGAGCGGTGAAGTCTGGATGATGAACGTGCATATCAGTCCATATAGCCACCGCGGCTACGCGACGCACGACGAGATGCGCCAGCGCAAGCTGCTCCTGCATCGGCATGAAATTCGGAAGTTGATCGGACGGACGGCGGAGAAAGGCCTGACGCTCGTTCCGCTGCAAATGT
>DASTZI010000285.1:0-24706 GCA_035764385.1 Vicinamibacterales bacterium
TTGGCGGCGAGCAGCTCCAACTGCTCCGACACAGGAAACACAGCTAATATGCTCGCGCCGTCGCCTAGCATGGTTGCATCGTCGGAACCGGGCGGGAGTGCTTCGCTGGAGACCTTCGGCGCCGGCCGCGGAAAAGGACACGGCAATATCGGGACCCCCAGTTCCGCGATCGAGCCCACGCTCGTCGGCGACTATAACGCCGACGGCATCATCAGCTGGGGTGATGCGATCAGCTTTGATATCTCAACGACAGAGACTTGGAACCAGGTCAGTTTGGTGTGCTCTCAGAACGGGTCGGTTGTTCTAGGCGCGGTGAGGACTCCAACCGCGTCGTACCCGATCACTCTGTCCTCTCAGGTGTGGCAATCAGGTGCGGCGGATTGCGTCGCAACTCTCGATCAGTTCAACGGCACGAAGGTCAACACCCTCGCGTCGGTGAGCTTTGCGGCCGGCGCATAATCCGGCTGTACGGCAATAGGCCCGTCGGCGCGGTGCCCGATTCAGATGTAATCGGACACCGCGCTTTCCAGTCGGTCGCGAAACCCATTCCGTTGCAGGGCCACGTACCTTATTCGTCGGTCGGCGACTTCATGAGAAGGTGTTCCGAGCAAATTAATTCAAACCGCGTTTGAAGCGCGGTCCGACGCTTGGAACGTGGCAATCGCTCGATACCAAACGCGATCTCCCAATTCGGGTCGAAGAGCCTCATCGCGGACACCTAGCCGCCAAACTTCTACTTCCGCGCTTCCCCGCAAAAAACGAGAGGCCCGGCATCTTGCCCGGGCCTCTCTGTCGTTGATGTCCTCTACCTCGCAACCCCGTTAGGGCCCCGGCGGCGGGAAATCGCTGGAGGAGTTAGTGATCGTAAGAACCGATTTCTCGCACCTAGTCGTGGTCGAACCCTGCATGGCGTTGCTATCAGTTGGCGTGAAAACCGCCGACCAGGAGATGGTCTTACTCGATGTGTAGTAGGTCGAGTTGTTGGTTTCGAACCCACCTTGAGCGTCAGCCGTCGTGTCCGTGAACGTCGTTGCCGCCGTACCTGTGCAGTCGCCGTTCTCGTACAGGCTGAACACAACAGTGCCGCTTATGGTGCCACCCGAGCTCGAGACCGTTGCAGTGTCCTGCGGCAGCCACTTCTGAGCGGTCGAGATGCTGGACGTATCCCTCACGGTGAAGCACTCGTTCGTGCCATTCTCGCCGCCGAACTCCGCGTATGGCCCGTCAGCGAAGTTCGAGTCGCCCGGCCATTCGGCACGGAAACAGTAACGTCCGGCGGTGAGGTTGCCCAGAGTGCTGGTGTTGACGGTCGCAGAGTTTGTGGTCGCGGTGCCGCCCGAGCCGCTCAGCGTCGATGTTCCGATGTTGTCCCCGCCCGAGGAGCAGGCGCCCGTGCTCGTCTTACAGAGGAACCACGTCACGGTTCCGGACGCCGTCTTCGAGGGGTTGCTGCTCGTGACGGTGAGCGTGTCGTGGACGCCCGTGCCCGGAGCGACCGGCCCGGCGTTCGACACCTGCGTGGAAAGCGTAGCCGTGCACTTGCCGAAGCCGCCGAGGACGAAGTCTTTCAGCGTCGCGGTGGTCGAGGTCGACGAGCGGGTCTCGGAACCGACGCTCGCGAAGCATTCGTCACCGAGGCCGAGCTGAGTAAGGTTAACGCCGCCCTCATAGAACTCGCCGTTCAGGTACGTCGAGAGGTTGGACTTGTCAGTGAACGTCCAACCACCAGTCGACGTGCCATTGGCTCCGTTGACAATCCCGCAGAACGCGTCGCCCGCCGAAGCGGTCGCGCAGTTGGCCGCCGCGGAGGTTTGGAGGAGCTTCAAGTTACCGCTCACACTCGTGTCCCACACGTACACGCTAATCGTTGAGGTCGTGCCCCCGTTGCTGAAGTCACTGATGATCAGCAGGTCGCCCGTCTTGTGCACGCCTTTGAAGCCGGAGCCGCCGCCTATCTTGTTGGTTCCGAGCGAAATCGCGTTCTGGAAGAACCAGAACCCCTGCTGGGCGTCGCCGCTGTTGTCATAGCGATCCGAGCCGAAGTAAAGCACTTCGCACTTCTTGTTCGCATTGAAAGCCACCTCGGGAGCCGTGATGCTGCCGTCCCTATTGAGGTCGCCGGTGCCGTTGAAACATACCGTTGAATTCGGCGGAATCGCCGGCGGAGGCGTACCTGTCCCAAAGCTAGCCGGGTCAGTGGGGGTGAGCGAGTATCGGGCCGCGAAGCTATGCAGCAGGTTGTCCTTGTCCGGCAGGCCACCCGCCCCGTCCTTCCACGCCCACTGGTTGATGTCTATCCCGTCCTTGGAGCCGCCGCCTGTGAAGATGGTCGCGTTGAGCGATTCCGTCCCGTCGGCGAGGAGTTTGTCCGCCGTAAATGAAGTGGCGACCGCGGCGGTGCTCCCGCTGTTAACGACGGCGTTATAGATGTCGTCCCAATCCTCTGGCACATTAAGCGACACGGCGTCCCCGTCGAGTTCGAAGGCACCCGTGTCATGCACTGCCAGCAGGATTGGGACGAAGATCATCCCCGCCATCACCGTCAATGCAATTGAGTAGAGCCAGCGTTGGTGCCGGCGTCGTGTCGCGTCACTGCGTTTTCTTCTATCACTTAAGTTCCTATCCATCTAAGCCTCCGAATATGGGGAGTGAACGCGGAGGATCGGCAGCGTCGCGGCCGATCGGTCATCCCGTGTCAGTTTCTGTCCGTACGGTTTGCCTCGAATGTAGAGTCAGGTCGCGCGCGCCGCAATGCGACTAAAGCCCGTTTGCCGCGCGCACCAATGCGACTAAAGGCCTACGTATGCGGCTCTCCAGTCGTCCTCCACGCGCGGATCAACGACGAAGCGCGCAAAACCGAACAGGCTGCGCGCTGTAAAAAATTTGAAACGTTGTGAAGCGGAGAGGAAGCGCCGCGCGCGGATGACGCGGCGCGAGGACTAGCGTCGGTTATCTACCGTACAGAAACATCTCTTTGCCGTTGGCCATGACGATCTTCTGCAGGCGAAGAATCTTCTGACCATCGGTGAACTGATACCCCATCGCAGTCACGACGTCGCCCGGCTTGAGCGTGGCCTTTTCCCAGCCGTTGGCCGCCATCCGGTTCGTGCTCGGGCCGCCGACGTTCCACTTCTCCATCTTGCCGTTGGCGCCCTGGACGTCCATGCCGAACATGACGTGTGGATTGCCCCAGTTGTACGACGTGACAGCGCCCCTGACGGTGACCTCTTTCGAAAAGTCCACGGGCCAGGAGTGATGTGCGAATGACGGAGCGGCCGAAAGAAGAGCACCAGCCGCTGCGAGTGCAAGAAGCTGTCGCCTGGTGATCACGCTACACCTCCGCGATATTCCGAGGCACGAGCCAGGGAGACGCGACAAGGTTACATCGAAATTTGGCGTCGCGGTCGAGGGCCGACCTGAAGGTCGGCCCCTACGTTTTGGCTTGAGGTCGGCCCCTACGGTTTGCCTTGGCGGTAGCGCTTGATCGCCATCCAGAGCGCGCCCGTGCCGAACAGCGTGAGCGAGGTCGGCTCCGGCACGACCGGCCGCGGCAGCTCGCCATTAGAGCCGCCGCCTGGAATCTCCGGTCCGCCAAGCGGTGGTCCGCCAGGAATGCCGTCGGATGGATGGTCGTCCGAAGGTGGATTCAATGTGCTCAGGCCTGGAACTTCAACGATCAGCCCCGGCGGGTTGGGACCACCGCCGCCATCGCCGTCAGTGATTGTTGGCGGAAACACGAACGCAATCGGTTCGTCGGACCCCTCATCCGCGGGACTGCCGACCGAGCTGTCGGTCAAGAGCGGAATACCAAATGCTCCGAGCCCGAAGGCGAATGGAACCGAGGCCCACGGGTCGGAACTGTCGACCGGCTGCATCCCAGGTTCCAACGGCGGCATCGCCGCGAGAGGAAGCAGTGATCCGACGGGATGAACCACCTCAGGCCCCGGCGCTGCCACGACTGGCGGCACCGGACCCTCGAACGCCTCCACCGGTGGCTCCGCCTCGGAGGTCGGCTGCATCGGCTCGTCCGCCAACCGATTGCCGCATCGACTTCGAATCGTCACGCTTCCGTCACTGAGCACCTGCTCGCCTTCGTGAAGCGCGAGCTTCCGCTTCGTCCAGTAAATTTGATCGCCGATGCGGTACGACATATAGGCCGCCCGCGGAGCATCCACTGTTTTCACATGCATCGCCGCGGGCATCACGTCGCCGTAGTGGGCACCGACTGCCGGATCCGTTGCCACCGCTTCGGCGAATTCCTCGGCGGAACGGACGCCGCCCGGAATCACGGAAAACGGGTAGACAGTTCGCGCGGATTCATCGCGCGCGGGTTCGAGATCGACGTCGTGCGCGAGGACCGCTTCGGTCGCGGCCTTGAGCAGCTCGACCCGTGCCTCCTGCAACGGCTCGAGAAACAGGACTGCGCACACAAAGGCGGCAACGACGGCACACGCCGCAATGACGGAAATCGCCGCAACGCGCACCTCGCGCCGCCGGCGATTTCGAGACGAACGACGTCTGCGCTTCCTGGTCTGCCCCTCGGACATACGCGGTGCAACCGACGAGGCAACCGATGTGCCCGCAGGCGAGTAGCACGATTAGGCCTGATCCGCGAACGAGTCGCCATGACCGATGACTTATGTTCGGAGCGGTGGCGGTACTCCATACGAAATGGGGAACAGGAGGCACGGCAGAACCTGCGAACAAAAACCTTCCATCAGGAAGACTTCGGCCCCGGATCGTTGAAAAAATCGCCAGAATTCCACTGGGCGCGCGTTTGCACTTGCGTCACGCGATGCGAGGGAACGGCACGGTCAACGGTGCCGAGCGAATAGATATTCCTCGGCGCCGGGCCGGCTGCTCTTCTCTCGCCCTCTCCTAAAAAAGCGGCGGCTGAATTCGCAGAACAATTCACCGCCGCTTGTCTTTGCGCCGAGCTCGTCTCATTTCCGACCGCTGACTGCGGACTGCCCCGGCGAGCGTGCTGATGGGTCTCGCGGCACCAGACCGCCATCGCTTGTTCCTGTGCTTTCACATGAGCCCCTGTTGTCATCGGAACATCAGCGCGTTGCCATGCAGTGGCGGCCGTGCAGACCGGCGCGAACGTACGGAACCGCGAACCGAGGCAGATTTCTTGCGCTTTTCTTCCGCGACGACAGCGTGCGCGCTGTTGACGTGGGGGTTTTATGACACGAATCGACCGGATACTGATCGGCCTGGTTGTCGCGATGCTGCTTACCGTCCCGGCTGCAGCGCAGAAGGTCAGCCACGACGTCACCGAAGCGGACTTCACGGGCATGAAGACATTCGCCTTCAAGGACAGCCGGGTCACCGACAGCACAGCGGACAAGAGCTCATATGACAATCCGCTCATTACCGAGCAGACCCATGCGGCGATAGCAGCGCAGCTCGAAACACGAGGTCTGCGACAGGTCGACCGAAACCCCGACGTGTATGTGAGTACGCGAAGAGTCGTCAGGACCGAGTTCACCGTGACCGGCAGTCCATATTGGAACGGCAATCCGTATTGGTGGGGCGGAATGGGCTACGCGTTTGGCTGGAATTACGACCCGTACTACACCGGCTGGGGCCCGTCGCGCGGCGCGGGATGGTACACGACGATTGACGACAGAACCATCGGCACACTGGTCGTCGACGTGGAGAACGCGCGGACCGGCGAGCTGCTGTGGCGTGGCCTGGTGGAGAGGCATGTGCACGAACACGCGTCACCCGAGCACGACAGCAAACGCGTGAACAAAGAGGTGGACAAGATGTTCGAGAGGTTCCCGAGGTGACGGGCGTTTGGAGGTGCCCCGTCGCTACGACGGAACAACGATGGACCGCAACACCTTGTTGCGGTCATAGGGCGGGTAGCGGACACCGAAGTCGATTCGTGTGCTGTGTGACAAAACGGGGCGTGCGTTCGTGTATGCGCGGAATCCCCACTCGCCGTGATACTTCCCCATCCCGGAATTGCCCACGCCGCCGAAAGGCAAGTCGTGAACGATCGGCTAAATGGTGCAGTCGTTGACCACCGCAGCGCCTGACGTTGTGGACGCTAGGATTTGCTCCGTTACGGATCGATCCTCGGCGAACAGGTACAAGCCCAAAGGGCTCGTTCGCGCGTTGACGAAATCGATGACCTCGTTGACGTGACCGACTTCAAGAATCGGGAGGATCGGACCGAAGATCTCTTCCTGCATCACCGGCGAGTCCGGCGACACATCGACCAACACCGTTGGCGCGATGAAACGATCGGCTATGTCGTGCTGACCGCCGTGATAAATCGTTCCGCTCACCAGCAGTCTCACCAGGCGATCGAAGTGACGGTCGTTGACGATCCGGCCATAGTCCGCGCTTTTCTGCGGATCATCGCCGTAAAACTGAACGATTGTTTCCTTCAGGTGTTCCAAGAACGGTCTGGCGACATCCTTGAACACGTGATCAGATCGCGCCGCCTGGTGGTTGCGTCGGCGGCGGCCTGCAGATGCAAACTGACCTGGCGATCTCGCCTGCCGGGGATGTGTGGGTGATGAATAACTGGCAGGACATCAATAGCTGCTTTCCTGGCGCTGCGGAAGCCCTCTCGACGCGCTGCGGAGGCCAGGGCGTCGTGATCTTCTTCGGCATGGCCAAGCCGGTGCGGGCGCCGCAGATTGGTCCAGCCCGTCCGTATTAGTAGGTGCGTCGTTCGCGAGAGGGGAAGAAGGCGGGCGCTTCCCGGAAAGACCAGTCGATGCGCGCCAGAGTGCGCGTCGGGGAAAGCGACCCGCTGCACGCAATCGGAGATCACAACAAATAGTGTGCAAACGTTGATCTGAGTTAGCGTCGAGAAGATACTCGGCTTTTCGAGAGCCCGAGTGGGTCGCATTCCTGCACTCCTTCTGTTTCTGCTCGGTTGCCCGGCGGCCGTACATGCGCAAACGGTCGCGACACTGCAAGGACGCGTGCTGGATAGCTCCGGCGCAGCTCTGCAAAGCGCGTCCATCACCGTCCGGAATCAAGAGGCAGGTTTCCGCACGGTCGTGGCGACCAACGCGGACGGCCGATACAACGTCCCCGCGATACCTGCAGGCTCCTACGAGGTCACCGCAGCAGCCGAGGGTTTCCGACCAGAAATCATCGAGAAGCTGACGTTCGAGGTCGGCCGCACGCTGGTGCGCGACTTCCGGCTGAATCTCGGTGGCCAGAGTGAGGCAGTGATCGTCACCGCTGAACTACCGCTTCTCGACCGGGCAACAAGTACCGTCGGGCACGTGGTATCGCCCCAAACAATTCGTGGAAGTCCGCTCAACGGCCGCCACTTCGTGGATCTGGGACTGCTGGTCCCTGGTTCCGTGGCGCCATCACAGACCGGCTTTTCAACGACACCGATTCGCGGAACCGGAGCGCTCGCGTTCAACACCGCCGGTAATCGCGAAGAGGCAGTCGCCTACGTCATCAACGGCGTGACGACCAACAACATGACCTTCGGGTCGATCGGCTTTCCGTCGCCTGTCGGCAGCATCGAGGAATTCAAGGTGGACAACTCGACATTCCGCGCGGAATACGGGCATGTGTCGGGCGCTATCGTCAACCTGATTACCCGCTCGGGTACGGACCGGTTTCGCGGCGAGGCGTACGAGTTCTTCCGCAACGATGCGCTCGACGCGCGAAATTTTTTCGAGTTCACGTCCCCGGATCCGCATCCGTTCAACCGAAATCAGTTCGGAGCGACGCTTGGCGGTCCCGTCATTCGCGGCCGCACATTCTTCTTTGCGACATACGAAGGATTGCGGCAACGGCAGGGACTCGATCTGCAGGCCGTCGTTCCCAGTGACGCCCAACGTGCGGCGGTCAACGATGCGACCATCGCGCGCCTGCTTCCATTGATTCCCCGCGCAAACTACTTCGATGCCGACGGCGTACCTCGGTTTGTTGGCGCCGGTAACGCTGTCGTCCATGAAAACACCTGGACCGCCGATGTGCGGCACAACGCCGGGACAAGCGACCGCATTCAGGCATTCATGGGTCGGCAACAGGTCTCTAACCGGGAGCCGTCACCGTCAGGGACGAATATTCCGGGGTTCGGGCAGGTGCGTGGTGTCTGGAAGAGCACCCTGACCGTGAACGAGACGCACACGTTCGGTGCATCGCTGCTGAACGAAGCGCGGTTCGGCCAGACTGCTCAGGACGGCCACACGCTGCCGGCGGCGGTTCTCAATCCCGTGGATTTCGGAATCGTTAACGGCGTTGATTATCCAGTCGGGTTGCCGCAGATCATCGTCGCCGGCGCGCTCAACTTCGGCGGACCGGCGGCGGCCCCGCAGGGACGCAAAGACTCGCTCTACGTCTTCAACGACACCATGACCCGCGTCGTCGACCGGCATTCGATGCGGTTCGGTGGCGAGTATCGGCGGTTCCTCAACAACAACTTCGCGGAGGGCACCGGTCAGTTCAACTTCCCCAGCATGGCTGCGTTTCTGACGGGAACCGCCAACGCGTTCAACATCACGCTCGGGAGACGAACGAGCCACATTACCCAGGACGCTCTGTCGTTCTTCGCCCAGGACGGTGTTCGCATCGGTTCGAACCTGACGCTCGACCTCGGGTTGCGTTATGAATGGCATGTGACGCCCACCGAGCGTGACAACCAGTTCGTGGTCTTCGACGCACCCACAGTGTCGCTGGCCCGGATAGGCGTCAACCTCAAAAGCATCTACCAACAGAACAACCGCAACTTCGAGCCGCGTCTCGGTCTCGCATGGACCCCGTGGGGCGACGGTCTCACCGTGATTCGAGCCGCGTACGGATCGGCTGTGGACCAGCCGGGCACAACCGCCGTGCGTGACACGACTGGCAATCCGCCGTTTGCGACGCCGTTGACGGCAACCGGTTCGATCTCACCGCGCGCTGCCGTTACCGCGACACAGCCGGTCCGTCTGGCGCCGGTCACGATCGATCCGCGGTTTCAAAATGCGTCGATGCGCTCGTGGAACGTCAACGTACAGCGGCAGATCGCCCGGGACCTCTCCGCGATGATCGGATACTTCGGATCCCGCGGCGCGAATCTGCGGATCTCGCGCAACATCAACCAGCCGGTGAACGGCATCCTTCCGTTCCCGTCGGTCAGTATGGGGAGTCCCATCCGTCCGGGCGAGCCGCTCGGGACCATCACGCAGGTCGAAAGCACCGGCTTTTCCAGCTACAACGGCCTCTGGGTGTCGGCGAACAAGCGCCTCTCGCGCGGACTGGTGTTCGACACCTCATACACGCTATCCAAATCGCTTGACACTAATTCGCTGAACTCGTCGGGCTTCGCGGTGCAGAACGGGTACGACATTGCCGGCGAGTACGGCTTGTCGGATTTCGACGCGCGCCATCGATTCGTGATCAACGCGATCTACGACCTACCGTTCACCGGCCATGCGCTCACCCGCGGATGGCAGCTTGCCACGATCGTCCAGGCTCAGAGCGGCAATCCGGTCAACATCGTCACGAACAACAGCACGCTCAACGGTGTGGCCAATACCGTGCGTCCAGATTTGGTCGCTCCGGTTCGAATCACAGGTTCGGTGGATGGCTGGTTCGATGCATCGTCGTTTGCGGCCGCCAACGGCTTCGGCAATCTGCGCCGCAACGCGGCGATCGGCCCGGGGTTCGTCAACACCGACTTGTCCGTGATGAAAAGGGTGGCGGCAGGACGCGATCGTGTGCTGCAGCTCCGCATCGACGCCTTCGATCTCTTCAACCACGCGAACTTCGGTCCGCCCGGAAACGTGGTCGGCAGCCCGATGTTCGGCAAGATCTCGCGCACGCGCCTTCCCACCGGCGAGGCGGGATCGTCGCGGCAGATTCAGCTCGCAGCGAAGTTGTCCTTCTAAGATGCGTCTGCAGCAAGGCTTGCGAGGTGTGACGGCCGCCGCCGTCGTCCTCGGCTTTGTGTGCCCGTCCGCTGCGGCTCAAACGCGGCAGCCATCTCGAACCGTCCTGAGTATTCATTGGGGCTCTGAGAGCGACCCCTCCACTGGACGTCTGGACGCGGCTATCCAGGGCGCCCTGATGGCACATTCGGACGCGCCAGTCGACTATTTCGCGGAATATCTCGAGACAGAGGAGTTCCCCGCAGAAACGGCGTCGACAGCGCTGCGGGATTACATCCTCCGGAAGTACGTGGGGCGCCACATTGACGTCGTGATTGCAGTCGCTTCCGCGGCACTGCAGTTCACACTTCGCTACCGGAAGGAACTATTTCCGGACGTACCCATCGTGTTCCTCGCCGTCGCGTTACCGCAGGCTGTCCTCGATCGCAGCGTCCCCAATATCACCGGCGTGTTGAACGACACGCCATTCAGCGAAACGCTGGAGCTCGCGCTGCGGTTACAGCCGACGGCGAGACATGTATTCGTCGTGGCGCACGCGCCAACGGTCGCGGGGTACGACGACAAAGTGAAGTCGGCATTACGTCGATTCTCCGACCGTGTCACGCTCACATATGTTGAAGATCGAACCATCCCGGCGTTGCTCTCGGCGGTGAAGGCGATTCCGCCACCGAGCCTGATCCTCTACACGCGTTACGCACCCGACGAGCCTGCCCCGAATGTACATCCAGACGACATTGCGCGGCTCATCGCCGGAGTCTCTCGTGTGCCGATCTACGGCGTCTCCGATCTCTACATCGGCAGTGGCGTGGTGGGCGGCGTGATACGCACCTCGGATGGCGCCGGAACCCGCCTTGGTCAGATCGCGCGGCAGATACTCGACGGCACGTCGCCAGGGGACATTCCGACCGGCTCGGTGTCCACGGTGCCGATGTTTGACTGGCGTGAGGTGAAGCACTGGCGGCTCGACGTGTCGACGCTTCCGCCAGGCTCGCGCATTCTGTTCAGGACGCCGACGATGTGGGAAGCGTACCGATGGTACGTCGTCGGCACGTTTGCGGTCGTCGGCCTGCAACTGGCGCTTATCGCGGGACTGTTGACACAGCGAGCTCGACGACGTCGTGCCGAGCAGATCATCCGTACGCGCGAGACATCGCTGCGAAAAAGCTACGACCAGATTCGTTTGCTAGCCGGACGACTCATCAATGCGCAGGAGACGGCGCGCGCGAGCCTCGCACAGGACCTCCACGACGACATCTGCCAGCGGCTGGCGATGGTCTCTACGGCGATCGACAGTCTGAAGACCTCGTCCGGCGATATCCAGAACGCCAAAACCCAACGGCTCTTTGCCGCGCTCGCGCGGGATGCGCATGGGACGTTCGAGGTGGTTCGGGCACTGTCGCACGACCTGCATCCGGCCACGCTGCGCGTCCTGGGCCTCGTTCCGGCGCTCAAAACGCACTGCAGGGAAGTGGCGAAGCGGCACAACGTGGAGGTGATCTTCACGACGCAAGGCGATTTCCCGTACGTGCCCGACGACGTTGCCGTCTGCTTTTTCCGCGTCGCTCAAGAGTCGCTGCGAAATGGAGTTGAACATGGTGAAGCCAATCGAGTGACGGTTTCGCTCACCAGGTCTGGGGATGACCTTGAGATGACCGTGACCGATAACGGGTGTGGATTCAATTTCGACGCGGTGAGTCGCGAGGGGAGCGGCGTCGGCGTCATCAGTATGGAGGAGCGAGCACGCGCGATTGGCGGGACTCTGTTCATAGTTTCCGGGGGGCAGCACGGAACCGCGATTCGAATCAAAGCTCCGATTCACTCGCCGCAGCCGGTCAGCGTTCCAGACGTCAGCGGACCGACTGCAATCATGCGGGCTGCCGCACGATCTCCGGTGACGAGTTGAAGGGGTCGTGACCGTGCGGTTCCGGGCGATCGCCGTGGAGCGAGCGCCTACGCGCGTCCGAATATTTGCGCGAGGTGTGATGGCGCCGGTCATCGTCGCCGCCACAGTGGGCTGCCTGTCCACGGCGGCGGCGGCCGAGAGCCAGACGCACGCACCACGTACGGTGTTGGCCATTCACGGCGGCCCCGAATTCTTTCCAGGAAGTGAAACAACAGACAGAGCCATCCGCAACGTCCTCCTCTCGTCAAGCAGCACGACCGTCAACTACTTCACGGAGTATCTGGAGTCGGAGGAGTTCACTCTTGAAACGGCGTCGAACGCGTTGCGCGAATCGATCCGTCTGAAGTTCGCCGGTCGGCGCATCGACGTGCTCATCGCGAATACAGTGGTCGCGTTGGAGTTCACGATCCGCGTTCGGGACGAGCTGTTCCCAGGCGTACCGATCGTATTTCTCGCCACCACCGTACCGGATGCCGTTGTTCGTGGTACGACAGCGGGTGTCACCGGGATTTTGCGCGGTGTCGCGCTTCGCGAGACGGTGGAACTGGCGCTGAAGCTGCACCCGTCGGTCCGACAGGTTTTTGTCATCGCGTATGCGCCGGCGGTTGAGGGATACACGCAGCGAGTGCAGTCGACGCTGGACGGATTCGCGCAGCGAGTGCGGCTTACCTACATCGGCGAAAGCTCATTGGCCGCCATGATCGGCGTTGTCAAAGCCCTGCCTCCGCAGAGCCTGGTCCTCTACGCCCGCTACTCTCCTGTTGACATGGAGCGTGTCGAGTACCCGGACGAGTTGCTGAGGAGCATTGCCAAGGCCTCCTCGGTCCCCGTCTATGCGGGCACCGACATCTACATGGGCCAGGGGATCGTCGGCGGCATGATGCGAACCAACGAGGCTGACGGAACCCGTGTTGGCGAGATTACGCTCAGGGTCCTCGAGGGCACCCGGCCCGAGGAGATAGCTATTGCATCTCCGTCGCTGGCGCCAATCTTTGACTGGCGTCAGATCCACCGCTGGGGCATCGACCCGTCAAGACTTCCGACAGGATCGCTCATTCTGTTCAGGACACCCACGATGTGGGAATCGTACGGTTGGTACATCGCCGGCACGATCGTCGTCGTCATTGCGCAATTGCTGCTCATCACGGGACTGCTGACGCAGCGAGAGAGGCGCCGGCGCGCCGAGCGCGTCGTACGCGCACGCGAAGCATCGCTTCGAACGAGCTACGATCGAATCCGCCTATTAGCGGGACGCCTGATCAACGCGCAGGAAGCCGCACGCGCAAGCGTCGCGCAGGACCTCCACGACGACATCTGCCAGCGGCTGGCGATGGTCTCCACGGCAATCGACCGTCTCCGCAACTCGTCAGGACGCATCGGAGACGTCCACACGCAACGGGCGTTCGCGGCGCTCGCCCACGATACGCGCGGGACCTTTGAATCGGTCCGGCGACTCTCGCACGACCTGCATCCCGCCACCCTCCGGGTGCTCGGCCTCGTTCCCGCGATCAAGACGCACTGCACCGAAGTGACCAAGCGGCACAACGTGCAGGTGACATTTGCGTCCGAAGGCGATCTCCAACACGTGCCCGACGATATCGCGGTGTGTTTTTTTCGAATCGCTCAGGAATCGCTTCGAAACGGCGTCGTACATGGTGCGGCGCATCGCTTCACCGTCTCGCTCACCAGGTCTGGCGACGATATTGAGATGATCGTGACCGACAATGGGAAGGGATTCAGTCTTGACGCCGTCAATGGCGACACCAGCGGCGTCGGCGTCATCAGCATGGAGGACCGGGCGCGTGCCGTCGGCGGCAGTTTGTACATTGTTTCCGGTGCGGATCGCGGAACCACGATTCGCATCCGAGCGCCGCTGAAGTCAGCATTTCCTGTTGACGCCCCCGACCGGAGCCACCAATCCTTCGAGTTCGGACGGTGAGGCTGGTGGGGCTCTACAGATCCATGAGCCAGATGTCGCCGGTAAAGTCGCCGAGCACCAGGATGATCTGATCCGGCGCGGCGATTGGGGCTGTACCCGGAAGGTACGCAGGCATCATCATTTCAATCGACGCGTAGACTGCGATCGGTTCGCCTTCGACCAATCCTGCCGTGGAGTCGAAACCGCGGCCGCGGACAGCGCTGCGCACCATCGGGCTGGTGCCAATGGGCGTGTAATAAATGAAACGGCCATCGGCGGACCAGAACGGATGGCTTGCTCGTTGATCCACGACGATCCAATCCGACTCGATGACCGGAGATTCGCGGTATGGAGCGATAGACACAGTGGACATTTCGCCAGGCCGCGACGCATCGAAGGCCATCCACCGGCGATCGGGCGATAGCCGTGGATTTCTGATCGACAGCTCGGTGCTCCGCAGCAGCTCGCGCTGCTCGCCGGTTTCGGTGTCGATGACGGCGACCGAATTCAGCCGCGCGAACCGCTCAATCACCAGAACACGCTCGTCAACCCACTCCCGCGGACGACCGCCGCAATCACCTCCAAGCTCTCGCCAGGTCCCGTCCCTCAGGGAAGCGATGAAGATCGGCCGTGGTGCCTGCTCGCCGCCCGGCATCCTCGTGCCGTAGGCCACAAGGTCTCCTGCCGGTGAGATCGCGGGATATCCCTTGTCGCCTGCAGGTGCCTCGAGAAGCGCGCGCTCCGAACCGGTGGCAAGGTTTCGCAGGAACACCTCGCCGCGTCCGAGCCGATACGAGAAATATGCGAGCGTTCGAAAGTCGCTCGTCAGCGATAGATAACCGAGAGGAAATGGGCCGCGTGTCATGCGACGGGGTGAGCCGTGCGCGATCCCGGTCACCCGGTCCAACGAGATGGACCAGAGGTTCGAGTCTGCACGGCTGCTGACAAAGGCGACACAACCACCGCCTGCGCTCGGAAGCCAGGCCGACTCGATACCTAACGACAGTTGCTCCGCGGGGCCCGCCGGTTGAAACGCGGACGGAGTGAGCCGCTGCCGATACAGGCAGACACCGTGAGGCGGACCGGCGGCCGAGAACACGATCGAGTCCTCGACCCACGCAACGCCAGTCGGTATGGTGAACATTCGCCGTTCCCGGAACAACCGCACCAGGCCGGTATTGGTCGGCGAACCGCCGCCGACCGGTACGATCCACCAATCAGGCTCGAGTACCGCTCCGGGGCGAGCGTGGACGACAACCGCGCTACTGTCCGGCGCCCACGTCGCACACGCCACATCGACCAGTTCCGGCGCGACCGTTCGGAAACCGATTCCATCGCGGGCGGCGACGCGTATCCCGATCGCATTGCGCGGGACGCACGCGAGCCATCGCCCGTCGGGAGAAATTTGGCCGCAGCTTGCATCTCGCTGCAGGAGCCGAGGTTCACCGCCGAGTGCCGGGACCTCATACACGTTCTGACCGGCGTGGTCGCTGGCGGTAAAGACGATGTGGGTGTCGTCGGGCGAAAACGAGAGACGTGAGTACTCGCGCTCGCCGTTGGTCAAGCGCAGCGCCGCTCCGCCAATCTGCTGAATCCAGATTTGAGGCGTGGTCCCGTCCTGGCCGCCATCCGACACATATGCGATCAGGCGGGCGTCGGACGAAAGCGCCGGCCAGGAGGTCATCGACGCCGTGTGCGTGATGCGCTCGAGGCGCGGCGAAACGTGCGGGACGTCCGAACCCGCGTCATCAGACGGTTGCCCCGCAAGCGTGACGCGCCGGCTGTCCCACCAGGCCGCCAACTCGTCTCGTTGCGCGTACACACTCCCGCGCTTGTCATGCGCGAGGCGATGAACGGGTAGTCCCTCTTCCCGTTCCCATCGCTGCACCGTACGGACGCCGCGGCCCAAATACGCAGCAATCTCCTTCCACGAATCCAATCGGTCGTTCGGAAGCTGACCGGACCTCGACGGTTTTGAATCCGGGGAGTCGCTCACTGCACGCGAAGCTTAGCGCACAGGCACGCCACAACGCGCCACCGCCGGTCTGGCGCGTCGTTGCGCTTGAGGTGCGTGAACGGTTGCCGCAACCTGGGAGTTGTTCACAGTGAGTTTCTTCAAGGAGGGTTGTGATGACCAAGAAGTTGCTGCTTGTGCTCCTCGGCGCCGAATTGCTTCTTGCCTCGACCGTTGAGGCACAAACCAAAACCGGATCGATTCAGGGAGTCTGGCAGGTCGTGGAGGTCACGATGCCCGGATCGACTCCCTCGACGATCACGATCCCCGAACCGCGACCGAACCTCACCATCATCACCGCCAGCCACTACAGCCGCGTCCAGGTCGAAGCCGACGGACCACGGCCGGTGATCGGCGATGTCGCCAAGGCCAGCGCGGATCAGCTGCGCGCCGCGTGGGGACCGTTCGTCGGTGAGGCGGGCAGTTACGAAATCAAGGGCAACCTGATCACGATGCGCCCGATTGCGGCGAAAAATCCCGCCGCGATGACGCACGGCGCCTTTACAACGTGGTCGTTCAAGCTGAGCGGCGACACGCTCCTCGTGACCGCCGAAGCAAATCAGAACGGCCCGATCGCCAACCCAGTGACGGTCAAAGCCGTGCGCGTCGAATGACGTGGGAACGGAGGTGCAATCATGACTCACACACGACGTGCGTCACTTCTCGTCGTCTACGCTCATCCCGACGACGAGATCTTGCATAGCGGCATCCTCGCGCAGCTCGCCGATCGAGGGGCGCGCGTCACGCTCGTCTGCGCCACCAATGGTGAGGCTGGCAAACCACACCCGTCGGTCGGACCTGTCGACGATCTCGGTGCGTTGCGCGTAAAGGAGCTTGAACTGTCGGGCGCGCGGCTTGGAATCGAACCGCCGGTGCTTCTTGGATTTCATGATTCGGCGCGCAAGGAACGACAGCGGCACGACGACCCTCATGCGCTGGCGAACGTCGACATGCTCGACGTCGAAGCCGCCATCCGCGGCGTCATCGCCGACGTGAAGCCGCACGTGGTCATGACGTTCGAGCCACACGGTGGCTACTATCATCCCGATCACGTCGCGATTCAGCGGGCCACCACTGCCGCGTTCTTCTCGAGCAGCGTGATGGGCGCCGAGGCGCCGGAACGTCTCTTCTACGGAGCGATGCTTCGAGACGTGTTCCGCACGTTCGCCGAAGCCAGTCGCGGGCGGGGCATCCTCGACGATCTTGACCCCGACGTCTTCGCGATAGCACCCGAAATGGTCGCGGCCTCGTTTGACGCCAGCTCCTATCTGCAACGAAAGCTGGACGCGATGACCGCTCATCGTTCGCAATTCGGGTTGACGCTCGAGATGCTGAAGAATCCGCCACCCGGCGCCGCACGCATGCTGCACGCGTTCGGGCCAGTGCTGGAGCGCGAAGTGTTCATGCTCGGCGGCGCGCGCGGGCCGGTTTCACGATGGCCGTTGCATGACTTCTTCGACGGGTTGGAAACGGCAGAATTCGAAGGTGCTTACCGAATGGCCACGCGTGCCTCGTGAAGAACGACACCCTCTGCGGTTACCGCTTCCACACGCCAGTCTCCGCTGTCGAGCCGCTGGCGACTGTAGGTGCGGTAACCCGCCGCAGGGTTCGCTTGAATCGCGAGATCAACGTCCTGCCGCAACGTGCCGTTTCGGTACCAACGGTGATGCACACGGGTGCTCGTCGCCGCGGCGATCCGCGTATAGAAATACAGTGAGCCGGCTGCGGCAGGGTCAGAGGCTGCCGCACATTCCCACTGACCGCCGCTCGTTGAAAGACTCTGGCAGAGCGACGCTTCGACGATGCGAGGACGCTCGTCCTTGGATGTCGCCGGGACGACGGTCCTCGCGGGCGTGCCGCTCGGCGGCCGGGGCGCGACTCGCACGTTCTTCTCGGCGGGCTGCGCAGGCGGCGCGGCTGGTGCGGACGACGTTTCTCGTACGGCTTTCGGTCCTTCTGCGACTCTCGGTGCCGAGCGTGTCCCCCTCAACATCGCGAACGCACCCAGCAGCACGATCGCCGCAACGACCACGATCACGAGCGGAAGTCGACGGCCTGGCGTTGCCGCCGCCGCGAGCGTGCTCTCGCTAGGGAATGGCTCCGCCGTGGTGTCGTCCGATGGCGACGTAGGGGCCGGCTTCAGCCGGCCCGTCACCTCGTCGAGTGTCCCGTGAACGCGGCGGAACTCGTCGAGGTTTTCGCGGCTGGTGAGCACAAGCGGGTGGTCTGAATCGAGCGACGCGGATGCAATTGCGAACGCACGGCGATAGAACTCCCCGGCGTCCGTCAACTTGTGTTCCTTTTCGCAGATTATGGCGAGGTTGTTGAACGTGCTCGCCAGATCCGGGTGCTCCGAGCCAAGGCTCGATTCCTGGAGGTGCGCCGCTTCTCGCAACAGCGATTCGGCCGACGCGTAGTCGTCAGACGAGGCCGCCCGTGCGGCCGAATCGAGAATCTGTTGCACGGTAGACGCGTCCATCACGAGGCTCGCGTTTCTTATCGGACTTCAGACGAAAGTGCAATAATCCTGGCTTCGTATCGTTGAAATGAAAGCGAGACGCCCATGAAACGGAAGGCATTGACCGTCTGTCTGAGCCTGACGACGCTGGCTCTCCTCTGCGTGTGTGGCTTCGGATTCTCCTCGCGCATGGCTGCGCAATCGAGAACCGCCGCGAAGGACGTGAACTGGGCGCTCCACAACCTGGACCTGGCGGGCACGCGTTATTCCGCCATGGATCAAATCAATCGATCCAACGTGAAGTCGCTGACGCCGCGATGGCTCTTTCAGCACGGCGTCATCGATGGCGTCAGCAACCAGACGACCCCGGTCATCGTCGACGGGACGATGTATGTGACCGATTCGCGCGGCAGCGTCTACGCGCTCGATGCGACAGACGGACATCTGTTGTGGACCTACGACGTCACCGATCTCATCGGCGGAGGCGCTCGCGAGGGCTACGTCTTCCGCAATCGCGGCGTCGTCTACGCCGATGGCGTCGTCTACACGGCCGGCGGCTCGTTCCTCTTCGCGTTTGACGCGAAGAGCGGCAAACCCATTCAGAGCTTTGGCAAGAACGGCCAGGCGAGCGTCATCATGGACGTGCTCGCCCCACGCTACGAGGACGTAAAGACGGCGATCAGCGTTGGCTACTGGTTCACGACCGCGCCGCAGTATTACAACGGCACGCTCTACATCGGCAGCACGCGAAGCGAGAGTCACATTCCTGGTGGCTACGTGCTGGCCGTCGATGCAAAGACCGGCAAGGTCAAGTGGAGTTTCAACACCGTTCCCCAAAATGAAATGGATCAAGGCTGGGAGATCGCCGGGCCCACGTGGGTGGGAGGCGAGAGAAACGGAGGCGGCATCTGGGAAACCGCCGCCATCGACCCACAGCTCGGCCTGCTCTACATGCCGGTCGGAAATCCGTTTGGCGACAGCACGAAGCGAGCGGGCATCAATCTCTTCACCGACTCGATCATCGCGCTCACGCTCGACACCGGCACGCTGAAGTGGTACTTCCAGCAGACACACCACGACGTCTGGGATTACGACTCAGGCGCTCCGCCGATTCTCTTCGACATGCAGGTGCGAGGACAGCGCGTCCGGGCGCTCGCCCACGCGAGCAAGAACGGATACCTCTACATCCTCAATCGTGAAAACGGACAGCCCGTTCATCCGATCAAGGAAATGCCGGTGCCGACGACGGGTGCTCGTCCCGGAGAGCAGCCGTGGCCGACGCAGCCGATTCCCTTTACCGCGAGCGGGAAGCCGATGGAGCCGGTCTGCCCGATCGTCCCGCTGGAGATTCCGGCTTCCCAGCTGGAGAAGTACAAGATCGTTCCGCAGTTCGCGCCAGTCAATCCGAATCAAATTCAGGCGCCAGGAACTGGCGGCGGATCGAACTACAGTCCGATCTCTTACAGTCCTCAGACAGGGCTTCTCTACGTTGCAGCGATTGACAGCCCGACCAATCCAGGACGCGGCGCCAAGGGCTACTTCTCTGCCTACGATCCGACGACTGGAGAACTGGTCTGGCGGAACATTTTCGAAGGCTACGGCCAGGCAGGCTCGGTTGTCACCGCCGGCGGCATCGTGTTTGTCGGCGCGGGCAGCAACATCGCCGGCTACTTCTACGCCTACGACGCGAAGACTGGCAATCTGCTCTGGAAGTTCAACACGGGCGCAGGCGTGTTTTCATCGCCGTCGGTCTACATGGTCAACGGAGAGCAGTTCGTGACCGTCGCATCCGGTGGAGGCGACAGAGGTCGAAGAGGCGGCGACTTGATCCTGAGCTTCGCGTTGCCGAAGCCATAGCTATCGTCTTCGGCGCAGTTCCTTATCGATACGTCCTGCTGAACCCGTTTCGCAGATTCGCCACTGTGAACGCTCCGTCCTGCTGCGCAGAGATCTTGAAGTAGTAGGCGCGACCGTTGTGCTCGGGAGCGGGAGGCGCCTGCTGACCCTGCGGAGGCGCCACGAACGGCGCAATCGAGAGCGCCACCGGCTGCTCGTCGAATGTGTTGGCGATGAACAGTCCGGGTACCGAATATTCCTGGCCGGCGAGCTGCGAGAAATGGATCTGCCACACGTCTTCGACACGCGGCGCTGAATAGAAGATCTTCATCGCGTCCGGCGGTGCCCCTTTTCGCGTGCCGTTGTTCGTCACGATGACGCGCGGATTGATCGCATGCGTGAGGAGTTCGGCATTCACGTTGCCGTGGCGCGCCGCGATCAGGAGATCGACGACGCCGAGCCGGTTGGCGGGGCACATCAGATCGTATTGACGGTTGAGCGTGAGGTCGCCCAGGTGAATCGTCCGGAATCTGCCGAATGTGATCACGCTGCCGACCGACTGATCGTCCTCCGTGAGGGTGACTCCGGTCTGCGGCGTGTACGCGGCGCATAGCGGATTGGGAAGTGCTTTGCCGGCGAGCGGTGTCTGCAGGACCTGGGCGGCCGATGTCACGATGCGCCACTCCACGCCGGCAACCGGAATCCTGTCGCCGGGCTTGGCGATTGTGTGTTTCGTCTTGGTGTAGAGCTCCCGGTATTCGCCCTGCAGAAATCCGTCCACGGCCGGATTGGGTTGCGTGTTCGGGCCGTGATCGATAAATTCCAGGATGGGCACGCGTTTCGCCAGCTCGCTCAGACCGCCAACATGGTCGTTATGAAAATGGGTGATGATCAGGTGATCGATCTTGCTCAGCCCTGCGTCCCTGGCTGCGGCCGCGATGCGTTCCGCGTCGCGTGCGGCGCCGGCGCCGCCGTTGCCCGTGTCGATGAGGACCGATTCACCGGCGGGCGTGACGAACAGCACGGCGTTCCCGCCCTCGACATCGACGACGTAGATGTCCAGTGTCTTGGCTGTTTGGGCGATGACAAGCGCCGTCGAGCAGGCCAACACCAATAGCACTATGGCTGTTCTTGGCATGAGTCTCTCCTGTAGTCGAGGCGCGGCAAACCACATCGAATCCTGAACGCCTTCACGCCCAGTGCTATTTGCCGCCGCGGCTCTTGATTCCTTGCGCAAGCGTCTGGACCTTGAACACCGTCCCACCACCCACGATATAGAGCGTCTTCATGTCGGGGCCGGCGAAGGCAAGGTTCTGCGGTCTTCTCGACGGCGTGATGGAGCCTAGGTACGTACCCTGCGGAGTGAAGACCTGAATTTTCCCGGCGGCTGCCGTGTACAGCCGGCCCTGGGTATCGACAGTGAAACCGTCTCCTCCGCCGACAACTTTCCCATCGGTCACGGGCAGGCCTTCGTACTTCGCGAAGTTGCGGCGATTGGTCAGCGTGCCGTCGCTGCGGACATCAAACGCAAGCACATACCCAGCGCCGCCGTTGTTGACGTAGAGAATCTTCTCGTCAGGGCTGAGAGACACCCCATTCGGATTCACGTTGTCTACTACTCTTATGACCTTGCCTCCGCCCGATGGAAGGTAGTAGACGGACGGCGGCAAGGAAGGGTTCGGCCCGGGGGCCGGATCGGTGAAATAGACACCGCCTTTCTTGTCGGCGATGAGATCGTTCGGGCGAACGAAAGGCTTGCCTTCGAAATTCTCGGCAAGCATCGCTTCACTGCCCTTCGGATACACCACCCTGACGCCCACCTTACCCGCAGCCGTCGTTGCGCCAATGAGCCGGCCTCTGGGGCCCCAGGTCAAGCCGTTCGGACCGCCGGCAGCAGCGGCATCCACGAAGACAGACTCCTTCCCGTCCTTGTCGACCTTGCCCACGCGGGCCAAGATGGTTTCGCAGAACACCATCGTGCCGTCTGGTAAGGCGATCGGCCCTTCCGTACCTTGCAGCGTCACCCCGGGGTCGCCGTGTCCAGGAACGTTCGCGATGACGACCTCGATCTTTGTCCCAGCTCTGATGACGCCAGGGATGTCTTCCGCAATCGTGTCGGTCGGCGGCACCTCTGGAGTGCTCACCTGCCCTTGTCCCTGGCTCAACGCTGCAGAACCGAACAGGGTTACGGCAGCAAGGATCGTGAGTGGCCATCTCATGGACTGCATCCTCCAGTGCTTCACGGGATCGAGAGGCATCGTGTGTTGTTGGTGGCGGGACGGATTTTAACGAAATTCAGGTGCGACAACGACAGTGGTTGTTACCGATCTAATCTATCCGTCGACTTCCTACGCCATGGCATTCAAAGAATTCGTCAAGGCAAACCTGGTTCTCGTCGTTGGTCTGACGTTGCCCATTGTGCTGATGGCCGGCTTCCTGGTGGCGAGCGGCCTTCCGCAGCGGATGGCCGACCCGCCGAAGTACAACCTCGTGTTCGCGGTCACGGACTTCTCGCAGGGCATCTCCGGGATCCCCGTGAGCGTCAGCTTCGTCGTCCAGGACGGCGTGTTGAAGGCTCAGTACATCAAGCTGCCTCCGCAACCAACCGGGTACGTGAACAACGCCTGGAAAAAGCTGTACCTCTATGACGCGGCCACCCAGAAGGTGCAGCAGCTGTCGTTCGGTTTCCCTGCGAACATGGATGCCATTGAGGGGACGGTCGTCGAGGTCGTCGACGCGACACGTACGATGCGTCTCAATACGACGCTCCAATCGCCGGACGGTTACGAGCTGTCGCGCGATAACGGCAGCCGCAGCGGGTTGATCAACGAGATCTTCTGGGGCGGCGGCTATTCGAACGACTACCGATTGCGCAAGGGCAGCTCCAGCCTCCGATTGCCCCTTGCTGCCGCGAACGTTCCGTACGGGAACGTCGAATTCGTCGGCTGGGTAACACCTGGTTCCCGATGAGCGCCCGCGACGACGCCCTCGTCGAGATCGTCGCGCTGGTGCGGCGGCACGACCTGACGGTCGGGGAGATTGCGTCCGCGCTGGACCGCGATCCGCACGCAGGCGCAGCGCGATCGAGCGGCATCCTCTCTCGGGTGTTTGGCTATCTCGGCGGGACGTTCGTATTTGCCGGTCTCGCGATCTACATCGGCATGCGATGGGACGATCTCGGGCCGGTGGGTCGCGTGCTTCTAACGCTCGGGCCTGGCTTCTCCGCGTTCGTGCTGGCCCTCGTGTGCAGCACACACGAAGCCTTCGCCGGTGCGGCATTGCCGCTGTTCCTCATCGCGGCGCTCGTTCAGCCGACGGGGATTCTGGTCATGATGAAAGAGTTCTCTCAGGGCGGCGACCCCGCCTACGGAGTCCTCTTCATGAATATGGTCATGGTGATCCAGCAGGGATGCGCGTTCTGGGCGAAACGCCGGACCGTGCTGGCATTCACGACGATCATTTTCGCCACGGGCTTTGTCACCGTGGCGCTCGATCTCTTGCATGTCGGCCACGATCTCATGGGGATCGTCCTCGGCGTCTCGCTTGGCTGTGTCGCCTGGAGTCTCGACCGATCGCCGCACCGGCCGCTGGCAGGAGCGGTTTATTTCTTTGCGGCGCTTCTTTTTCTCGGGGCGTGGTATCACGTGCTCCGCCATACCGCGATCGAGGTGCTCTTCGTCGGGCTCTCGTGCATGGTCGTCTTCCTCTCGATCGTCACCAGAAGCCGGAGCCTGCTTGCGGTCGGTACGCTGGCCTTAATCGCGTACATCGGCTACTTCATCGCGGAACATTTCGAGAATAACCTCAGTGCGCCGATCGTTTTGATGTTCGCGGGCTTCCTGATGATCGCGATCGGAGCGGCGGCCGTGCGGATCAACAACCGGTACATCCGGCAAACGGCCTGAGCCGGATAACCACGAAGGAGCGAGCGTGACGCAGCCGAGCGAAGACCTTCGCCGCGAGTTCGGCGACCTCGACATCTACCTGTTCGACCAGCTGCACCGCGGCAGGATCGTGCAAGGGATGACGGTGCTCGATGCCGGCTGCGGCGGGGGGCGCAACCTCACCTACCTCCTCCGGCGCGGATTCGACATCTGGGGCACGGACCGTGACGAGAACGCGCTCGCCTCCGCTCGCGCGAACGCCGCGGCGCTCGCGCCCTTACTGCCCGCGGACCGCTTTCGCGTGGAGCCGCTGGAAAGGATGTCGTTCGCCGATGCCTCGTTCGACGTGGTCATCAGCAGCGCGGTGCTGCACTTTGCGGCCGACGAAGCGCAGTGGGAGGCGATGGTGCGGGAGATGTTTCGCGTGCTCAAGCCGGGTGGGCTCTTCTTCGCGCGCCTGGCGACCGACATCGGGCACGAGAAGCGGGTGAAGCCGCTCGGCGGCCGGCGGTACATCATGCCCGACGGCGACGAGCGATTCCTTGTCGACGAGGCCTATGTGATGGCCGCCACGGCCCGTCACGGCGCGACACTGGTGGATCCCCTCAAGACGAGTGTGGTCCAGAACACCCGGTCGATGATGACCTGGGTGGCGCGACGGGGGTGACGCTCGCCGGTGTGCCGTTTGCACGTCGCCCGTCCTTTTTGAATTAGCCCGCTCGCAACTGAACGCGAGCGTTAGCCGCCAGTAACGCCGAGCTCGTTCCTGATTTCTGACGACCGATTCGTCGCTGATACGACTACTCATGACATGGCAACGCACACGCCTC
>DASTZI010000286.1:0-18529 GCA_035764385.1 Vicinamibacterales bacterium
GTAGCGAGAAGACCGAGCAGATGCAGTTCGGCACAGCCACGTTCGACGTCCACCACTACGAGGTTGTCTCCGACAACCTGGGGATGCCGGTCGAGCTCCACCTTTACGCGGACTACGTCGGAGCGCTGCTGCGGGTGACGATGCCCGGCCAGGGGATCGATTTCGTCCGCGACGACATCGCCGGCGCGATGTCACGAACCAAGGTGACGTCGAATTCAGGCGACGAGGCGGTCGTCATTCCCGCAGCCGGCTTCAATCTCGGCGCGACCATTACGCATCCTGCCAATGCTGCCGGTCGCGTACCCGCCGTCATTCTGATTGGAGACGCTGTTTCCGACGATCGTGACGGAACGGCGTTCAATGTGCCCGTTCTCGCCAACCTTGCCGGCGCGATTTCGCGCGCGGGATTTCTGGCTATCCGCTACGACAAACGCGGCTACGGGCAGAGCGGCGGCCGTCGCGAATCGGCAACGATCACAGATCTCGCCGAGGACGTTCGCGCCATCGTGAAGTGGGTCAGCGACCGCAAGGACGTCGACTCGAAGCGCATCGCCGTCATCGGTCATGCCGAAGGCGCGTGGGTGGCTATGCTGGCGGCGGCGCGCGACAAACGCATTACAGCGCTCCTCTGCATCGATGCGCCGTCAACAACCGGCGCCGATCTCGCGCTCGAGCAGCAGCAGCTCGTATTGGATCGACTGAAGGCCACGCCTGCGGAGCGCGCGCAGAAAATCGACCTGCAGAAGAAAGTCCAGGCGGCCGTCCTCACCGGCAAGGGATGGGAAGGCGTGCCCCCTGAGTTGCGCAAGCAGGCCGACACGCCGTGGACACACAGCGTGCTCACGTTCGACCCCGCGCAAGTCATCGAAGATGTGCGACAGCCGATCCTGTTCATCCACGCCGCACTCGATCGTCTGATTCCCGTCTCGCACGTCGATCGATTGGTTGACCTCGCGCGCAAGGAAAGCAAGTCGAAGTCCGTCGATGTGATCACCGTGCGCGGCGTCAATCATCTGCTGGTCCCGGCGATAACCGGCGAGCCGGAGGAATATCCTTCGCTGCCGGACTTGAACGTCAGCAAAGACATCACGACTGCCGTCACCGACTGGCTGACCAAGACGCTGCCCGCCCCCACCTCACGACGATGAACACTCCGCGGATGGTCGCGGGCACGGTCGCTTTCCTGGTGCTCACGATGAATGCATTCGGTCAAAGTGCGCGTCCCACCGCGAAGGGGATCACGCAGGTGCCCGGCATCCGCGTCGGTCATTTCACACTGCCCGGCGGCCTTACCGGCTGCACGGTTGTTCTGGCTGACGGCGAGGGCGCAATCGGCGGCGTCGCGCAGCGAGGCGGAGCGCCCGGAACACGTGAAACCGATCTGCTCGATCCGACCAACTTGGTCGAACGCGTCAACGCCATCGTTCTCACGGGCGGCAGCGCGTTCGGTCTGGACGCCGGAACCGGCGTCATGAAATTTCTGGAAGAGAAGAACATCGGCTACAAGACAAGCGCCGGTGTCGTGCCGATCGTTCCAGCCGCCGTCATCTTCGATTTGCCGTTCATCGGCGCCTCGAAAGCACGGCCGACTGCTGACTGTGGATACAAAGCGGCAGCCGCGGCGACCAACGGTCCAGTCGCCGAAGGTAACGTTGGCGCCGGCGCCGGCGCCACAATCGGCAAACTCGGCGGCGGCCGCACGGCGATGAAAGCGGGGATTGGTTCGGCGGCAATCGCGCTCCCGAATGGACTCATCGTCGGCGCGCTGGTGGCGGTCAATGCCGTGGGTGACGTCATCGACCCATCCACCGGCGTCGTCGTCGCCGGTGCGCGTGACGCCGCCGGAAAGCTGGCGGATGCGCGCCGAGTGCTCCGCGCTGGTGGCCCGACACCCACACCGCGTCCTGGCGAAAACACGACAATCGGCGTGGTTGCGACAAACGCGAAGTTGACCAAGCCGCAGGCTGCGCGCATGGCGCTGATGGCGGACGACGGGTTGGCTCGAGCGCTCTTCCCGTCACACACGCTCGGCGACGGCGACACCGTGTTTGCGCTGGCGACCGGCGCCTGGAACGGAACCGCGGACGTCAGCACCGTCGGCGCGCTGGCCGCCGACGTCATGTCCGAAGCGATTGTGCGCGCCGCCGTGATGGCGAAGAGCTCGGGTGGCTTGCCCGCGGCCGCGGATCTCGGGACCGTTCCTGCACGGTTCAAATAGATCTGAACCTCCAGCTCACACTGCTCATCGTCTATTCCGTTGCGCTCATCGCAATCGGCATGTGGATCGCGCGCTTCGTGCGCGGGAGCGCGGATTTCTTCGTTGCCGGCCGTTCGCTCAGCGCCCCGTTGTTATTCACCACTGTGCTCGCCTCGAACATCGGGGCAGGTGCAACCATTGGCGCTACCGGACGCGGCTACTTCGACGGCATCAGCGCGTGGTGGTGGAATGGATCATCTGCGATTGGATCCATCTTCCTTGCCTTTTTCATCGGTCCGCGCGTCTGGCGAGCGGCGAAGGCGCACAACCTTTTCACGACGGGCGACTTCCTGGAGCTGCGATACGGGCCGCTGGTACGTGCTTTGGTCACATCGTTGATCTGGCTCGGCACGCTCTCGATTTTTGCCGGTCAGTTGATCGCCGGCGCCGCAATCCTGAGCGTCGTCGCCGGTGTGCCGACGTGGGCGGGTACGATCATCAGCGCGTCCGTCGTGACAACGACGTTCATGGCGGGTGGGCTCCTCGGCATGGCGTGGATAAACGTGGTGCAACTCGCCGTCCTCCTGGTCGGGTTTCTCATTGCCGTTCCCACGGTGCTCGCAAACGCCGGGGGCTTCAGCGGCATCGTGGAGGCGGCGGATGTTCCGACGACGTTCCTCGACTTCCTGCATTCCGGGGGACCGCTCTCGGGATGGACGTTGCTGGTGTTTGTACCCGCGTTCGTCATCTCACCTGGGTTGATGCAGAAGGCGTATGGCGCCGTGACCGAGCGCGCGGTGCGGATCGGAATCGGTGTCCAGGCCGCGGCACTTGCGATATTTGCATTCGCGCCGGCGCTGCTCGGCATGGCCGCACGTGCCACCCATCCCGGCCTCGGCAATCCGAACATCGTGCTGCCGACCGTCCTCGTCGAGCAGCTGCCGCCCTGGCTGGGCGCACTCGCGCTCGCCGCGGTGTTCTCGGCTGAGGTCAGCGCGTGCGACGCGATTCTGTTCATGCTCGCGACGTCGCTCTCTCAGGATCTCTACAAACGCTTCCTTCAACCCGACGCGGACGATCGCGAGATGCTCCTCGTCGCACGGCTCGCCTCCTTGGCCGGAGGCGCCGGCGCCGTCGTACTTGCGCTGCTGCTCGAAACCGTCCAGAGCGCACTGGCTATCTTCTACGCGTTGCTCGGAGTGAGTCTGCTTGCGCCTGTTGTCGGCGGAGTCTATCTGCGGCGTGCGGGAACCGCTGAAGCACTCGGTTCGATCATCGCCGGCAATGTCACGTTGCTCGTCGTGCGTTTCGGCCCACCGCGTTTGTTCGCCTCCGTGGATCCGGTCGTCGCGGGTCTGGTGGCCTCCGCCGCAGCCTTTGCCGCGATCTATGGTGCCAGGACAAAGATTGGTCGCGGGTGACGCGATAGGATTTGATCTCTATGAACACTCACCGCATCGCAGTGCTTGCCGGCGACGGCATCGGCAAGGAAGTCATCCCCGCAGGCATCACCGTGCTGAACGCCGCGGCCGCGCGCGACGGCTTCACGCTGGAGTTCACGTCATTCCCATGGGGCTGCGACTTCTATCTCCGCAACGGCCGCATGATGGATGCCGACGCCGTCGATCAATTATTGAAGTTCGACGCGATCTATCTCGGTGCGATCGGCGACCCGAAAGTTCCAGACCACATTTCCGCCGGCGAACTGCTCCTGCCGTTGCGGCGCCGACTGGTGCAGTACGTCAATCTGCGGCCCGTTCGCTTGCTTCCCGGCATCAGCTCTCCCCTCGCGGGGCGCACGGCGGCGGACATCGACATTGTCTGCGTTCGCGAGAATTCAGAAGGTGAGTACTGCGGCGTCGGCGGCCGAGTACATGCCGGAACCGCCGACGAGCTGGCCGAGCAGACGGGGATCTTCACGCGCCGCGGCATCGAGCGAATCGCGCGGTACGCGTTCACACTGGCGGCGGCACGTCCACGGAAACTGCTGGCGAGCGCGACCAAGTCGAACGCGCTTCAACACTCGATGATGCTATGGGATGAAGTCGTCGAGCGGGTTTCCAAAGAGTTCCCTGACGTGAACTACCGCAAGTACTACGTCGACGCCATCGCTGCGCGCCTCGTGACACATCCGCAGACGCTCGATACGATTCTCTGCTCGAATCTGTTCGGCGACATTCTCACCGACATCGGCTCTGCGATCTCAGGCAGCCTGGGAATCGCCCCGAGCGGAAACATCAACCCGGAGCGGACGACCCCGTCGATGTTCGAGCCGATTCATGGTTCCGCGCCGGATATCGCGGGCAAGGGGATCGCGAATCCAGTCGGTGCAATCTGGGCAGGCGCGATGATGCTCGAACACCTCGGCGAGCGTGCGGCGCACGGCCGCATCGTCGCGGCAATCGGGCGCGTTTTTGCCGAGGGAGAGATGAGGACGCCGGATCTCGGCGGCAAGGCAACGACCGCGCAAGTCGGCGCCGCCATTGCGCAGGCGGTTACGGAGGAAACCCGACAGCCAGCTTGATCGCCGCGTACTCCGGGTGCACCAGGCCGTCCGCACTTCTAATGACCAGCGGCGGCTCTACCCACGTGCGGTTGTGCATGTGTGGCGGCAGATCACGTTGCCGCGTCATCCCGAACAACGCAATCAGTGGGGGCTCACGATCCCGAAACACTACCGGCCGTCTACGAACGATCGTCAGCGCCGCAGACGCGGCGGCTTCCTCCAACCGAGCACGGTCGACCTCGGGAAAAACACACGCAAACAGACCTCCTGTTGCAAGACGTTCGGCCGCGACGCGAGCGTAATCACGGATGTCGCCCCGCATCTCGAAGCGGCACGCGGCTCGTTGCGGGTGCTCGCTCTCGATGCCGCTGCCCGGCGGAAAATACGGCGGGCTGCCGAGGACGAGATCGAACTGCTCGCCCGGCATGAACGCGTTCGATGAACGGAGATCGGCGAGGCGAATCTCGTAACGATCTTCGAGACTGTTATAGGCGGCTGACTTCCTGGCGAGGTTGACGCTTTGTTCCTGTGCTTCGATCGTCACGAACCGCGCGCCCGGCAGGCGCCAGGCGGCGATCATCGCGACCGAGCCGACGCCAGAGCCGAGATCGAGGACGCGCGCGGCCGACGGCGCCCACGTCGTTCCGTACCAGGCAGTGAGGACATCGTCGGTCGAAAACCTGTGGCCGTCTCGAAGCTGAAACAGTCTGAAGTGGCCGCTGATCGCATCCAGCGTCTCGTCAGCCGTTACCTCAGGCGGTGTGAGCGCGCCCGGCGGAACGATTCCCGGTTTTGCCCATCCCTTGAAATGAGTTTCGTTGGAGGCTGACACCTGTTTCCCTAACACCTGACACCTGGACCACGCCTGATACGTGATACCTGATACCTGATACCTCTTGTCGGACAGGCTACCATTGGAAGTGATGGCGCGATCGACTTCAGTACCCGCGGTGGCTGGCGTCATCGAACGTCTCCGGGCATTCGTGCTCGAGCGATTTCCATTTGCCCTCCCCGCGGTCCAGCGCGTCACGGCAGGACGAGCTCCACAACCCCAGACACGCGAAGCGTGGATGCGCGCTCTCGAGAACGAGCTGCGGGCAGTAGACGTCAGCGATCTTCCTGAAACGACTCCGGGCGTTTCCCCGACCGCACGGTGGAAGGACGCTGTCAGAGAGCTCCTCGATGCGGTCGACGGATTCTTTGCGCGCGAAGCCATTGCCGCATCACTGACTCGCGAAGAGAAGCTCGAGATCATGCGCGGCATGGTGCTGATGCGCGCGCTCGACAATCGTCTGAAGCTGCTGTATCTGCAGGGCGACGTGAAGTACGGCGCCGCCGGCGTGCAGGGCAAGGGATTCCGCTCGCTCGGGCAGGAAGCGATTTATGCCGCGGGGATTCGTCTTCGCCGCGGGTCTGCGTATCGCGACGACGCCGACGGTTGGCGTGGAGATGTGGTCTGTCCGCTCATCCGGGACAACGCGCTCGTGCTCGCGATGCACAACGATCCGTGGACGATCCGAATGATCCTCAACGCGCAGATCGGCAAAGCGGGTCCGCCGATGGATGGGCGCGACATTCACGTTGCGGACTGGGGTTGGGGCATCCTGCCGCCAACGGCGCCGCTCGGCATCAATCCCGTCAACATCGCCGGCGTGGCAATGGCGTTTGCGCGTGAAGGTTCTGAGCGCGTCGCCGTTTCGCTCATCGGGGAAGGCGCCTCGTCGCTTGGCGAGTGGCACGAAGCGATCAACGCATGCGCGGTCAGAAAGCTGCCCGCCGTCTTCTGCATCCAGAACAACCAGACCGCGCTTTCGACGCCGGTGAACGAGCAGTCCGTTGTCCGCGTCTTTGCGGATAAAGCGGCAGGCTACGGGGTGGCTGGGATTACCACTGATGGGACCGATCCGGAAGCGATTGCAGCCGCGTTCACCTGGGCCGCAGATCGCGCGCGAGCAGGGCTGGGTCCCACGTTGATTGAACTCGTATCGATGCGGATGTGCGGCCATGCGCATCACGACGACATGCTCTACCTCGGCAAGGAGCCGCCGGCATCCTGGGAGTGCGCGCCGGTTACGGACGGCGCGTACGTGAACCGCGAACAATACGAGTACTGGTCGACAAAGGATCCGATCTCCGGCTATGCGGCGAAGTTGCTTGACGAAGGAATCATGCGACCGGGCGACCTCGACGCGCTCAAGCACGAAGCGGAAGCGACGGTCGAACGCGAGGTGCGTGCGCTGATTGATGCGCCCTGGCCTGAACCAAAGAGCGCGGGCGAGCGCGTGCTCGCCGGTGAACCTGCGCGGGTGTACGTCGAGCCGCTCGACCCGTCAACACGGCTGCAGGTCGATCTGAACCCCGAGCTGCCGCCGCTCGAGCCCGGCTTGCCGTTCGATCGAAAAGGGATGACATTCCTCGAGGCGGTCACGGCGGGCGTCGCGGATGCGCTGCGCGCCGATCCTCGGGTGTTCGTCTATGGCGAAGACGTCGGTGGCCTGTACGGTGGCGCGTTTCTGTTGCTGCGGCCGTTGCTGAAGGAGTTCGGTGACCGCATCATCAACTCGCCGATCGCAGAGAACGCGATCTTCGGCATTGCCATCGGTGCTGCGCTCGCAGGCCAGCGTCCGATTGCGGAGGTACAGTTCAACGACTTTGCCGCGACCGGCTTCAATCAGCTGGTCAACAACGCGGCGAAGCAGCGGTACCGATGGGGCGCATCCATTCCGATGGTCGTCCGCATGCCATGGGGCGGACTTCGCCACGCCGGACCGTACCACAGCCAGAACACCGAAGCGTGGTTCTACCGCACTCCAGGACTGAAGATCGTCGTCCCTTCGACGCCGGAGGACGCGCGTGCCTTGATGGCGTCGGCCGTGGCGGATCCGGATCCCGTTCTCTACTTCGAGCACATCGCGCTCTACCGCGATCCGCGGATCAAGCAGCTGCTGCCACAGGCGGCGACGCCAATTCCCATCGGCAAGGCGGCGCTGCGCCGTTCTGGAAGCGACCTGGCGATCGTTTCCTACGGCGCGTACGTGCACGTCGCGATGCGTGTCGCCGAACGACTTGCGGCTGACGGCATTCAGGCAAGTGTGCTGGATCTCCGATCGCTAGCGCCGCTCGATAAGGACGCCGTGCTCAGGGTCGCGCGTCACTGCAGCAGGGTGCTGATCGTCCATGAAGACACGCGTACCGGGAGCATCGGCGAGAGCCTCGCAGCCATCGTTCAGGAGGAAGCGTTTGAATCGCTCGACGCCCCGGTCCGCATCGTCGGCGCACTCGACACGCCCGTGCCATACTCACCTCCGCTCGAGGAATACTTCCTCCCATCCGAAGAGCGGGTGGAGCGTGCCGCTCGCCTGCTGGTGACCTATTAGTGGGATGTATCAACTGATGTTCTACGACCCGCGACAGCCCATCGACGGCAGTTCTACTGGGCGCGACAACGGAGCGCCCAGCAATGCGCTGGGAATGACACACCAGTAACGTATGTGGATCCTGAAAACTGTTGCTGACGATGAACCCGAACAGGTGTTTCGGATTCTGCCGGGCGGCGTCCGGACTCTCGGTCGCGCAACCGGCGCTGACTTCAGCATCGACGCCGCTCTCGTCTCGCGAATTCATTGCCGGTTGGTCGCCACCGCAGGTGGCGGCCTCGAAGTGCGCGATCTCGACAGCACGAACGGAACGTTCGTCAATGGCAAGCGCGTCCAGACCGCGCAGCTCGCCTCGGGCGATCGGATTCAGATCGGTCGTGTCGAGCTGATCGCGGTTCACGACGGCGACTAGCGACCAGCTGCCAGATACTCGAGCACGAACGGATTCGTCTTTCGCTCTCTGCCGATCGTCGTATCGGGCCCATGGCCTGAGTGCACGACCGAATCGTCTCCGAGCGGAAAGAGCACCTCTGTAATCGACTGCAGCAGCGTTTCGTAGTCACCGCCGGGAAGATCCGTTCGCCCGATTGAGCCGGCAAACAGCGTGTCACCAACGAACAGTTCAGTGCCAGCGGTTCCTTTCGTGCCGAACTGCAGGCAGACGCCGCCCGGACAATGACCAGGCGTGTGATGGACGCGGACTTCATAATCGCCGAAGTAAATCGGCGTGAGGTCGTAGAACACGTCGACGGGCGGCTGCCGCCGGACTTTGAAGCCGAACTTTGCGCCCTGCTGCTCGACGCTGTCGTACAGAAACAGGTCGTCTTTATGCAGGTAGACCGGGGCGTCGACCGCGTTCTTTGCCGTGTCGACGCCGGTGATATGGTCGATGTGCGCGTGCGTCAGAAGGATGTATTTGATCGCGAGGTCATGATCGCGGACCGAGGCGAGCAGCCCGTCGACTTCATCGCCCGGGTCGATGATGACGCCCTCGCGGGTGCGTTCGCAGCCGACGACAAATCCATTCTTGTAGAACGGGGGCTCCGCGCGGACGTCGACAATCATTCACTACAATCCTACTTATGATCGTCTGCGTTGTGGATGACCTGCTGTTCTCCGTGAAGATCTCGACCACCGCGAAAGCCGTGGGTGCCGATGTGTACTTCGAACGAGCGCCAGGCATGGCGGTCGCGCGCATCAAGGAAAAACAGCCGTCGCTCGCCATCTTCGACCTGAACAGCGCAAGACTCGATCCGCTGCGGGTGATTGCCCAGCTGAAATCAGACCCCGAGACGCGGGGGATTAAGACACTCGGATTCGTCTCGCACGTTGACGCGGACACGATCGCCGCCGCACGTGAGGCGGGTATCGACGAGGTACTCGCCCGCTCGGCGTTCTCGGATCGCCTCGGCGACATCCTGTCATCGTAAGAACCACCACGCGAGCGCACCCGCGCCGATCAGAATCGCCGTTGCCGTCAGAACGACGCGCGTGACATTGGTCGACGTGCCCTCGTCCTGATCCTCTTCGTCGCTGAGCGTGCCCCGCGCGTCGAGCAATGCATCGACGCTGCGCAACTCCGCCACGAAGGCCGCCGCGCTCTGGTGCCGATTATGCGGATTCGGTGCAACCGCTTTCAGCACCACGTCGTCGAGCTCCGGGGGGACGTGAGGATTGCTCGCACTCGGGGCCGCAGCGCCGCGATGCATGGGCCGCCTTCCCGTCAGCGTTTCGTAGATGACCGCGCCGACGGAGTAGATATCGGAACGTTCGTCCGGCGGCAGTCCCCGCGCTTCCTCTGGCGCAACATAGTCGTGAAGTTCCGTTGCATCCGGAGCGGCGAAGCCATCGCGGGTGGCGAGGGCGAGTGCCGGAATCTTCGCGTGTCCCTTCGCCGTAATCACGACCGAGTCCGGGCTGAGACCGCAGTGCCCGTATCCGCACGCGTGCGCGTCGGCAATCGCGCCAGCCATCTGGATGCCCAATTCCACCGCGCGGCGGACGTTCATCGGCCGACCGCCCATTTCCGACCTGAGAGACTGTCCCTTCAAATACTCGAAGACGATGAAAATGCGGCCGTTGTGGTGGCCGACATCGAACAGCGTGGTCGTGTTTGGATGCGACAGCGCAACCAGGCCGCGCGCGCTCTCGACGAACGCACGCCGGCCCGCGATGTCGACGAAATCCGGTGGCAGGATGCGGATGGCGACCGTGCGCCCCTTCTTCGTGTCGCGGGCACGGAACAGCTCGCCTGGCCCCGCGGGCTCCAGCCGTTCCAGTAAGTTGTAGTGATCGATGACCGCGATTGGGCCAGGGACCGTTGTCGTCATTCAGGCTTCTGCTCGATGACGGTCTGAACCAGTTCCTTGGCGTCGCCGATCTGCTCGATGACGAGCGCGATGTCGAGCGTCGGCCGTCCAGGCATTCGTGAGCTCTGGCAGTACACGTTGTGCTGTCCGATCATGGCGAGCGCGTCGGTGAGCAGATCCATAGCGACGGCAAGCCGGCCGCGTCGCTGACCCATCATCGTTTCGTGCACTTCGAGCGCATCCCGGTGTTTGTCGAGCGCGCTCATCTCACCCCTTCTTCGGCGGTTTCGCCGGACGAATCTCGACGCGGCTCGGCAAACTTCGCGGCGGATGGCCGAGCAAATCGACGACCGCTTCGGCGACGTCATCCGGCGACAGTTTCCAGTCGGCGCCGGCGGTTTGATGGCCGCCGAAGTTGGTGTTGACCGAACCCGGCATCACGTAGGCGACGCGAATCCCGTCGTGGCGAACCTCCTGCATCAACGACTCGCAGAACGCGTTCAGTCCCGACTTCGACGCACAGTACGCGGCCGCCTCCGGAAACGCATTCTTCCCGGCGAGACTGCTGATGCTGATGATCCAGCCGCCTCCCCTCTTTCGCATGTATGGGAGCACGGCATGGCAGCAATAGAAAACGCCCGTGAGATTGGTGTCGATCACATCGTGCCATTGCTCGACGGACATGCTGGCGACAGAGGTGAACACGCCGACGCCGGCATTGTTCACCAGAATATCGATCCCGCCGAACCGCTCGGCAACAGCGCCAAACGCACGCTCGACGTCGGAATACTCGCGCACATCGGCGCGTTCCGCCATCACCGACGGGCCAAGTTCGCGCGCCGCGTCGGCGAGTGCCTTTTCTTTCGTGCCAGTGATCACGACGTTGGCGCCGCCACTCACCAGCGCGCGCGCGATGGCCCGACCGATGCCGCGCGATCCGCCAGTGACGATGGCTGTCTTTCCGCTGAGTGCCGCCATGCTCCCGGTAGAATACAGCACCGGTACATGTCAACCATTGCCGTCTTGGGCGCTGGCGATATCGGCGCCGCATGTGCACAGGCCCTCGCATTCCGCGATCGGACTCGTCGCATTCTCTTGATCGACAGCGCGGTCAGCGGGGCCGCGGGGAAGGCGCTCGACATCCAGCAGGCGGGCGCCATCGCCGGCTTTCACACGCGGCTCGAGGCAACGGCTGACCAAACGCGCGCCATTGGGTGCGCGCTTCTGGTCGTTGGCGATCGATTTGCGGCCGGATCTCCGGAATGGCATGGCGAGGAAGGGCTGGCCCTGCTGCGACGCGTGGCCGCTTCGTCGGACGTTCCGATCGTGTTTGCCGGCGCCGCACAAGCCAGACTGATGCGCTCCGCGTCACAGGAACTTCGCATTGCCGCGCGGCGGCTCATCGGGTCGGCGAGTGAGGCTTTCTCGTCAGCGGTAGCCGCAATCGTCGCGATGGAGGCGCGTTGCTCGCCCGCGGATGTGTCGGTGGCGGTCCTGGGCGCGCCGCCGGATGCGTTCGTCATCCCGTGGAGCGAGGCCTCGATAGCGGGTTATGCGCTCGAGCGGACTGTCACCCAGGTGCAACTCCGGCGACTCGAGGCACGCGCGGCCCGCTTGTGGCCACCGGGGCCGTACGCCCTTGGAGCCGCGGCGGCGCAAGTTATTGAGGGGACGCTGCACGCGGCACGCCGATCCTTTAACGTTCTGACAATCCTGGAGGGCGAATTTGGCGTTCGGGACCGGGTGGCCGCCGTCCCGGCGCTGCTCGCGCCGCACGGCGTCGCCCATATACGTACCCCCTTGCTCAACCGGCGAGAACAGGTTCAACTGGATACAGCCCTCGGAGCCTGATGCGCAGAGTTCTCCTGCTTGTTCTCCTGCTTGCGCCCGCACTGACCGCGGCGACGCCCGCTATCGATGCCGAGCGCCTCATCGGTCACATTCAGTTCCTCGCCTCCGACGAGCTGAAAGGCCGCGGCGACGGCAGCCCGGAACTCGAGCGCGCAGCTGATTACATCGCGCAGCAGTTCAAGGACATCGGCCTGGCACCCGGCGGAGAAAACGGAACATGGTTCGAGCCGTTCGAACTCGTGGCTGGACTCACCGTCGGTCAGGGTAATTCGCTCGTCGTATCGGATAAGGCCCAGTCCATCCGATTCGCACTCGGGTCCAGCTACTATCCGCTGTCGTTGGTTCCAAACGAGAGCCCCACAACTCCCTCAGACCGTGAAGAGAAACTTCCGCTCGTGTTCGCCGGGTATGGTCTGTCGGCACCTGACGTGCGGTACGACGATTACGATGGCATCGACGTCAACGGCAAGGCGGTCATCATCTTCTCGCACGAGCCGCAGGAAACCGATGCGAACAGCCCGCTGAACGGCAACCGGCCCATGCCCCAGACAACGGTCTTCAAGAAGGCTGAGGCCGCGCGGAACCGCGGCGCTCGCCTGTTGATTGTGGTCGGCGACCCTACACACATGCGCGATCAGGGGCTTTACCACTCGTTTGAGATTTCACCCGACGCAGACGAAGCCGGCCTGCCGATTCTCCGTGTACGGCGCGATGACATCCAACCGCTTCTCGACAAATGGTCGCTAGACGCGCTCGCGCGGCAGATCGACCGTGACCTCAAGCCCCGATCGCGTGCGCTCAAGGACGCAACGGTCGATTACACGGAATTCCTTTCCCGCAACAGACGCACGGTTCGCAACGTCGTCGGTGTGCTGCCGGGATCCGATCCGGCGAGAGCACGCGAAGCGATCGTGATTGGCGCTCACTACGATCATGTCGGCCTTGGAGGCCGGCTGTCGGTCACGCCTGAGCGCGCAGGTGAGGTGCACAACGGCGCGGACGACAACGCATCGGGAACGGCGTCGGTCATCGAGATGGCGCGCGCTGCGGTAGGCGATCGCGCGCGGTATCCGCGGACGTTGATATTTGCGGCGTTTGCGGGCGAAGAGCGTGGACTCCTTGGCTCTGCCCACTACGTCCGTTCACCAGCCCCCATCCCCATCGAGAGCACCGTCGCCATGTTGAACCTCGACATGGTCGGCCGATCGCGTGGGGCGGTCGACGTCAGCGGTCTCGACAAGGGTGCCGTCAAGGACGACCTGATGGCCGCCGCGCAAACGGTTGGCAACCTCGAGATCAAGCAGGAAGGCCCCGGCGCCGGCCGCAGTGACGACTCTTCGTTCATCGACGCCCGTGTGCCGGCGATCAATTTCTTCACCGGCTTTCACACGGACTATCACCGCCCGACCGACGACTGGGAGAAGATCGAGAAGGCTGGAACCGCGCGGGTGGCGGCGCTGGCGCTCGAGTTCGCTGCGCGCCTTGCCGCGGACCCGCGGATCTCCCGATAACCGTTACGAAAACGCAGGCGTGGGGCGGTGCAGGTTCAGACCGTTGGTGAACGCCTGCAGACGCTCCCGTAGCAGCAACCGTCCACGGTGCAGACGCGACTTCAGCGTCTGGTCCTTCACGTGAAGGCGGGTGCTCGCCTCCTCCGTCGTCAACCCTTCGATATCGCGCAGCACGACTGGCTCGCGGTAGATCTCCGGGAGGTCCTGGATCGCTGCCATCACCGCGCGGCGAAGCTGCGCCCGAAGCAGCTCTTCGTCAGGCATATGCGACCAGTCGGCGGGCTGCACTCTGGTCTGGTGTCCCTCGTCCTGCTCGTCGCGCGTCCGTTCGCGGTGCTGCGCCGCCCGCTCGAGCTTGGACGTCCGCAGCCGGGACATAGCGGTATTGAACGTGATCCGATAAATCCACGATGAAAGCGCGGAGTCACCGCGAAATGCCCCGATTTTTCGGTAAACCTTCAGCAGCACGTCCTGGGTAACTTCCTCCGCGTCCTCCGGGTTCTTCATCTGACGCAACGCAAGCTGGTAAATCCGTGGTCCGTAACGCTCCGCCAGCTCATGCACGGCCGCTTCGTCGCGGGCCTGCAGCCGTGCGACCAGCCGGCGGTCCTCGGTTCTGGTCATGTCTGTCCTCATCGATAGGGAGAACACCGACCTATTCGGTCTTATTCCCACCGGGGGCAGACCCTTCCCACCGGGGTCAGACCCCGGTGATGACCCGTACGGGGGTCAGACCCCCTTCATGAGGCGACTCAACTTTCGGATCCGTGCAAAATACAGAGGCCGTTGGTTCTCGCAGCCATCGTCGTGGTCGCGGCGCTGATTCTCGTCAACGCCGTCTACGTCGCCGCCGAATTCGCCGCCGTTAGCTCCCGCCGCAGCCGGATCCGCCAGCTGGCCGAGGAGGGCAACCGCCTCGCGTCCTGGCTGATGCCGATTCTCGAGCGCCCTGTGCTGCTCGAGCGCTACATCGGTGCCTGTCAGATAGGAATCACGGTGTCCGGCCTCGTCCTCGGAGCGTATGCACAGGCCACCATCGCCAGCGGCCTGGCGCCGTGGGTCGCCTGGGCAGGACTGCAGGAAAGCACTGCTCAATCAGCGTCGATCGCGGTCGTCCTGGTCCTGCTCACCGTGGCGCAGGTGATCTTCGCGGAGCTTGTTCCACGTTCGCTCGCGCTGCGGTATCCGACCAACGCGGCGCTCTACGCCGTCGTCCCGATGGCGCCGTCGATGTGGCTGTTCCGGCCATTCATCACCTGGTTGAATGCCACTGGCCTCGTTCTCCGTCGACTGATCGGCGCGCCGCCACGGGCGCACAGGCACATCCATTCGCCTGAAGAGATCGAGCTGCTCATCGCCGAGAGCCGCGACGGCGGATTGCTCGAGCCCGACGAGCATCGCCGGCTGCGGCGCGCATTACGACTCAACGCGCGCCCGGCGAAGCAGCTGATGGTGCCGCGCCCTGAAATATCCGCCATCGACATCAACACGCGCCTCAGCGAGGTCATCCGTCTCGTCGTCCAGAGTCCTTATTCACGGCTGCCCGTCTACCGCGAATCGATCGACAACATCGTCGGCATGCTCCATACGAAAGATCTCGTGCGGAGACTGGTCAGCGGGACGCCTCACGACACGCTGGAGAGCATCATCCGGCCGATCGCGAGCGTGCCCGAGAGCGTCACGGCCGATCGTGTCCTCCGATATCTGCGGGAGCGGCGCACTCACCAGGCGCTCGTCGTCGACGAGTTCGGCGGTACATCGGGCCTTATCACGCTCGAGGACGTGCTTGCCGAACTGCTTGGTGATGTCGGCGACGAGTTCAAACCAGGCGAGCCGGTCCCGGAAACACTGCCGGATGGACGTTATCGCTTGCCAGGGCAGATGTCGGTCGACGATGCGGCGGTGTTTCTCAACACCAAATGGGAAACGGATGCGGCAACGGTGAACGGGCTGATAACTGAGGCGCTTGGCCATCTGCCGACGCCAAGCGAGTGCGTCATCATCGGCGACTTTGAATTTGAGGTGGAAGACGTCCAGCGCCGGGCACTGGTTTCAGCGCTGGCCCGCCGCGTTCGACCAGAAACGAATGAAGAGGAGAAGGCGTGAACGCGGCCCTGTTCACCTTTGCAAGCATTCTCGCGCTGCTCCTCGCCAACGCAGTGTTTGTCGCCGGCGAGTTCGCGATCGTCGGCGTCCCGCGCCCAAGCATCGAGCGCCTGGCATCGCTTGGAAATACGCTGGCACGACGGGTTCTCCGCATTCTCGACAGCGTGAAGCGCCGCGATCGTTACCTCGCGACCACTCAGATCGGCGTGTCGCTGGCGAGCCTGGGTCTCGGGATGTATGGCGAGCACGTCGTGGCGGAATCGATAGCCGCATGGCTCGAGCCACTGAACGTATCGAGATGGGTGGCGGCCCATACCATCGGCAGTGTCGTCGCGGTTGCGATCCTCACCTACGCGCACCTTGTGATCGGCGAGATGGTTCCGAAGGCGCTCGCTCTGCAGAGCGCGGAGCGGACCGCGATGCTGGTCTCACCGGCCATTGAAGGAATCGGAACGGCAGTTCTTCCCCTCGTGCTCGCACTCGACGCACTGCGGGCGTTGACGATCAGAGCGATCGGCGTCCGCGGCGAAGTGGCGGAAGAAGAGCGCTACCACAGCACCGAGGAGCTGCAGCTAATCATTCAGGAGAGTCAGCAGGAGGGCCTGCTGCGAGGCGAATCCGGCACGCTCCTCAGAGAACTCTTCGAGTTCGGTGATCTGAAAGCGTGGCAGGTCATGGTGCCACGCGTTCATCTCGTTGCGGTGCGCGTCGGAACGACCGCAGACGAATTGCGCAACATCGTCCGCACCCGGCCACACACCCGCTTTCCCGTTCACACAGGCAATCCGGACAACATCGTCGGCATGGTCCATATCAAGGATGTGCTGCGACACATCGTGCTGGAACAACCGATTACCATCGGCGACGCCCGTCCCGTTCCGTACATTCCTGCGACGACGCCGCTCGACAAAGTGCTGGCCGCGATGCGCCGTGCCCGCGCGCAGATGGCGGTCGTCATGGACGAACATGGCGGCACCGCGGGCATCGTGACCATCGAGGACCTTTTTGAAGAGGTCGTTGGCGAGATTGACGAAGGACGGGGACGCACGCCAATCTGGCGAGACGCATCAGGGCGACTGCTGGTACGCGGCACCGTTCGCTTGAAGGACGCTGGGGATGCCATTGGCAGGTCCCTCGAGCATCCGAACGTACAAACTATCAGTGGCCTGGTATTGGCGCTGCTCGGACGGCCCGCTGCCGTCGGTGACGTGGTGAACTGGAATGGGGTACGGATTGAGGTAACGGCGGTGTCGGAAAGAGGTGTCGCCGACTCGGCGCTCACATATCGAACACCTCCGCGAACCGACGAATAAACCGACCTTCGACGTCCTCGATCGACAGCTCTTTGCCGAGCTGTTCGCGCAGTGACGTGACACCGCGGTCCGCAATTCCACACGGAACGATCAGCTGAAAGTCTTCGAGCCTGGTGTTGACGTTGAACGCGAAGCCGTGGCTCGTGATCCAGCGTGAGATACGCACGCCGATCGCGCCAATTTTTGCGGTCCCGACCCATGCGCCCGTCAATCCGTCGACGCGATGCGCGGTGACGCCGTAGTCCGCACAAACGCGAATCATCACCTCTTCGAGATCGCGAACGTATCGATGCACATCGCATCGGTCTGGACGCAGATCGAGAATTGGATATCCGACGATCTGGCCAGGACCGTGGTACGTCACATCACCGCCGCGGCCGGCTTCATGCACGTCGATACCGTGCATCGCAAGCTGCCCGTCGCTGGCAATGACGTGCGAACGGCTGTCACGCCGGACACCAAGCGTAATCACCGGCGGATGCTGAAGAAGGAGCAGCAGGTCAGGAACATTTCCAGCGCGTCGCTCCTCGACAAGCGCTTTCTGTAGATCGAGCGCCTCGCCGTACGGAACGAACCCGAGGCGGCGCACGTCGAGAGTCCGGGGCCTCGGCGCGCAGACGTCAGCAGTCGTTGGCGTCAAAGCACTCCAGGCGTTGCTTCACGTCGGCCATGAACTCGTCGGCGACGGCGCCGTCAACAAGGCGATGGTCATAACCCAGCGTGAGATAGGCCATCGTCCGGATCCCGATCGCGTCGTCGATAACGACCGGCCGCTTTTCGATCGTTCCGACACCGAGAATCGCCACCTGTGGCTGGTTGATGATCGGCATGCCGAACTGGGCGCCAAACTGGCCGGGGTTCGTGATGGTGAACGTGCCGCCATGCACTTCGTCGGGATTCAAGCGCTTCGCCCGCGCACGGTCGGCAACATCGGCAATTGCGCGGCTGAGACCGAGGATGTTCTTCTCGTCCGCGTTTTTGATCACCGGCACGATCAGCCCCTCGTCGAGAGCAACCGCGATCCCCAGATTGATATCCTTCTTGTAGACGACGTTGTCGCCGTCGATGGACGCATTGAGGATCGGATGTCGATGCAGCGCCTCGACGACAACACGCGCGATGAACGCCATGTAGGTGAGCTTGACGCCGGCCTGCTCGTATTCGGCGCGCTTCTGCTGACGAAGTTTCTCGATCGTTGAGAAATTCACATGGAAGACCGAATGCACGTGAGCCGACGTGCGTTTGCTGAGGACCATGTGGTCGGCGATCTTCTTCCGCATCACCGACAGCTTCTCGATGCGGTCGGCTCCTGTCGGCCGCACCTGTGCAGGGCGGGCGGCACGTGCAGGTTCGGCCTTA
>DASTZI010000287.1:0-2730 GCA_035764385.1 Vicinamibacterales bacterium
GCCCTCCCCTCCTCACGAGGAGGGGATTAACTCTGGCGCTACGAGAGACGTACTCTCCCCCTCGTGGAGGGGGAGACGCGAGCGTAGCGAGCGAGGGGGTCGCTCGATCGACTCATCCCGCCAAGTTCCGTTTGTTGCAAATCCACGACTGTGATTAGATTTGTTCCCGATGCAGAGGATGCGTCCCAACCTACTCTTACTCGTGAGCCTCGTGTCGCTCGCCCTTGCTGGAATCGCCACACCCTCCCAGGTTGAAAAACCGGCCGACGGCGGCGCCGAGCAGGTTACTGCCCTCGTGAAGCAATACTGCGCTTCGTGTCACAACGAACGCGCCAAGACTGCGGGTCTGGCGCTTAGTGTGCTCGATCCGGCGCGCGTGCAGGGGAATCCAGTGGTTTGGGAAAAGGTCGTTCGGAAACTTCGAACCGGAACAATGCCCCCGCAGGGAAATCCGCGTCCCAACGCCGCGACATACGAGGCCGCGGCCTCCTGGCTGGAAGCGGAACTCGACAGGACAGCCGGCAACAATCCGGGCAAGCCCGCGCTGCGGCGTCTGATACGCGCCGAGTATGCCAACGCCATTCGCGATCTGCTCGACCTTCACGTCGACGTGAATGCGCTGCTTCCTCCGGACGATTCCGCTTTCGGCTTCGACAACATCGGGGACTTACTAAACGTCTCGCCCGCGCTCCTCGAGCGCTATCTCGCAGCCGCGGATCGCGTCAGCATGCTTGCGATCGGTGATCCGAACACGGCACCGGGCTCCGAGGTTTATCGCGTTCGCGGCGATCAGTCGCAGTCGCAGCACTTGGAAGGGTTGCCGCTCGGCACGGTCGGCGGTATCGCCGTCGATCATACGTTTCCGCTCGACGGCGAATACGAATTCCGCGTGGCGCTCGCTCGCACCAACTTGTCCGATATTCGCGGCCTCGAACAGTCGCACCAACTGGAAATCGCCGTGGACGGCGAGCGAGTTCTCATCAAAACGGTGGGAGGTGAGGCCGAGACCGGACGCCCGGGAACAACCATTACCGAAAAATCCGACGCTACCGATGCGCGCCTGAGAGTTCGTGTGCCGATCCGTGCAGGTTCACGTGAAGTCACTGCGACGTTTGTCCGGAAAGTCGGCGCAGGTACGAATCGATTGCGCCCATTCCTGCGCAGCAACTCGGGAACGTACGATTCTACCGGCCGGCCACACATCGAAACGTTGACGGTGCTGGGGCCGTTCCAGCCTGTCGGATCCGGCGATACCGCAAGCCGCCACAAAATTTTCACGTGCCGTCCGGAAACTCGCGATCGTGAAGAACAGTGCGCGCGCACTATCTTGTCCACGCTTGCCCGCCGCGCGTACCGGCGTCCGGTGAACGACGCCGACCTTGCATTCCTGATCCCGTTCTATAAAGAAGGACGCAACAAAGGAACTTTCGAGACCGGCATTCAGCTCGCGTTGCGCCGCATCCTTGCGAGTCCGGCGTTCGCATTCCGAGTTGAAGCTGAACCGCAGAATGTCAAACCCGGCGCAGCTTATCGTGTAAGTGATCTCGAGTTGGCTTCGAGACTGTCGTTCTTTCTCTGGAGCAGCATCCCCGATGACACGCTGATCGATCTCGCGGCCTCAGGCCGGCTGCGAAATCCGGCCGTTCTCGAGGAGCAAACACGCCGCATGCTGGCGGATCCGCGCGCCGATGCGTTTGTAGAGAATTTCGCAGGGCAGTGGCTGCACATCCGCAACCTGAAAAACATCCAACCGAACGGCGATGAGTTTCCGGACTTCGATAACGACCTGCGGCAGAGTTTCGTGCGTGAAACCGAGTTGTTCTTCGCGAGCATCATGCGGGAGAACCGCAGCATCATGGATCTGCTGACTGCGGACTACACGTTTGTCAACGAACGTCTCGCTCGTCACTATGGCATGACGGAAATCTACGGAAGCCGTTTCCGGCGAGTCACTCTGGGTGACGCATTCGCTGCACGACGCGGTCTGCTCGGGAAAGGCGGCATCCTGATGGCGACATCGCACGCCGACCGGACAGCGCCGACGCTTCGCGGCAAGTGGATTCTGGAAAACCTGATCGGCGCGCCTCCGCCGCCTCCTCCGGCAAATGTGCCGCCGCTCGATGAAAAGCCCGGCGCAGCGCCTCGCACCATGCGCGAGAGAATGTCGGCGCATCGCACGGCGACGGCATGCGCGAGTTGCCACCGGTTGCTCGATCCGCTCGGCTTCGCCATGGAGAACTTCGACGCCGTCGGAGCGTGGCGCACCCACGAGGGACGCGCTCCCATTGACGCTTCTGGCGTACTCGCCGACGGCACAATGGTGAATGGCGTGGCGGAACTCCGTGACGCGCTGGCGACCCATCCGGATTTGTTCGCCCGAACCTTAACGGAAAAACTGATGACCTATGCCCTCGGACGCGGACTTCAGCATTACGATATGCCTGTCGTGCGTGGGATAATACGAGACGCGAAACCGGGCGGCCTGCGTTTTTCGTCGATCGTGCTGGGAATTGTCCAGGGCATCCCGTTTCAGAATCGGACCAAGAGCACAGGGAGCTGACGATGTTCATCACAAAGAAGGCGATACCGAGAAGAACGGTTCTGCGCGGTGCAGCCGCCGCGATCGCACTTCCTTTTCTGGAGTCGATGGCTCCCGCGATGACGCCGGTCGCTCAGAGTCCGGCGCAACCGCCGCTGCGTTTCGGCGCTGTGTACTTCCCGAACGGCGCA
>DASTZI010000288.1:0-15731 GCA_035764385.1 Vicinamibacterales bacterium
GTGGCCGCCATCAAAGCCGATTACGAGGCATCGGTCGCCGAAGAGAAGCAGCTTGGCAGGGATCTCGAAACCCAGAAGGCGCAGGCAACGGACCTGAATCGCAAGAGCATCGACTATTCGGTGCTGCAGCGCGAGGCGGAAAGCAACCGGCAGGTGTACGAATCGCTGCTGCAGCGCGAGAAAGAGATGCGGGTCGTCAGCAACAGCCGTGCAAACAACGTGCGGCTGCTCGACCGCGCGGAAATACCGGGGTCGCCGTTCACGCCGAATACCAGGCGCGCGTGGATCATGGCATTGCTCTTCGGGCTCGGCATCGGCATCGCCGCGGCGTTTGCCATTGACTACCTCGACGACACGGTGAAAACGCCCGAGGACGTGACCTGGCGCCTCCGTCTGGACTTCCTCGGACTCGTCCCGAAGGTGCACGGCGAGCGGCACCCGTTGCTGTCCGGGCCGGTGCCGCATGATTTCGGTGAAGCGTTTCGCGCGCTGCGCACGGCGCTTGTCGCCAGTAGCGGCACCGACGCGACGCGGCTCGTCGCGGTCACCAGTACGCAGCCGCTCGAAGGAAAAACCACGACCGCGGTGAACATCGCGCTCGCGCTGGCGATTGGCGGTGCGCGAGTGCTGCTCATCGACGCCGACATGCGGCGTCCCAGCCTGCACAAGGCGATGCGGCTGCCGAACGACCGTGGGCTTGCGGACCTGCTGGCTGGCACGGCGAAGATGCGTGAAGTCGTTCAGCGCTGCGGCGATCCGAACCTTCTGGTGATATCCGCCGGCCACACGCCGTCCAATCCGTCGGAACTCCTGGGGTCGGACCGCATGCGCGCCTTCCTGCATCAGCTGACGACCGGCCCCTTCGACTGGATCATCATCGATACGCCACCCGTGCTCGCCGTCACCGACGCCGTGGTGCTTGCCCCACTCGTGCACGGCGTGTCGTTTGTGATTGGTGCCGAGATGACGCGATGGCGCCTTGCGGAACGCGCCATCGAAACGCTGCAGGCCGGACATCCGCGGGCGATTGCGGCTATCCTCAATCGAGTTGACTTCGACCGTAACCGCTACTACTACTCGCGGTACTACGGCCACCAGTACAAGAGCTATTACGCTGAAGCACCGGTCGCGAGCTGATCGCGGCTGGCGCTCGCTGCTCCCGGTCGGGCTGATGCTGCTGGCCGCGTTCACGCTGGCGTGCATCGGTGAGCGGTACACGTGGCCCATCGTGCCGGCGCTCATCGGCGCAGCCGGCCTGTTCCTCATCTCCGGCGCGCGCGTCGGCGCCGATCCGCAGACTCGCTCGATCGACGTCGTGCTCGTTGTCGTGCTCGCGGTTATCGGCCTTCAGGTGATTCCGCTGCCGTCGGCGTTGGTGCGCGCCGTCTCACCAGCCACACTGCCCTTGCAGGATGCCTACGCGCTCGAACGGTTCGCGAGCTGGCGCCCGCTTTCGATCCATCCCGCATCGACACGAATGAGCTTCGGTCTTGCACTGGCCGCGGCGCTGGTGTTCTGGACCTCGCGTGAGGCCTTCTCGCGCGGCGGCACGCGCCGTGCCGCGCGTCTCCTCGCGTGGATCGGATTGGGATGCGCCGTCGTGTCGCTGGCACAGCGTGCAACGGCGCCGAAAACGGTGTTATGGAAGTGGACCGTTCCCGACCCGCGCGCGCTTCCGTTCGGCTTCTTTGTCGATCGTAACCAACTGGCCATGTGGCTCGTCCTCGCCATCAGTATCGTTGCAGGCTATCTCGTGATGCACGTGCACGCCAGGACGAACAATCGAACCACACACGATCGGCAGACCGTCATCGCGATCTTGTCCGACCGAGACGCACTCGTGATGTGCGCGTGTGTGGCGGCAATGGTGCTCACGCTGGCGGCAACGTTGTCGCGGTCGGGATTTGTCGCGCTTGTGGGAGCCGGAGCGTGCGGCGCATGGCTGGCGCGTGGAGATCGCAGGCGCGCGTTATGGGCAGGCGCGGCGGCGGCAATCGTCCTTGGGGCGGCGGCCGCGTGGCTGAACCTCGAGGGACTGACGCAGCGAATTGTCACCACAGCCTCAGGCTCTGAATTCGATCCGACCGGTCGTGTGGCGATATGGCGGGAGACCGCTGGGATCGTCCGCGATTTTCCGCTGCTGGGCACCGGCGCCGGCACCTTTGCCGACGCCATGTTCGTCTACCAGCAAACCGCTCGCGATGTGCTGTTCAACAACGCCCATGACGAATATCTGCAACTGCAGGTCGAAGGTGGAATCGCGCTGTTGATCCTCAGCCTCGGCGGTATTGGACTGGCGGCGAACGCCGCCCGCGCGCGCATCGCCGCCGACATGGGCGCACATCGCTACCTCAGGATTGGAGCGTGTGCCGGCCTTGCAGGCATCGCGATTCAGAGCGTCTGGGAAGCAGGGCTTCGCGCCCCTGCCAATCTCCTGCTGGCCGCGATTGTGGCCGCGATCGCCGTGCGGCCGATCGCCCGTGACGACACGCCGGCAGCCGCCGAGAACACGCCGGCATGATCAGGGTGGGATTCGACGTCGACGGCGTTCTCGCGAACTTCAACAAGACGTTTCGTGAGACGGCCGCGCAAATCGAGGGCACGACGGGGCAGGATCTTTCGAGTCCCACGCCGCGAGGACTGGGCGCTGAAGCGATGAAACGCGTCTGGGATCACATCAGCCGGACGCCGCAATGGTGGCTGCAGCTCGAGGCCTACGAGCCAGAACAGATCGAGCGGATTTACCGCACGTCGCGCGAACGGCGATGGGAGGTCTACTTCATGACCACTCGCCCTGCAAGCGCAGGTGAAACGACGCAGTTTCAAACGCAATGGTGGCTGGAGTCGCATCGGTTCCTCATGCCCGCCGTGCTCACGGTGCCGGGGTCGCGCGGTGATGCGGCCAATGCCCTGAAACTGGATATCACCGTCGACGATCGGCTGACCAATTGCGTGGATATCATCGCGGCCTCGCGGTCGAAGGCGGTTCTGGTACTGCGCCGGGAGGATCTGACCGTGCGCGATCAGGCGCTGGCCCGCGGTATCGGTGTGGTGACCACGCTCGCGGCGGCGATCGACGCGGTGGAACAGTTCGAAGAGATCAAGCGTGCGAGTTCCGGCAGGCTGTCGCGCCTCGCTGACTGGTTCAAACCGTCGAAGAACGACGAGGAACGGCTCCCGATGGACCCGCGCGCCACGCATGGCGGCGTTCACCCTCCGCCCAAGGCGTAGAGGCGGACCTTTCCGTCCGCCTAGAAGAACCAGTCGACGACGACGTCCCGAACTCCCGAAGTCACGGGAAGAACTTCGTGAGGCACCTCGGATGGAAACGCCACGAGCGTTCCGGCGCGTGGTGCGACCTCTCGCGCTTCAGGCAGATAGACGCACAACGAGCCGCCCTCACATTGCTCGCCGGCACTGGTCAGGAACACAACGACCGAAATCCGCCTTGGGAAGCGTTCGTCCCATTCTGGCGACACGTCTACATGACGACGATAGAAGCCGCCGATGGAGTACCGAAGAAGACCGGGACCTTCATCGTCACTCAGCGCGAGGCCGAAAAACTCAGCAATCTCTGGACGGATGCGGGCAATGGCGTGCTGCACTTCGCTGATCACGTCGTCGCTGACCTCGACGTCAAATGCGCGTCGCGCCTCTTCGTCGACGCGATAGTCATCCGCGGCGATCTCGGCCGGCGTCGCGGCGCCTGAGTCCATAGCCGCACGGATCCGCATGCAGTCCGACGCGAGCCAAAAGTCAGGACGCACGAACAACATCGAGCTTGCCATCGCCGCGTCCAATGTAGTCGCTTGGAGAACCCGTGGTCCAGGGTTCGTCAGGAACCTTGTTTCAGCGTCGAAACCATTTGGGCGCGCCGCTGACGATGCGGTGCGCGTACAGAATCGGGAGTGCGGCCGCGCGGTGAGTGCCGTAGCGCTGGTACATGAAGCCAGCGGCCGGGAAGAGATGTTCGAACAGCAGACGAATGCGATCGCGCCAGCGCGCCGTCGCGGCGAGGTCGGCGGTGAGCACGTCCACACGCCGCATCGGCCCGCCGATAAACGCCGCCGATGGTTCCGCGACGGCCCGTGGCGATTGAAGCATGGCGATCCAGTCTGTGTCGATGCCCCCGAACGCCGCCGCCGCGCCCGCAAGCCCCTTCGCCGCGATCGCGCGCAGACGGCGCTCGGTCACAAGCGCCGTGAATTGGTCGCGCTCGGCGACCGTCAGCGATTGCGCCAGGAGATGGATGTCGAAGAGCCACAGTAGCTGATCGCTATCTCCATGATGGGCGACACGGTGTGCGCACGCGATGACGAGCGAGTGGACCGCGGATGGAACGCGCGCGGCCGGGCCGAGACGCGGCAGCGTCGCGGACGCCGCGACGATCTCGTCGTAGGAAAGCGCCTCCGCGAATGCGCGCACGTTCGATATCTTCCAGTGCACGTCGAGTGCGTGCCGGACGCCGCAGCGATCGCGCCGATGAAAATGGAATTGCCCGGTCACGAGTACGCCGTCGACTTCGGTCGTCCGCTGGTAGCCGAGGCTCTCGAGTGCCGCAGCGACGCGTTCCTTGTCGTCGCCGGAAATGAGCAGGTCGGTGTCTTCGCGCGGCCGCAGCTCGGGCCGCTGGTAATGCGTATACGCGAGCGTGGCGCCCTTCATGAGGACCGGCTTTGCGTCGGCCAGTGCAGCGATGACGGACCGCAGCTCCGGTTCGCGCGCGGCGTCGAGGGCGGCAGCGGCACGAAGCTCGTCGGCGAACTCGGCCAGTGCGTAGCGATCGGCGAGCAGCAGGTGGATTCGATGTGCCCGTGCCCGGTCCGCCGCATCCGCCGCGTCCGGAGCGGCAGGATCCGCAGCGTCTTCGCGCAACCAGCGGCAGAGCGGATCCACGGCCGAAACTAGAGGCAGGACTTCATCATGTTCGCGATGCCACTGCCATCGTCAGGCAGTGTGCCGGTTCCGCTCTGCGTAAGCTTCGCGACGCTGCCGTATTCGGTGAGCGTCGGCGGCCGGTACGTCTTCTTCTCCGGCTGCGGTCGTTTGCCGCTCATCCTGCGGTCGCCGCCATCGTTGCGCATATTTCCTCCTCAACCGGCCGGCCGTCGTCGCCGGACATGAATGTCTTCCGGTACCACCGATCGATGCTGAGCATCATCCAGAGCCGCCACGCATGCGCGCGTGGGTTCGCCAGCATTGCCTCGACGCGCGGTACATCGATCCACCCAAGCGCGGCCAGGGTCGCGGGGACGCACCGCCGTTGCGTCACAATTTCCGACGTCAAATCGGCACACAGTTGCCCGAAATTGGCCTTCGTCCGCCTCTGTCGAACCGGCTCCGGCAGGAGTCCCTGTACTGCGTTTCGGAGCACAACTTTGGTTTCTGCACCCCGCCACCGTTGTTCCTCGGGCAGCGCCAGGCCGAACTCGACGATCCGCCGATCGAGAAACGGGCTCCGCTTCTCCACACCATGGCGGGACTGGACCCGATCCGCGGTCTCGTTGCCGTCGGCAAACCAGCCGTTGGTCAGCGATGAATAGATATGCTCCTGGCCGCGGCTGCGCCACCGTGGATCGCGTCGCACGCGAATCCGATCGCCGAGCGAGGTCGACGCACCGAAGGCGGGCGACACCCACGACGGAAAACCGCTCCGTCCGAGGACACGCCGGGCGATGGTGCGCGCCGGCATCGGAACGAGCGGAAAAATCGCGAGGTGCCACAGCGCGTTCGCCGGGAACGAGACAGCCGCAGTTTCGCCTTCGGCAGCGAACGCGCGGTCGGCGGCCATTTGCTTCCACAGCGCTCGCAGCCACAGCCGACGCAGCATGTCGGCGTAATGAAAGAAGCTTCCCATGAACCAGTCGTCCCCACCGACGCCGGTCAGGACGACGTCGCATCCGCGACGCCGCGCCGCGTCCATCAGCGGATACCACGCGACGGCGTTTGGATAGTCGGGCAGCTCGGGGTTGGCGTCGACGTCGCGAGCCCACTGATCGGCGGACAGCGTCGCCGCCGGAACCCGGTGCGACCGAACAACGCAGTGGCGAACGACCTGGTCGATATACTCGCTTTCGTCGTATGAACGATCGGCAAAGGTAAGCGAAAAGGCTTCGATCGCTGTCGAGCCATGACGCGCGCGGTCTGCCGCTATGGCCGTGATCGACGACGAATCGATGCCGCCGCTCAATTCGCAACCAACAGTTCCGTTCGTGCGGCTGTGCGCCGTAATCACGCGTTCGAGCAGCGCGCGGAGCGCGTCCGCGTACTCCGCATCGGAGCCGAGCCGCTCCTGCCGTCCGGCATCAATGTCCCAGTACCGCCGCCGGCCGACGTGCGCACAGCTCACGTGCATGACGTGCGCGGCCGGCAGGCGATGGACACCGCGGTAAACCGTTTCGTCGGTCGACGTCACCGCACAGGCGAGATATTCGGCGATCATCCCTTCGTTCGGCCGCACCGGCACGGCCGGGTGCGCCAGCACCTGCCCGAGCTCTGATCCACAGACGAACCGGCGATCGTCGAGGTAGTAATAAAGAGGCTTCAGACCGACGGCATCACGGACGCAGATGCACGTCCGCCTTCGCGCGTCCCACATGACCACTGCAAAGTCGCCGATCAGATGGCGTGCAAAATCGTCGCCCCAGCGCTGATAGGCGCACAGTATCAACTCACCGTCGCCGATTGCGGAGTGCCCCGCCGAATGTGCGAACAGCTCGCCGCGAAGCTCGTCGGCGTTATCCAGGCGGCCGTCGTAAATCAGGTGGATGTCGCCCCGCTCGCTCGAGAGAGGCACACGCTCGAGCCGCGCCTCCGGAGTCGTCGCAAAAGCCTGATGGCCGAGCGCGATCGATCCGCCGATCCACACACCACGGCCATCGCGACCGCGGTGCGCGACCGCCTCGAGGAGCCGATCGAGGATCAACGGATCGACCGGCGAGCCATCGCGATTGAATAGGGCCGCGATGCCGCTCATGCCAGACCTGGCCGGAGCTGGTTTGACGCGTGATGTTCGATGGCGTCTCGGACCGCCGGTAACAGCTTGAAGTCGCGGACGATCTCGAGCCTGTAGCACAGGCCACAGTCCGCCAGCTGCGTCAGCACTTCGAACTGGCGCTCCAGACCGTTACGGCACGCGATGTCCAGGTTGAATGTGTGCTCGACGAGCCGCAGGACCGCATGAATGCTGTGCATCGGTTCGATCGCGACCGGCGAGCGCCGACGGCGGTCGCGTCGTTCGACGAAATAGATCCGTTTGATTGGCAGCCGACCGCGGTCAACCAAGCGATTCGCGACCGCGGACTGGCGCGGGCCGTCAGACCGGCGCTTGCGAGCGAGCAGCGCCCGTGCGCTATCCGGTCGGAGTCGCAGCGACTGGTAGGTCGGGCGCGCCGCGAACCGGCCGGCACCCGCCTCGACGATCACGGCATCGTCGGCCAGCACGGCGCCATCGTCGACAGCCAGAGTCGATGCCAGGGTCGACTTGCCCCGACCGCTCGCGCCGACGAACAGGATTGCCTCGCCCTCGTGCTCGACGGCACTGGCATGGAGAACCGTTTTGTCCGCAACGCTGAGGACGAGTGGCATGACCGTGTCGAGAAAGAGATGGCGAATCGACCGCGCGGCCACCCCGGGGGCTGGAGCGCATTTGACGGAACGCAGGTCAGCCGACACCTCGAATACCGCAAGCCCGTTGAACTGCAGCGAGTAGCCTCCGGCGAGGCGCCGGAATGACAAATAGATGTTGCCGTTGGGCGCATACCAGTGGTGGAACCGGTCGCGCGGGGTGCGTCCCGGCGTCAGCCGTCGTCCCTGGACGAACGTGAGCTGATGATCAGCGGCGCCGGCGACCGCCAGCTCCGGAAGCGTCGTCGATGTCTCGATCGTCCAGTCGGCATACCGATAGGCGGGCATGCGCGATCGTCACTCGCCGTACGCCGAGACGACTTCCGTCACAAACACCGCCGCCTGCTGGCGCGACTGGAACAGATCGGGATACCGGTGCAGCATCTCTTCTTCGATTGAAGCGAGCGGGGTTCGGCCGTCGCACAGATCGAGCACAGATCCGCGTGCGATGCCGCGACGCGTCAACCTCGGCACGAAGTCAGGCTGTGTCTTCGCAAGCTTTTCGCGCGATAGCAGCATCCCTGTCCAGGTGGAGTGGATGAACGCGGCCTTGCCGCGAACCGCAACCTTCCACGTGACGAGGGTATCGGTGGGCGCGACGCACATCCGCACATCGACGATGTCGCCTGACTCGACCGCAATAGGGTGGTCGACGGGAAAGAACACCGTCCGGCGATTGATGGCCTGCCGCGACAACGGGGAATTCGACATCTGCACACGGTCCGACAGATCCGCGTCGAACCAACCGCCGATCCCATGGACGGTTCCGGAACGCAACACCCTGCATGACACGGCAAAGTCGAACGACGCATCGGTGGCAACTGCGAGGTCCAGTGCGGTTCCCAGTTCCGGTGCCGAGAGCAGCTGATCCGCCGCGTAGCGGCAAGGGTACCCCGTGTTCGCGGCATAGCGCCGCACCGGCGCGAAATCGAATCCAGCCGGCTGCGATACCCAGAACTCCACTTGATCTCGCAGCGCGGCCGCTTCAACCGGCGCAACCCACATGCGGATCCGGTTTGGGACCAATCGCCCTCCCGGCTTCAGGAAGCGTCGGCGCGCATCAGCGAAGTACTGGAGGATGCCGGCGTCGAAGCCGAAACGGCCGATCTGATCGGCGACGATCACGTCGACCCGCTCTGGCAGCTCCGCGTCGAGAGACAGTTTCTTGACGAACGTGACACGGTCGTCGTAGCCGTTGGCGCGGCACACCTCGCGCGCGACCTCGATCATGCTGCCGGCGTCGACCGCGTAGACGCGGCGGGCTCCGGCACGACACGCGAGCAGACCCAGGATTCCAGTTCCGGCCCCAAGGTCGAGCACGACGTCGTCGGCGCGTACCACCTCGGCGATGGCGGCCGTGTAGGCGGCCATTCGCGCGGTGTCGGAGAGGTACTCACGATGTTCGTCGAGGATTAGTGACACTCGGATTCGTCCTCAGGCGAGAGAGATTAAGCGCCGCCGAAGCATCTGCTCGGTCAACCGGAGCAGATCGTCGCGAAGCACCGCGGGATCGACCTCATATTCGCGCTCCACGATCGCGAGCGCGTCGCCGAGCGATCCGCCCGCGGCGATGGCGCGCCACATATCTGTGGCTGTCGGATTGAGGCCGAAATACGTCCCGGAATCGAGATCGAGAATGACTGTTTCGCCGCCCACTTCGCGCGCGATGACCGACTCGGGGACGACGACGCGACTATTGATGGTGAGCTCTGCCATGATCGTAACAATCGGACGGCCTGCCGACGCCGGCGCGCCCTAATGCCGCCGTCACGACAAACTCGTCACTGACCGGACCTCCGAGCAGGACGCGCTCGCCGTCGACGAGCCATGCATGACCGTCGAGGACGCTGCCACTCCAGCGGATGCCCATGCGTACCTGCAGCGGCCGCTGCGGCGAGCTCAACGCGAGTTCCGCCACCAGCGCCCGCACCAGACAGGTGCTGAACGAGCCGAGCCGACGGCTCGTCGCCATAATGGCCCACACCACGCGGCTTTCCGGACCACGGAGCAGCCAGCCGACGATGGGCCGCCCCCGTCCTGCCACCTTGATCAGCGTGTCAAGTGACACCGCGCGAAGGGCAACGGCGGTCACGACCTGTGCGAGAGCCGCGGCGAACACGAGACGCCAGTCGGAAACCCTCCATCGCTCCCGCATCGGAGCGAATTTGTGCTGAACGGGGAACTCTGTTCTTGTGCTCGCCATCACGGAGCCGCGCTTCGCGCGCGGACGCGTCATTACAGTTATCGAACGCAGGACACGAGATCGTTACGCAAGTGTGCAGCCGTAGGCGATCGTGTGCACCTCGCTTGGCCGACCGGTACAGAAAAAAGGCGCGCTCGAAAGGCGCGCCTTTGAACTGTCCGGTCGTCCGCCGGGCCATGGGCCCGGTGTTAATTGATCAATCGTCTGAAGAGCACGCGCCTGGCGGGTGCGTGCTTGAACAGCGCCACGATGAGGTCGCGGTGGCGGTTGAACCGCGCGGTCCTGCGAACGATGGGCATCACGCCATCGGTCAACGCAAGGTCGAATAGCGAATCGATCTCGGCATCCGACATGCGTTGCGCCAGCATGCGGAGTGCAAGCTGCGTCTGAAACTCGGGACCGAGCCGTTGCCGCCAGCGCTGCTGATATACAGCGAGCCCGTCCGTGTCCAGCCGGTCGCTGCGCAGGGCTGCAATCAACGTCTCGGCCGCAAGTGTGGCGCTCACGAGACTGTAGTAAATGCCGCCGCCCGTCGTCGGCTTCACCAGGCCCGCGGCATCACCCACGACCAGCAGCCTCGACGCGAACGTCCGTGAAAGGGTTGAAAGCGGCAGTAGACGGCGGCGCGGCTCGCCGACAAGCTCGATCGGAATCCCCCATGACGCCGCCACGCGGCTCACGAACTGGCGAAAGAAGACCGTGGCATCCCCTTCACACATCAGACCGACGCGGACGAACGCTCCGGTCGGCCGGGTGACGGGCACCGTCCATCCAAAACCGCCAGGCGCCCAATCGCGCCCGAAGTAGACCTCGACGTCGCCGCCTCGCCGCGACGGCACTTCCAGCTGGGCGGAATTCAGCGACACCGTCGGCATGCCCAGCCCGAATCGACGCTGGATCCCGTAGCTGGCGCCGCACGCGAGCACGACCGCGCGCGCCTGCACGGCGTCGGTGCCATCGATCTCGATGCGCATGCCCCCGGCGACCGGCTCCAGATTCCGCACGCGGCGACCAGCGGACAACCGTACGCCCGCGTCCGTCGCCTGCTGCGCGATCGTGCGATCGAGCAGCCTTCGATCGACGACGTGCGCTTCGGTGGACGGCGTGGTGTAGGACACTTCGAAGCCGGCGGGAGACACGAACCGCGCCGTCGACAGCGTATTCAGAATGGATGCACGCGACAGGTTGAATTCGCGGAACGCGTCGTCAGCGAGCACGCCGGTGCAGTGCACGGGCTGACCGATCTCGTTGTGCTCCTCGAACAGCGTGACGTCGAAACCGGCGCTGGAAAGGAGGGTTGCCGCGTGAAGACCACCCGGTCCGCCTCCGATGACGGCAACGTCCAGCATCTACTGGTGTGTCTTTTCCAAATGAGGACCGGGCCCGGTCATTATAAAGGCCATCGATCGATACGCGCCGCTAGAATTTCCGCGCGCGAACTTCCCAGCGTGCACGGAACGTGATCCAGAAGGACACCGCGACGAGGAAGACGTCGAGACCGAAGCTCGCGTTCCTCACGTAAATCGAATCGAGCCGGAACTTGCGTACTCGTGGTGTATCGCGCGGCGCGTACACCTGCGAGAGACCCGTGAGACCGGGCCGCACGGAGTGACGCTCGGCGTAGCCCGGAATCGAATCGAGTCGCACCAGATCGCCGTTCCCACGCACTTCGATTTCACCGGGCATCAGCGGCCGCGGACCGACAAAGCTCATGTCGCCGCGAAAGATGTTCAACAACTGCGGCAGTTCGTCCATCGCGGTCGCGCGCAGCACGCGTCCGATGTGCGTAATCCGCGGATCGGCCTCGCCCGCCTGATGTGGCGGCAGCGTCGCGGCGTGCGGCACCATCGATCGAAACTTGAGCGCGCGGAACGTTGAACCGCCAAGTCCGACGCGATCCTGCGGAAACATGACGGGACCGCCGTCTTCCAGCTTGATGGCAGCGGCAATCACGAGCCACAGGGGCGCCGACATCACGAGGCCTATCCCTGAAAGCGCAACATCGAAAGCGCGCTTCAGCAATGGGATGCGACCTCGCGGAGCACGGCGTCGTACGCCGCGACTTGTCGCGGGCGGTCGAAGTGCAACGCGGCGCAACGCGCCCGCATGCCCATCGCAACTGCACGCTCACGATCGCCGGCCAGCTCGAGGATCCGTGCGCGGAGGGCTGACGCGTCCCCCGGCCCGACGACAAATCCGCAGTCATGCCGATGAATAATGTCGGCAACTTCGCAGTCCTGCTCCACGGCGGCAATACAGGCACGACCTGACGCGAGGACGTTGTAGACCTTGCTCGGGACGATTACGCCGGCGAGCCCGCGCTTCAGCGACACCAGCGACACATCAGCCGTCGCATACGACTGATCCATCAACTCACGCGGCTGAAATGGCAGGAACATGACATTCCGAAGGTCCCGGCGGACAGCAGTCTCCTGCAGGTCCTTCTTCTTCGCGCCTTCGCCAACGAATACGAACACGACGTCACGCTGTTCCCGGAGTTGCTCGGCCGCGTGCAACACGGTTTCAAGATTCTGTGACAGCCCGATATTGCCGGCATGCAGCACGACAAAGCGATCGACGAGCCCCTGCTGACGCGCGAACGGGTTGTCGCGCGGGCCGGGCGCGACACCGCGGCAATCAGCCCAGTTGTGGATGACGGTCACCTTGGATGGCTCCGCGCCTTTGCCCTCAACCAGCCGCCGCTTCATCGTCTCGCCCAGGGCGATGATTCGTGTGGCCTTCCGGACAAGAAATCGATTGACCTGCGTCAGCGCCGCATCGACGGCGTCGCTGTGAAAGTCTTCGAGGAGAGAGGCAACTTCAGGAAAGATGTCCTCGCATAGAAAGACGAACGGCGCACCTGCTTTTGCTGCGGCGGCAAGCGCCGCGAGGCCGATGATTGGGGGATCGGTCAGCGCGACGACGACGTCTGGCTTGCGAATCGCCAGCCCTTTCAACGCGGCTGAAGCGAAATAGCTGATGTAGTTGGTGGCGCGGCCGACGAATTGCTGCGGATCGACCGTCGATCCGACCGCGCGAACAATGTGAACGCCGTTGCGGCATTCCGACGGCGGCAGTGACGCATCGGAACGAAGCGGGTACCCCGCCACCACCGTCACGTCCCAACCGTGGACGCGAACGAGATCTTCGGCCAGCTCGGTCAACAACTGACCGGTGGCACTCAGATCCGGCCAGTAGGACCGATTAAAGAAGCAAACGTGCATGGCCTCAGTAGGCAGGTGGCAGGGAGCAGGGGGCAATTCCTGCCGACTGCCCACTGCCGACTGCCGACTTCTCGAGCGCGAGCGTGCCCATCACGAGCACATCCATGTCCGTTCGAAGAAAGCAGTCCAGCGCCTCGCCAGGCGTCAGCACGATCGGCTCGTTCTCGTTGAAGGAGGTGTTCAACAGGACGGGCACACCGGTCTGACGCCCAAAGGCCTGAATGAGAGCCCAATAACGGGGATTGGATTCCCTGCTGACACTCTGCAGACGGCCCGATCCATCCACATGCGTGACTGCTGGAATGATGTCGCGCTTCTCCGGGCGTACCGGATACACCTGGACCATGAACGGGTCGTGAACCGCGTCGACGAAGTAGTCGTGCAGCGCTTCGATGGCGACCGATGGCGCAAACGGGCGAAACTTTTCACGGAACTTGATGCGGGCATTGATGATGTCGCGCATGTCACGTCGTCGTGGATCCGCCAGGATGCTCCGGTTGCCCAGCGCGCGGGCACCCCACTCCATCCGACCCTGGAACCATCCGACCACTCGCCCGTCGGCAATTCGTGATGCTGTCCATTCACACAACTGTTGCTCGCTCGCCATGTTCGTGCGCGTGCACTGCCGCGCCTCGACCTCGACCCTGCGTGCATCGACCGCCGCCTGGATATCCGCTTCATCGAACTGCGGGCCCCAGTAGCCATGGCGCATCTCGAACCGGCGGCCTCCACCCTGGCGATGCCAGACATGCAGCGCCGCACCCAGCGCGGTGCCGTTGTCGCCCGCGGCGGGCTGGATGTACACGTCGGTGAACGGCGTCTCGGCGCGGACCTTGCCGTTGGCGACGCTGTTCATCGCGCATCCACCGGCGAGACACAACCTCGGACTGCGGACGCGCTGATGCAATGCGCGCAAAATCCTGAATGCAGCCTCTTCGTACACGCACTGCAACGAGGCGGCAATCGCTTCATGCCGCTCGCCGAGCGGCTCTTCCGGCCCACGCGCGCGACCGAGCAGCCGCTCGAGTTTCGGAGTGAACACGCGTCCGATCTCCGGCTCAGCGTCGTGCCACGTCATCGGCATACCGCCCGACCAATGCGTGAAATACGACAGATCGAGACAGAGGTCGCCCTCATCGCTGACGTGCACAAGTTGACGAATCTGTTGCGCGAATGTGGGGTCGCCGTACGGAGCGAGGCCCATGACCTTGAACTCGTCGCCGTACTTCGGAAACCCGAGAAACTGCGTCAGCGCGAGGTAGAGCAAGCCGAGCGAGTGCGGGAAGAACACCCGGTTCTGAATCGTGAGGCAGGCTCCGCGCCCGACGCCGGTTGACGTGCTGACGAAGTCGCCAAATCCATCAATCGCGCACACCGCCGCGTCGTCAAACGAACTGGCGAAATAGCTGCTCGCCAGGTGGGCGGCATGATGTTCCACGTAGTGCATGCGCGAGGCGACGTGCGACTCATCCAGTCCAAGTTCGGTGGCGCAGACCCGGGCAAGATGGCGGACGGACATCGCATTTGCAGCCCGGTCGCGAATCAGCGACGGACTGGGGACGTGACGCAATGCAAACAGTCCCTTGCGCCACAAGTGGGCGTTCGGATCGCGCGACACTGCAAACGCGTCAACATCACCGGCGTCAACGCCAGAGATGCTCAAGCACGCACGAATCGCCTCGCGTGGAAAACCCGCATAGTGCTTGACGCGACGAAAGCGTTCCTCTTCAACGGCGGCAACAAGGTCACCATCGCGCAGCAGCGCCGCTGCGACGTCGCCGTGGTAGGCATTGATGCCCAGAATGATCATCAGATGTGACCGAGCTCGAGGGCCGCGCACACGCGACGTTGCAACGCCGCGGCATCGAATTGGCTGTTGACGAGTCGCGCCGCGGCGGCGCCCATCCGCATTCGCGCCTGCGTGTCGCCGAACAAGTGCACGACTGCGGCAAGAAGCTCGTCACTGTCGCCGGCATCCACGATCAACCCGTCATGGCCGTCCGTGATGATCTCTTCCGCCGCTCCGTGAACAGCAATACATGGTGTTGAGGCACGCATCGCCTCGAGGTAGACGAGACCAAACCCTTCATCCGGACTCGGCATCACGAACAACGTCGCGTCGCGGTACAGTGCCGTCAGCGTCGGCTCGTCGACACGCCCCAGGAACGTGATCCCCTCGCAGGTGTCCGCCGCTTTCTGACGCAACCGTGTGGCGTCGTCACCATCGCCCACGACAATGAGCTGCGCGTCGGCGACTAATCGCCTGACGGCCGGCCACAGTTCGATCAGGGCGTCGTGCCCTTTGTATCGCTCCCGCGCGTCCATCCGGCCCACAATGAGCGCAAATCGTCCTTCGAATGGAGCGGCGGTGACACGCGGCATCGGCGGTACGCCGGGATGGCACACCGGAATCGGCATCTCGCCGATCCACGGGTTTGCAAGACGGAATCGCGCAGCCGTGTGCGTAGATATCGCGATAACCTTCCACGCCCGGCGGAGTGCCGCCTTCTGCAGATGATTCAGCGGCGTCCATGCCTCGATCCCCATCAAGACCGTGACCAGCCGCGCGCCTCGCCAGAGGAGCGGTAACGCCACCGGTAACAGCTGCAGATGCATCACCACCACGACGGTATCAGTGGCCGACAACGCTCCATCGGTTAACCCGAACGATGAAAATC
>DASTZI010000289.1:0-4613 GCA_035764385.1 Vicinamibacterales bacterium
TCTTGGCCGCGGGCATGGGGTCTCCTACATTCCTGGGATAGGTAAGCGCTGAACCAACAAACGTGTCGGCTTGTGGCGATTGGGGAATATCGTGCGAATTCGTGCGATCGCCATGCTGCCGATACGATGATGTCGCGGAGCTATCACTATAGAACAATTTTGTGCTGATTTTGCGTGTTTAAACGCCTCACAGCAGCGCATAGGGCAAGCCGCGGGCCAGCAGGTGGATTCGGAGCTGGGGGCTGGGGACTAGGGACTGGAAAATCCCCCAAGTCCCCAGTCCCTAGTCCCTAGTCCCTAGTCCCTAGTCCCTAGAGGATGTACCGCGAAAGGTCCTCGTTCTTGACGACGTCTGCCAGCATCCGTTCGACGTAGGCTTCGTCGATCATGATGGTCTTTTGCCCAAGGTCGGGTGCCTCGAACGAGACATCGTCGAGCAGCCGCTCCATCACGGTATGCAGGCGGCGCGCACCGATGTTTTCGGTGGCGTCGTTCACGCGCGCCGCAAAGTCGGCAATCCGTTGCACCGCGCCCGGCGTGAAATTGAGCGTCAGCTCCTCGGTTCCGAGCAGCGCCGTGTACTGCTTGACGAGCGCATTGCGCGGTTCCGTGAGGATCCGGACGAAATCGTCGCGCGTCAACGGCTCGAGCTCGACGCGGATCGGAAACCGTCCCTGGAGCTCGGGAATCAGGTCCGACGGCTTGGAGACATGAAACGCGCCGGCGGCGATGAACAGGATATGGTCCGTTTTCACCATTCCGTGCTTGGTGTTCACCGTCGTCCCTTCGACAATCGGCAGGATATCGCGCTGCACCCCCTCGCGGCTCACATCCGGGCCGCCGTGGCCGCCGCCGGCCATCCCGTCGCGGCTGGCGATCTTGTCGATTTCGTCGATGAAGATGATGCCCGCGTGCTCGACCCGCTGCACGGCCGCGCGGCTCACCGATTCCATGTCCACGAGCTTGCCCTGTTCCTCGGTGACCAGGTGGGCCAGCGCGTCGGGCACCTTCAGGCGCCGGGATTTCGTCCGACCCTGGAACATGTTGCCCATCATGTCCTTCAGGTTGACGCCGATCTCCTCGACCGACGTGCCGGCGATGATTTCAAACGACGGCATGGCGGATTCGCGGACTTCGATTTCCACGCTGCGATCGTCGAGACGGCCGTCGTGCAGCGCCTCGCGCATCCGTTCGCGCGTGCGGTGCGCCTGATCCCGCACCGCGGTGGGGTCCTCACCCGGGGCTGGGACGCGTGAGGGCGGAAGCAGGAGGTCGAGCAACCGCTCCTCGGCCGCCGCCTTCGCCTTGTCCTGCACTTCCTCGGCTTTTTCCGCGCGCACCATGTCCACGGCGAGCTCCACGAGATCGCGCACCATCGACTCGACGTCGCGTCCGACGTAGCCGACCTCGGTGAACTTCGAGGCCTCGACCTTGATGAAGGGCGACTGGGCGAGGCGGGCAAGCCGTCGCGCGATTTCCGTCTTACCGACCCCGGTCGGTCCAATCATCAGGATGTTCTTCGGTGTGACTTCTTCCGCGATTTCGGGTGCCAGCTGCTGGCGGCGCATCCGGTTGCGCAGTGCAATCGCAACCGCGCGTTTGGCTTTCGCTTGACCGATGACGAACTTATCGAGCTCGGCGACGATCTCGCGCGGTGTGAGCGAGCGGACCGCGCTCGCCGTTCGTTCAGGAAGAAAAATTGCCATTCCAACCGTACTTTCGCTCAAACGGACCATAGAGATACAACGCCGTTCCTCCGTGGTTCGTGTTCATAACTCTTCGACGGTGAGGTTCGGATTCGTATAGATGCAAATATCGGCCGCGATCCGCATCGCTTCGGTTGCAATCTGGCGAGCGTCAAGCTGACTATGCCTGATGAGCGCCCTTGCGGCAGCCATCGCAAAAGGCCCGCCCGAACCGACCGCGACGATGCCGTCGTCCGGCTCGATGAGATCGCCGGTGCCAGACAGGAGGAACGTCGAGCGCGTGTCGGCGACGATCAGCATCGCCTCCAGACGCCTCAAGAGTCGATCCGTGCGCCAGTCGCGTGCGAGTTCGACCGCCGAGCGCTCGAGATTTCCGCGGTATTGCTCCAACTTCGCCTCGAATCGGGCGAACAGCGCAAAGGAATCGGCCGCCGACCCGGCAAAACCCGCGAGGATCGAGTCGTTATAGAGCCGCCGGATTTTTTTCGCGCTGTGCTTGAGCACCGTGTTTCCCAGGGTGACCTGCCCGTCGCCGGCCATGACCGTGCGGTCCTGATGCCTCACTGACAGGATCGTCGTCGCGTGAATCACTCGGCCAGTATGGATCAAAAAGTGAGGACACCCGGCGCATCGCGGCGACCCTTGCCGATGACACAGTCGCGGACGTTTCGGTGAAACCGGCTTGGGATTGCACAAGAATGCGCGCGATGCTGACTGGCAGCATCGTTGCTCAGCCATTCGCTGTTATGAGCCGCAAACCATTCCTGGTGATGGCCGCGTTGCTCTCAATCGCGCCGGCCGCCGCACTCTACGCTCAGGACGACGGTGAGAAGCCCGCGCCGACGGTTCGGACGGCGGATGGCGGTCGTGAGGCTGTGACCCGGGGAGACCGTCCGCGCGCCGTCGAGCGGTCTGCGCCGCAACCCGCCGAGCCGCCCTCGACGGCGACGAGCGCGATCCGGCCTGCGGGTGCGCCCCCTGCTGCAGCTGCAGCGCCGGCCGCCGACGATCAGCGGAGGCGTGATGGCACACGAGACCGCGGTGACGGCGCACGAGACCGGGGTGATAATCCCGCGGTCGGCCGTGCCGTTCCCCGGGAAGCGTCGCCCCCGCCCCGGACGAACTCGGGCGGCGGCTTTGACGGCCGGAATCGCGGTGTCTTCGTCGCCCCGCGGGTTTACAACAACTATTACTACAATCCGCGGCGTTACTACCCCTACGGGTATGGCGCGTTCGGCCTCGGCTACTTCTATTACGACCCGTACACCTGGTATCCCTCGAGCTCCTATCCTGGCTATTACGGCAGCTACGCCGGCGGCTACTACGATCCGTTCTTTTTCGACGTCGGAGAGCTGCGGCTCATCGTGTCACCGCGGTCCGCTGACGTGTATGTTGACGGGTACTTCGCCGGACGTGTGGACGATTACGACGGAATCTTCCAGGCACTGAAGCTCGAAGCCGGAGCGCACCACATCCAGATCGTCGCGCCGGGGCACTCACCGCTCGACTTCGACGTCCGGATTGAGCCGAATCGAAAGATTACCTACCGCGGGACGCTGCGGCCGTAGGTAAATCCCAAAACCCAAATCCCAAGCTCCAAATCCGAATTCAGACAGTGTTGGGATTTGGGGTTTGGGATTTGGGATTTGGAATTTTTCGTTTGAACAGGAAGTACATGGGCAAACCCGCCGCAATGATCAGTACACCGGCTCCCGTGGCGCCCGGAGCTCGATAGAGCCCGTTTATCAGAATCGCCAGGCTGGCCAGTGCGTAAATCGCCGGCGCGAGCGGGTATCCCCACGCACGAAACGGGCGCGGGGCGTCAGGCATTCGCCTTCGCAGCACGAACAGCGCAACGACGGCCATCCCAGAAAAGAGCACGATTGCGAATCCCGTATAGGTCACGAGCGCATCGGCTGTGGCTGTCAGGACGAGCAGTGAGCTCCAGGCTGCCTGCGCGATGATCGATGACGACGGTGTCCGGTAGCGCGGATGAACGATCGCGGTTCGGCGGAAGAACAGGCCGTCGCGACCCATGCTGTAGTACACGCGCGGCCCTGCGAGCGTCATCGCGCTGATGCTGGCCGCGAGGCTGATGATCGAGACCACGCCCATGATGTTGCCCGCATAGCTGCCGAGCAGGCGATCCGCGATGATGTCAAGGACGCTGCGATCGACCGCGGCGAGTTCGCGCGCCGGAATCACATACAAGTACAGCGCATTCATCAACACGTAGATCAGGACGACGGCTGCAGTTCCGAGCGCGAGTGCCCGCGGCACATTGCGTCCAGGCTCGCGAATTTCCTCGGCGACATACGCGGCAGCGTTCCAGCCCGAGTAGGTAAACATCACCGGAATCAAGGCTAGTAGCCACGAGCCGGCGCCGACCGGCGCACGCTCGGACAGATGCGCAAGCGTTCCCGAGCCCCACGCAAATCCGACGGCGATGAACAGCGCAAACGCCGTCACCTTGAGGGATGCGAGTAAATTACCGACGACGCGTCCCGGCCCCAGACCCCGGCGATGCAGCCAGGCCATCGCCGCGATGAGCGCGACGGCAGTCAACGTCTGGGGCGAGAGCGTCAACACGATAACGCCGGGCACGATCGGCACAACCACCCACGGGCCGGCGCCCGCAAGCGCCGGAGCGAAGCGTCCGAGGTAGAAAACCATGACCACAGCGCTCGTTGCGATTGCGCCCGAAAAGCCTGCCACGAAGGACGTCCACCCGGTGAGAAACGCCGCGCCCTCGCCGAACGCCTCGCGGAGATAGACGTATTCGCCACCCGCACGGGGGCGCAACGCGGCGAGTTCGGCGTAGGCCATCGCGCCGGCGAAAGCCAGCGCGCCGCCCGCAATCCATGTTGAGAGAAACAGCCAGGCGTCAGGGACGAGCGCCGCGACCTG
>DASTZI010000290.1:0-24207 GCA_035764385.1 Vicinamibacterales bacterium
AAGCGCCGCCGCGAGAGCGAGCGCGTCGATCGTGGTGGTGCGTGCAATCGCTTCGCTGCCGAGCGCTGCCAGGTGATCGCGGTCGCCTCGATCCGTCAGCCGGCCGTTTGCCAGCGCTTCCTTGATAATCACGCCCCACCCGTGAGCCTTGGCTTCACTCAATGCACCAGCCGCTGAACGCTCGAGCAGATTCCAGGTCGCCTGAACGACCTGAAATGGATTGACACCATCGACGCTCACACGCAGCGCCCGACGAATGACGTCAGACTGCTGAGGTCCCGTTACGGTCAATCCGATGGCGAGCCCCGTTGTCCGCAGCCGCACCAATTCCCGGAGGACAACCACATCGTCGAGGACTCTGCTCTCCAGTGTGGCCGAGTGAATCTGGTATAGCTGCAGCCGATCGCCAATCGCCGAACGGCTTTCCACAATCTGGCGGCGGAGCGTGTCGATGGACAGGTCTTTCACTTCGTGCACCGGCGCGTCGAGTTGCCAGGATCCGACGTAGCTGTAGCCCCACTTGGAGCCGACGGTAACGGTGTCTATCGGGGGACGGCGTCTATTCAGCCACGTGCCGAGAAAATTCTCCGCCATGCCGTATGACCGTGCAGCGTCGATATATCGAATGCCTGCCGCGTACGCCGCGTCGAGCATTTCGTGACACCGTCTCTCCATGTCAACAATGCTGCGATCGGCTCCAAGGTCATTCTGCCGGCCGAGATTGATGTACGCCGGGCGTCCAAGTGCGGCCAGACCGAGACCGATGCGGCTCACCACGAGGCCGGTGACACCGAGAGGAACTGTCGGTATGCGAATGGGCGACATCGTTGCCAGATCGTTTCACGGCGCGAGCGCCTCTTCAGGGACGATGTGGCCCGCATTGGAGACGAAGACGAGAAGAATTCGGCGGTGGCGGCCAAGGAGAGACACCGGATCCGCGCCACGAAGCAGTCGTTGACCGGCTGAATCGAGCTGACAGGGGCCGAAGCGGAAGACATCGCAGCCCACTTTCGCCATGGAACTTGGCCGAAATCCCATGGATGCGCGTGTAAACGGTCTGCACACCGGATTAAAAGGTGTGCAAGTGCCTGTGAAACGGACGGACGCAGATGGGATTACGTCAAACGCAATCTCCGCGCTGCTGAAAACGTCGGCGATCGACTGAAAAACGAGCGTAATGACACGGTACGTCGCTGCGGCACTGTGGTTAGCGCTGCGGCAAGACGAGCACTCGCCGCCCCCGTGGACTTTCGCCCGTGCACCGGCCGAATGGGCATTCCTCAAACGCCCAATTCCGGACCTCACGAACGCTGCGAGCGCGGCCAAAGCGCGCAGTTGTAACTCCATCGCGATGCTCAGGCCTCTCCGATTCCTCGCGTGACCACGAGGGTCCTCCACTTCTGCTGTGCTGCAGATGCGCACACCATTGTGTAGTGATGTATTGGCGTCGTGACGCTGTTGTCCATCCGTTTATAGGGATTCGTTGAAGAACTGCAGGCAAGACCGTTGCACGGAGCTTCGTTCAAACTCCGCCACTTGCACTGCAACCCCTCAAGAAGGAGAACACCGATGGCCAGAATGAACACTGATTCAGGTGAAGGCGTCTCACCAAATACGATCAAAAACGCATTCAGAGAGATCATGGATGACGAAGCGAAGCATGTCAGCTTCTTCCAGGCAGCCCTGAAAAAGACCGGGGCGCCCGTCCGACCGAAGCCGACCTTCAAGGGCCTGGCGCAATCGAATCAGAGCGATTTCATTGCGATGTCTGGCGTCCTGGAGAATGCCGGCGTAGCGGCATTCCTGATGGCAATGCCCGAGATCAGTGACAAGAATTACGTGGCGGCCGCTGAGTCAATCGTGACCATTGAGGCACGGCACGCGGGCTTTGTGAATGCCTTGCTCGCCAAGCCTCTCAGCGAAAACGGCGCATTTGACAAACCCACATCTCACGCAGAGATTGTCAACGCGGTCTCACCATTCATCGAAAGTCTCAATGGCGGCCCGGATCCGGCGGATGCGCTGGACAACGATACGGTGATTCTGAACTTCGCCCTTCTGCTCGAACATCTCGAGGCGGAGTTCTATCGCATCAACGTTCCAAACCTCTTCAAGGAATAGCAATCGCTATCCGAGCGTTAATCGGTACACGCTGCTCGCGAAGGCAACCGTGCAGACATCGACACGGGGAGGTCAGCGATGAAAGCGATCGTGGTGACGGACCAGGCTGCGGGAACCGCTGGAATGAAACTGGTGGAGCGGCCCGAGCCGCAAGCAGCGATAAACGACGTCGTCGTTCAGGTCTATGCGTCGGGATTTGTCTCGACTGAGCTGGCGTGGCCCTCGACCTGGACCGATCGCCTCAACCGTGACCGAACACCGTCGATCCCGGGGCACGAGCTGGCCGGAGTGGTTAGCGCTCTCGGCTATGGGACCAGGGGGCTGTCGGTGGGACAGCGCGTGTTCGGGCTCACGGACTGGACTCGCGACGGCACCCTCGCGGAGTACGCGGCCGTCGAGGCACGCAACCTCGCGCCGCTGCCGGGCGACGTCGACTTCACGGCAGGCGCGAGCCTGCCGATCTCGGGCCTGACCGCGTGGCAGGGACTGTTCGATCACGGCCGCCTCCAAGCGGGCCAGCGCGTCCTTGTGCACGGCGCGGCCGGCGCCGTCGGGTCGATGGTGACGCAACTCGCACGAGAGGCCGGCGCCTACGTCATCGGCACCGGACGCGCCGCCGACCGTCAGACGGCGCTCGATTTCGGCGCGAAGGAGTTCGTCGACCTCGACGACGACGCCCTGGAAGACGTCGGCGAAGTCGATTTGGTGTTCGATGTCATCGGCGGCGACATCGGGAAGCGGTCCGCAGCCCTGATTCGCGCCGGAGGAACACTGGTGTCCGTCGTCGGGCCGCCCGAGGCGCGACCCGCCGACGGCCTGGCGGTCGACTTCGTGGTCGAGTCCGATCGCGTCCAACTGAGTGCGATCGTCCAGCGGGTGCGCGACGGACGACTGCGGACGAACATTGGCAACGTCTCGACCCTCGATGATGCCGTCGTCGCCTTCAACCCGACCAAGCGGACCAGGGGGAAGACGATCATCCGCGTTCGTCCGTGAGGACTCGGGGACGACGAGCCCTTCTACCCTCCTCGTGGATCATCGTCGGCCGCGCGTGAGGAAGGGAGCTTAAGAATTCGCTAAGAACACAACGTCATAGCTGACGAGAACACCTACTTCTAATTCGCCGACGCGAGCTCGTGGCGGATCGCGTCACTGGTCTGGATTGCCGCCGTCGTCTCGAATCGGAAGTGGGTCCTCAACTGCATCACCGACGCCGCTGTGCGCAGTCCGATCCGCTGGTACAAAACGAACATGTCGTTCGTCGTCCGTACCCGAGAATCGCCGAGCACTTCCATCGCGTGTTGCAGCTCGTGACCCACCGCAATAATCGCCTCGTCATCGGGTCGGCCGGACGTCATGTGGATTCGCAGCATTCGGTTCGGCCCAGCCTGATCGAGCTGCATCAGTAAGCACGCCTTGACCCGTGGCACACAAGGCCCTTCTGACAAGTAGACGAGACCGTCAGTGCGTTCGATTGCGGCGAGAAGGCTGCTCAACGTCGCCGAGCGCGACGTTCCCACACGTACCAGCGCCGCGATCTGTTCATGAAGAAGGTCGCCGGTACCGGCACTGAAGAACTGCTCCACGGGTCGATGCAATCCAAAGCGGTCAACGACTGGTCGCGCGACGGTCGCTACATCCTGTTCCTCAGCAACGATCCAAAGACGACGCGCGACCTCTGGATCCTGCCGCTCGATGGGGACCGGAAGCCCTATCCATTCTTGAAAACGGAGTTCGAAGAGTGGCGCGGGCAGTTTTCACCTGATGGTCACTGGGTGGTGTACCAGTCCAATGAATCAGGGCGCTACGAGATCTACGTGCGGCCGTTTCAAGGATCCGGACGTCAGTGGCAGATCTCGACCGGCGGCGGCATATCCCCACGGTGGAGTAAAGACGGGCGCGAGCTGTACTACGTCGCCCCTGATTCGCGCCTGATGGCAGTTCCGGTGAAGGAGTCCGCGAGTACGTTCGATTTTGGCGGGGCAGTTTCGTTATTCCAGTCGAAAATGCTTGGCGGCGGCTCCGAAGTGGCGCAGGGCTGGCAGTACGACGTGGCCAACGATGGACGCTTCCTGATGAACGTCCCCACGGAAGATGCGACCGCGGCGCCGATCACAATCATCCTGAACTGGGCGGGTTTGAAAAGCGCGCCTCTCCCGTGAATGTTGTCCCCTTGCACGCCGATATAAGGAAGAGCGTCAGGATTCTGGCCTGACCCATGGGACACTACCGGCACCACTAACAGGATCCGACCCGTACTCCAGACCGGTCGCCCCCCGGCAACGATCGGAGATCTGAGATCTGATCATGAACAAGCGCATCACGAAGTCGCAATGGTCCATTGCCGCGGTCGCGCTCGTCCTCGGCAACCTCGCCAACATTCTCGAATCGGTGAAGAAACTGAGTGGCGACGGGTATGCCATGATCGTGTTCTTCTGGCACGGCTCCCGAGCGATCCCGATCGGGTTCGCCGTCGTTGGCTACGCCCTGGTGGGAGTCCTGGCGTTTCGATGGTTGGAAACGCGGATCCGGTCGAAACCGCTGGCCATGGGTGCGGCGTTTGCCCCGGCCTTTCTCCTCTTTGCCGCCAACCTGCTGGCAGTGCCGGTCACCCGGACGCCGACGAGCGTGTGGGACAAAGACCTGACCCAGGTTCGGAACCGTTTGTTGAGTGCCAACTCGGGGCACGGCTTTCGATGGGATCCGGGCAACCCGAAATCGGAAGTGGACGCCTGGGGTACCGGCCAGTCCGTGCTCGCGCTGCTGTCCGACCCCGCGACCGCTGCCCAGCACAAGGACGATATCCGCGGCGCATTGACGCACCTGCAAGAAATCCGGCTCACCGATGGCTGGGGTTATTTCGCGGACAACAACTGGAGTCTCACGGAGATCACAAGCTGGATCACGATCGCCTCGATTCACGCGCTGAACGCGGGCATCTGGGAGGAGTCGCAGCGTCAGCAGCGAATCATGGATATCGACAACAACCTCGCCGTGCTCGTGTCGCGTCAGGAAGACAGCGGCGGATGGCGGCCGATTCAAGAGTCCGGCGATGCCTTGACCCGAACCTATTCGACGACGATGGCGCTGTGGGCGCTGGTGGATGCGCGGGCCGAACCGATGCTCTCGGCCAGCGTCGGCGACCGGTACGACGAGAGCATTCGGCGCGGCGTGAATTGGCTCCTCGTGCACCGCAATCCTGATCCTCCTGGGTGGGTGCCGAACCCCACACGCGGGAACATCCGCGAGACGTTCCCAGGACTGACGGCGCAAGTGCTGTTCGTCCTGGCGCGGGCCGACAAAGTGAACTCAAGCTTCATCAATTCCAGGAGCGCGTACAAGGAAGCAAAGGAAGCGTTCCTGAAGTCGCTGCAGGTGCCGTCCTGTGTTTCGCAACTCGATACGAGAACGCCCGACGTAGACGTACATCTACGGCCAACTGATCGTGTGCTCGAGGGAAGCACCTTCCTGTGGTTCCCGTGGACAGTGGCAACGCTGAGCGACTTCACTGTGGATGAAAGCCTTTCCGCAGAGGAGCGTCAAGCCGCGGATCAGCTTCGCGATGAGATGCTGTCGAAGCACGACGAGGTGTCCGAAGGCTTGGGAACCGCGCTCAGCTACCAGCTGTCTGAGAACCTGATCGGCATCAGTCACGCGCTGCAGGTCCTGGGCGGCCATTGACGCAGTCTTCCGGCGATCACGATGTAATCAGTCTTGACGCGATCTACGCTTCACACCCGCTCAACGAGCGCACGCTCCTGGCGCGTATCGAGCGCCAAGGCATTCCGCTCGCTGAACTGAACGAGTGGTCGCTCGCCATCGATCCGGACACCGGTGTTACCGATCAAAATCACCCCGGCGGCGTTGAGGCGGTGTTGACGCTCGCCGTGGCGGCCAAAATCTGCGTGACGAGTACGGTCGTCGATGTCGGCGCCGGCCTCGGAGGTCCCGCGCGGGTCCTGGCACAGGCCTTTGGATGCTCGGTCGTCGGAATCGAACAAGACCAGAACCGCTACGAGGCGGCGGTACGGTTGACCGAACGCGTGGGGTTGGCGAGCCGCGTCACATTCCTCAAGCACGACGCGCTGTCAGGAACTGCAGGTCTCGAGAACATTGACGTGTTGTGGGGGCAGAGCGCCTGGGTGCACTTTCCGAACCCTGAAGCGTTTCTCGATCTCTGGATTCCGACGATCCGGCCACATGGACGGGTGGCCATGTCGGATGCATTTCTCCTTCGAGAGCCATCGGGTTCTGAAGAACGGCACCTCGTGCGCTCGCTGGAAAACCTCTGGGGCGCTCACCTGCTACCCATCAATCGGTGGCAGAGCGCCCTCGAAACCCGGCGATGCGCCGTGACGCACGTACGCGATTACACCAGCGAAGCCCAAGCGCATTTCAAGAACTGTCTCTCTGTTTCGTCGAAATGGCCCAACGGAATGGTCACGGCCGCGGAAACGCACAGCTGGTTGTGCGCGGGCGAAGCGCTGGAGCGGGGGCTGATCGGAACACGTCAACTCATCGCGATGAAAGAGTCTTCTGTGTGCTAGGCTACGACCCGCTTCGACACGTGCATGCGGTTGCGGGAGGAGAATGTATGAGAAAGATCCACCTCGCTCTGGTTGCATTTGCTCTCATAGTGGCGAGCGGGTACGCGCTCGCGCAGCAGGCCTCGACACCAGCCAGACCGGTTCCCCCGAATCTTCCAGAGTGGGCGTGGGGCGTCATGCCGCCGGCTCCGCCTCCACAGCCCGGCGCGGCTCCGGCCCAGCCGCCAGCGGACGATGGTACGGTGCTGCACATCGAAGGCAGCAACGTAGGGCTGACGCGCACGCAGCTGCGCGGCATTCCGACGATTCCTGATTGGCATCCGGAAGATCACGGCCCGGTGCCGGACATCGTCAGCAAGGGCCGAATGCCCGCCGTCCGCGCGTGCGGCTTCTGCCACCTCCCGAATGGTCGCGGTCGACCGGAAAACGCGGCCCCTGCAGGCCTGTCCGTGAGCTACTTCACGCAGCAGATGCAGGATTTCAAGAACGGGCTGCGAAAGAGCTCGGATCCGCGGAAGGGCAACGTCAACACGATGATCGGATTCGCGAAAGAGGCGACGCCCGAAGAGATCAAGGCCGCCGCGGAATACTTCGCCGCGTTGCCCATTCCGCAGGGCTGGGTCAAGGTCAAGGAAGTCAGCATGGTGCCGAAGACCAAGATCCAGGGGAATGTGTATTTCGAACTCGAGGGAGCGCAGGCTGGGAAGGAGCCGATCGGCAACCGAGTCATCGAGGTGCCGGAGCACGGCCAGGAGCGGTTCGAAATGCGCGACGCGCACGCGGGTTACATCGCGTACGTTCCGGTTGGAGCGGTGAAGAAGGGTGAGGCGCTCGCCAACAAACTCCAGTGCTCGGTCTGTCACGGCGCGAACCTGGAAGGCATCGGACCGGTACCATCGTTGGCCGGTCGTTCGCCGAGCTACATGGCTCGCCAGCTGTTCGACTTCCAGACCGGGGCGCGCAAGGGCCTGTGGTCCGATCTGATGAAGCCGATCGTCGCCAAGATGACGGCTGAAGACCTGGTGAACATCACGGCCTACATCGCGTCGAAGAACGCGCCAGCCGCTGATGTCCGACAGACCGCGCGCGCGAACTAACGTCTGAGTCCGCTCCGTACCCAATCGAGAGGCCCGGCCGTGACATGCGGCCGGGTCTTTTTGTTCAGCAGCGGTACACTCCGAACAATCTATGCGCAACGTTGTGGTGTTCGTGTTGATTACTGGTCTGTTCTCGTCACCAGCAGCCGCGCGCCAGGGCCGCGGCGCCGCTGGCAACGCCACGGTCAAGGCGTGTTCCTTTGTGCCCAAGGATCTGGCGCTGAAGGTCTCGGGAGCCGCGAACAAACGAATTTTCGACCTGCCGCCGGACGAGCAGCCCGTTGGCAAAGGATCGGCGTGTGACTACGGCGACATCAGGCTGCAGATCGACCCGTCTCATGATCTTGAAACGATGTCCGACAGGCGCGCGCCAACATTGACATCGGCGCGTTCCTCAGCCGTCGCCTCGAACAGCGGGCGGCGCTGAAGGCCCGCGGACGCAGCCAGCAAGTTGCCTGGAAACTGCTCCAGACGGACGTTGTTGATGTTCACCGCGTCATTGTAGAACTCGCGCCGATGTGCGATCTGCTCCTCCAGCGCGGTGATACGGCGCTGCAGCTCGAGGAAGTTGGTGCTCGATTTCAGCTCGGGATAATTCTCCGCGACCGCAAACACGCGGGCCATGGTCGTGCCGATTTCGCGTTCAGCGGCGAGCCGACTCTCGTCCGGGCCGCCTCGCGCGACCTGCGTGCGCAGCGTGGTCAGGCGCGTGAGCAGATCGCGCTCGTACCCTAGATACGCCTTCACCGAGTCGATCAATTTTCCGAGCTCGTCGGCGCGCTGCTTCAACAGCACGTCAATGTTCGCCCAGGCCTGATCCACGTTGTGCTTCACCTGCACCAGACCGTTGTAGATCGTCACGGCGTAGGCGACGACGCCAACGACGACGAGCAGCAAGACGAAGGCGACTGTGATACTGACTCCAAGCATGTCGTTCACCGAATCGTGTCAGTCAACTTCCACACGGCGACGAGAAGCGTGCCCGCCATGAAGCCGCCGCCGCCAAGAATGTAAAGCCACGCGCGCCGGGACAGCGCCTTCAGCGCGTCTCGTTCGAGCAGCCCGGCAATAATAAACGGTCGGCGCTGGTCGCCCTTCCAGACGAGCACCTGGTGCTGGTCCACATTCGGTGGCGTCCAGCGCGGCGCCGTCGGCTGAAGCTCGCGCGCGAACCATCGCCGGCCGCCTTGAGCAGCAAATCGGAGCGCGGCGATGAACGACTGATCGTCCAGCCGCGGCGACGTGTCAGCCCACCGGTTGAGGAAACGAGTCCACGGGGCTTTGGGTGTGTCCGGGATCTGGCGGCGTTCCGCCAGCGTCCCCATTACATAGAGTGGACCGTCCGCGGCAATCCGCTCCTCCGTAATCCTCATCGGGTGAGAGCTCGATCGATCCGGCCACGGTATTCCCGTCGCAGCCACCAGCCGCAGGCCCGCTTCGGGCGGATCGCCGTCTTCGCTCCGCCACACTTGTTTGACAGTGATGATCTCGGCGCCTCGCGTCCACACGAGCACGCGCCCCGTTTCGTCGTCGAGCTCCAGCGTCTCGACGCCGAACGACCGGTGAACTTTGCTCCGCCACCCGCGGCGCTTCGACTGCGTCGACCACTGCTCCACTTCGACAGACCAGAACAGGCACGGCGTCTTGGTGATCGGCGAATCCCTGACGTCGTCCGCCGAGCCACGGCCCACCAGTTCCGCGAGCCCGATGGCCGCGGAACTCGCTTTCGCCGTGGCCGTTCCGCTCACGGCCAGCTTGTTCCGATACTCGATGAACCCGTGGCGAAACGCGAAGGCGCCGCCGATGAAGGCCCACCCGAAAATCGTGACTTCGTTGAAGACAATGGCGAACGCCATCAGGCCGAGAAAACCGACGATGAGGACGGCGGCGACCAGATAGAAAAACTGCAGCCAGTCGCGCAGTCCGAGACGGTAGCGTCGCACGTCCCGACGAAGTGTCGCTGTATCAGCGGAATTTGGTTCGCCCGACGTTGTGTCCATCCGCCGTCTATCTGCGATCAGTCAGGAAGTGGTACATCCCAAGGACGTTGAGGGGCGCCCAGTCGAAGCCGTCCCACTGGTTGTACTCGGCCATCTTGATGTCCCGCTGCATCTGTTCGAGCGTCTGACCCTTCGCGATCCCCGCAGCCACCTGAGTTTGTAGCTTCTCGAAGTACTCGCGCCACGCGGTGATGTCTTTCACCGTGCCCACGGGGCCATGGCCGGTCACCACGTACTTGAAACGGGCGCCCAGTTTCTCCGCGTTTCGGATTGCCGTCATCCACTCTGGGAATTGTCCCAGCTCGTAGTCCATCTCGCGGTTCGGCAGCCGGTGGAATGAGATGAAGTCGACGAGGAACAGCACGCTTTCGTCGGGGAACGCGATGTAGCTCGAGTCCTGCGAGTGATTCATCGAGCCGACGGCGAGTTCGGCCTTCAGCCATCTCGAGACGTCGGCATTGATCGGGTCACCGAGAATGATCCCCTCCGGGGTGACCAGGAACACGGTGCGGTGGTTGTTGTTGATAGCCGTGTACACGCCGCCACTGACCGGCTCTATGGATCGACGCGGCGCCGTGGGGGTCTGGCCCAGCGCTACTGAGGCCAGGATCAGTACTGCGCCCACACCCACCATGAACGTCCTCGTCGCACTCGCCATCACGGTCTCCTTTGCGGCAGGCTATTTCCGGTACATGTTCGCGAGATCTTTTTCGTTCTCGCAGAGATGCTCGTTCAGTTCGGTGTCCGGCATGAGATTGAACGGCACCGTCGCGGTCCACGGCCGCGAGTAATTCTTGGGATCGGTGAACGTGAATTCGATCACGAGGTGGCCAAAATCGGGCCGGCGGTATCGTTCGGTGATTTGCAGGTCTTCCGAGTGCGGTAGTCCTTCTCCATCTATATAGGTCTTGTCGTTGAAGCCCGCGCTCTCCACGACCAATGTGTTTTGCTCCCAATGCGCGACTGAGTATCCGAACCAGGTCGGCTGGGGGTCAACCGGCAGTTTCCGGCCGTCCGTGAAGATCTGACGGAAGACGGTGAATTCCTCGAACAGCATCAGGGTGACTTTCGGGTTCTGGACGATCTTGATCGGAAGCGGCAACATGTGATTCGGAACGCCGTCGGGAAGGCAGCGCTCGGAGGGATCGGCCGCATCGCCGTGCGCGGTAATCTCCGCGTAAAACTTTTCCGCCGCCGGCAGCATGGGGGCCTTCGACCCGGGGGTCATGTAGCGTTCAAGACCTCGGCCTTGCGGGTTGCTCGGTTGGCGGCTCGAGATCCAGATTCCACTGAGGTCGGGATGGCCGTCGGTTGTGCGCGGCGCGGGAGCGGTGAGATTCGGCTTGCCATCCTTGGTGCGCGGCGTATCCGGCAACGGCAGTGAAATCCACTGCGCTTGCGCGGTGGCGGCCAGGCCCAGGGCGAGGAAAACGTTCGTGACGAGGGTCGAGAGTTTCATCACGGCTCCTTCGCGTGCAGCATTGGTTGAACGGCTGTGTTCGGCAGGGTGTTAACACTATCCGAAAAAGCAGTCAATCCGCACCGAGAGAATGGTCTATGGGAAACACGTGTTCCAGTGTCCACATCGCGCTGACCGGAGCAACGCCTGACGCAATCGAGGGCATCGTCCGCGCCTACGCCACGCTCGGCTTCGAACGGGCGCAACCGGCATCGCCGGAAGGCAGCAGACATGTGATCGTGCTTCGCAAAGAAGGCGACGCGTTTGTGTCGGTCTACGACAGCGATAACGCGACGCTGGATAGCGGAGACCTAAAAGCTCTCGCGCTTACGACGTCGAAGATCTTCAAGACGGCGGCTGTTTGTACCAGCCTTTACGACAGCGACACGTTCGAGGTCGTGGTGTTCCATGCGGGCAAGCAAGTTGACCTTGTCATGACAGACCCCGAACAGTACACCGGCCCTCTCAAGATACTGACCGCGGCGTCCCGGGCGAAGCAGTGGAGCAAAGTATTTGGCAAATCGCTGCGTGTCGAAGACATCAAACAGGCCATTACAACCAATTCTGCCTTCGCCGATGATGCGGTCGCCGAGCTCTCGCGCCTGATCGGCCTGACGGGCGGGCAGTCGCAACTTCATTACCAGGACCTCCGTGAAGACGACGCATCCACTCATCACCTGCACTTTGTAAGACAACCATCCGTACTCGGCGCCGCCCCGGAGGCGCAGATTGCGCTGCGCAACTATTTCGATCCCGACAACTCGCGCATGCTGTTGGTCTATCCGGCGAGCTGGCCAGTCCCGCTGGACGAACAAGTACTGGTCACATGGCTGATGCTCAGCGAAGGAGCGGGCTTCAACGACGGAACGCTCGCCATTCGTGTCAATGGACCGGACGGCCTGGCGATCAGACACGGTTACATGGACGGAGCCAAGTTTCACAACGGGCAGATTGTTGGCCCGCTCGAGACCGCGCCCCGACAGAGTCCGGGAACCAGCATCGAGGAGCTGCTCAAGTCCAAACAGTTCGACGTCGCGCAGGGCACGCCGCCATCTTCAGAGTCAAGAACGTTCACGGGCCGATTTCCAACGTTGGACATTCCCACGAAGACAGCAGATCGGCCCACACAGATTCTCGTAGTCCTCCAGTTGCAACTCGTGGCGTCAGCGGTCGGCGAGTGGGAAATCGATGTGTCCGTGCGGCCGACGTCACACACGGACTTCCAGCACGATCTGCCTCGTCTACGGATTGCGGCCGTCGAACAAACGTGGCTCCCTGTCGTTTCTGGCCTCAACCCCAAAGCCAGTTATGAGACTGGCGACCTTGCCACGCTCCAACCAAGGGGAGCACTGATGCTGCACGAACTGCAGCGGAAGCAGGCGTCCATCCTCCTGGATCGCACGCTCAATCACTTCGCGATCGCATCAAACGTCGCCATCGTCGCCGACGAGGGTCAGGCGACTCTCGATGCGTGTCGAGCCTATCTCGAAGCGTGGCTGCAGCCCCTCACCGACCAAACAGGCGAAGTAAGGATCCATGGCGAGAAACGCATGACCGAGAAGGCGTACGTCGGCAAGTCACGAAAGACGCTGCCCGTCGCAGCATTCCAGCGCGACAAGACGTGGCAGAAGCTGTTCGACACTGCGAGTAACTATCAGACCGTTCTGGCAACGATTGTTCCGAAGGATGCCGAATATCCGATCGCGGGAGTCGGGCTGCAGGTCGGCATGGAAAGACATCAAGAACAGTGGCGAGAGCACTACGAGCAGCAACTGGCCGACACGTTGAGCAAGATGCGAGGCCGGCCGTTCGATCGAGCGCCTGTCGTCAACACGGTTCACGTGTTCAACTGGGTCCTCAATCACGACGACTGCTACGGGTATCTGTGCACATCGATTGGCAACATGAAGGATCACCTCGACGATTTCGCGGCTCGCCACCCGGTGCTGCAGGCATGGCACGGCCAGTACACATGGCGGCCGCTCTTCGATCACGCCGATGACTACCATCGAACCGTGTACGAAGAGCACAGTGTGCTGAACTGGTTCCGGGGAATTCTTCAGAACGACGGCGGTTTAAACACGTCGAAGATGTCGTTGCAGTGGTGCCGCAACGTCCTGCGGATGGTGACGCCACACATGTGGATCTGTCGAACGCTGCTCCAGCAGGTGGACAGGACGGCCCTCGAGGCGGTGGCGCAGGTTACCGAGACCAACGATGTGCTGAAGATTGCGCTCCGGGAAGGTCAGCGGATGGATGATCTCGAGCTCGCGCTGTTGCCAGTGCTACCGATCGAGAGCGCGAGAGTTCACCGCCGTTGACTAGTGCCGCGTGAAGTCGACGCCGTCTTTCAGCAGGTGCTCGTAGCGGTCAACATCCACGTTGTTCTCGCAGACGTTTTCTTCGATCCGCGTTCCCTCGCGCAGCATCATCGTCGTCTTCAACCCCCACGGCTTGGTGAGCACGTTCGCGTCCTCAACGGTTGCTTCCCAGTTGATCTGGTCCTTGTCAACGCGGGTATAACGCTCGACGACGTGCAGCGCTTCAGTGTGGAACGTGCCAGCGCCAGCAATCCACGTACGGTCGTTGAAGCCGGTGACGTCGACGACGAGCGTGTTGCCCTCCCAGCGACCCACGGAGTCGCCGTTGTAACTCGGGATCAGATCGTCGGGGTGCTTGCCATTCAGCCGAATCAGCCGATGCGAGTTGCCGTACTCGTAGAACACGACGATGTTCGACGGCGTCTGAATGATCTGTTGTGGGTAGAGGCCGAGCATGACGACGCGAGGCACGCCAGGCGGAAGGCACTGCGCGGTCGGATCGTCGATGCCGCGGCGATTGAACGCCTCGAGCACTTTCGTCGCTGCCCACGGTTGATACGGGGCCGCTTCGGCGCCGGCGGGGCGCTCGGTGGACGACTGCACCGTCGGACCCGCTGGATTGCGGCCGGAGCCGCCCAGCCCTAGACCGCCGTTCGCCTCCTCCCACGAGCCGCGCAGGGTGTTTCCCGCCTGCCAGACGCCCGTCAGATCGGGCTTGCCGTCGGGTGCGCGCGGCACGGCGCTACGCTGCTGCGCCGCAGCCGACGTGGCGGCGAGGATGGTGGCCGCGATGACGATCAGGTCGCGCATCATTTCACCTCGACGGCCGGCGCGTTGCCGCCGTCCCCCGTGCCGACCGGCGGACCGAAGAACATCTTCTGGCCGTTCGGCAGCGTGATCTCGCGTGCCTGCCCCCATGCGCCGCCGTCGCGCGCGCCCCACCCGGTCACCGTCACGCGATCGCCCGTCTTCATCGTGACGTCACGCTTCCAGCCGTTCCGATAGAGCGGACCGATGCCGTAGCCTTCGAACTTCCAGTTGACAGACGTGCCGCGTGCGTCGGCGACGTCGACGTAGAAATGGCAATGCGGATTTGTCCACTCGACTTTCGTGACGACGCCGGTCACGGTCACCGGTCGTTGAGCGTCGTATTCAGCGCCGAAGGAATGATGGGCGTGCACGGCGGTTCCGTACAGGATTAACGCGGCGAAGAGGATGCAAACGTGAAGTTTCGACGCAGCCATGGTTCACCTCGACGCGCCAATTCTATTTCAGCTTGAAAAAGGTCCGGCTGAAGCCGGACCCCACACATCGGTGGGGGCCGGCTTTAGCCGGCCCATTGCTAGGGCACGGCGATATCGAAATGCAGAACGTCTTCCCGCACCCCCAGTTTCGCGTAGAGCTCAATCGCGGGGGCATCCCCCAAATCGGCCTGGACGTAGATGACATACGCTCCGCGGGCGGCGGCGACCGCCTTGAGTTGCTGGATTAGCGCCGTGGCAATGCCCTTCCGCCGGTATGGCGCTGCGACGGCCAGGTCGTAGATGTAGATCTCGCTTCGCTCCTGCTCGAACTTGCGCAGCTCGTACGCAGCGAGCCCACCGACAACCCCGTCACCCTGCAGGGCAGCCACGGCGATAAAGTTATCGCCGTCAAGCAGACGACGAAGATACGCCGCGCTGGGCCGGGCCCCGCCGTAGGTCTCTGGTTCATCGAAGGCTTGTCCGAACATTGACGACACGCCTTCCATCACTGCGACATCATCGGGACCCAATAAACGGATCGTGAACGAATCTGCGGCCATACCTTTAGATTAGGCGGTTTCTGGAGCTGAATTCGCCGTGCGCGCGCCGTTCGCTCGGTGATATACAACCGCCATGAAGTCGCACATCGCCATCGCCACCGCAGTCGTTGCCGCGCTTGCCATCGGCGTTCACGCCCAAGAGCAGGTGGACGAGGCGATCGTCGCCCGCATCAAGATGGAAGCCTTTCAGCACTCGCGCGTCATGGAGACGTTGAGCGAACTGACCGATGTCTATGGCGCGCGTCTGCGCGGGTCACCGGCGTACGCCGCAGCCGCCGACTGGGTGAAGCAGCGTCTCAGCGACTGGGGGTTCGAGCGTGTCACGTTCGAGCCCGGTGGGTTCACGGGCCCTGGATGGCGAGTGAGGCGGTTCAGCGTCGAGATGATGGAGCCGGAGTATCTCCACGTCACCGCGCAGCCGCTGGCATGGAGTCCGGCCACCAACGGTCGTGTATCGGGAACGCCCGTGCTTGTCGACGTCTCCAAGCCGGCGGACTTCGACAAGTATCGCGGCAAGCTACGGGACGCCATCGTGCTGAATGGCCGACCGAGCGCCACACCGGCGACAACGTTCACACCCAGCGCCACCCGCTACACGGACGAGGAGCTCGCGCGTGGAACGGCGGCGATCGATCCCACCCAGAAGCTGCTCGTGAACTACGACGGCCCGGATTATGCCGGTGCGGAACGCGCGCGGCGCCAGGGACTCGAGACGCGCGCGGCCATCGCGAAATTCTTCCGGGATGAAGGCGTCGCGGCTGTGCTCGTCGCCAGCCCGCTCTCGTCGGGTGTCATCACCGCGACCGATGCTGGAGGCTTCGATCTATCGGGACCGAACTGGAAGATTCCGAGCCCGAATCTCGCGCCGCCGTCGTTCGTGCTGGCGCGGGAACACTACGGCCGCATCGCCCGGCTCGTCGATCGCAAGCGTCCAGTGACGCTCGACGTGCAGCTCGACGTCGAGATCATGCCGACCGTGAAGAGCGTCAACATCATCGCGGAGATGCCGGGCAGCGATGCACGCCTGGCCGGCGAAGTGGTCATGCTCGGCGCGCACTTCGATTCGTGGAGCGCCGCAACGGGCGCCACCGACAACGCGGCCGGCAGCGTCGTGATGATGGAGGCCCTGCGAATCCTCAAAGCCATCAGCGCACGTCCCCGCCGGGCGGTTCGACTGGCGCTCTGGGACGCGGAGGAAGGCGGACATCTGGGTTCGTCGACGTATGTCTTGAACCACTTCGCCGATCCCCGGACGATGCGGCTCAAGCCGGAGCATGCGAAGCTGGCGGCGTACTACAACTTCGATAATGGGAGCGGGAAAATCCGAGGTGTCTTCCTGCAAGGAAATGAAGCCGTCCGACCGATCTTCGCGGCGTGGCTGAGGCCGTTCAGAGAACTGGGCGCCACCGCGCTGGCCATCCAGCGTGTCGGCGGCACCGACCACCTCGACTTCGATCACGTCGGGTTGCCCGCCTTCCAGTTCGTCCAGGACCCAATCGACTACGAGTCGCGCACGCATCACACGAACATGGACACGCTCGAATCGATCCAGGAAGCCGACCTTCAACAGGCCGCCGCCATCGTCGCAACGTTCGTGTATCACACGGCGATGCGGGATGAAATGCTGCCGCGCGTGGCTCTGCCGAAGCCGCCGCAATTCTAGGCGCGCACGTTGACCGTGGCTTCAGTCGAGCATATGCTCTGCCGAGTCCACTCCAACCAACTGACGAGGGGCATTGACGATGCGAAATTTGTACACAGGCGCGGTCGCAGGCTTGGCTGGCATGCTGTTACTGTCGGCGCTGGCCGCCGCGCAAAACGCCCAAAACGCGCCTCAGAACAACGCGCCAAAATCTCCGTGGAAGTACTATCCAGCGGATAGGGCCGTCGGAGACGGCGGGCCCGCGCCGAAGCGCGATCTGAGCGGAACTTGGGCAGGGCCATCATCCGGCTCGGGTGCTCCCCGGCAGAAGGGCGAGGTGGTGCCGCCGATGACGGACTTAGGCAAACAGTTGTTCGCGCGCAACAAGCCGATCGGCAGGTTCAGCCCCGGCGGCACCAACGATCCGCATTCCCGATACTGCGATCCGTTCGGGGTCCCGCAGAACATGACGCAGGAAATTCGCGGCTTGACCATCGCGACGATGCCCAACCGCACGTTCCTCCTGCTCCAGTACATGGACCTGTGGCGCGAGATCTGGACGGACGGCCGAAGCCTCCCTGCCAAGGTGGGCGGGCGGGACAAGGAGGCCCACGATCCAAAGTACAACGGCTACTCGATCGGCCGCTGGGAAGACGACTACACCTTCGTCGTGGAGACAACCGGACTCGTGCCCGAGACGTGGTCGACCAAGAGCGGCTATCCCCACTCGGTCGATGCGCACGTGGTGGAACGCTTCCACCGAACCACGCATAATGACCTGTCGCTCGCGATCACGATGACGGACCCGAAGCTGTATACCGCGCCATTCAACATGGGCGAGGTGTATTTCCGGTGGGTTCCGAACCAGCAGCTCGACGACTTTACCTGCATCCCGTCAGAACAGCAGCTGTACTTGAAGGAGATGGGCGATCCGGCCGGCAGCGATCCCAATGAGCAGAACCCGCAAGGTATCAGGGGTGGTAGAGGAGGAAGACCGTGAAAACGAAATTGGTGATGATGGTGGTATTGCTTGCGGGGCTCGCCGCGATTGATAGGCCGGCGCTCGCGCACCATGGCGCGGCGGCGTTCGACATGAGCAAGCCGGTGGTGTTGAAGAACGCCACCATCACGGAATTCCTCTGGATCAATCCGCATCCGCTGATCAAGGCAGATTTCAAGAACGATAAGGGCGAGGTCGAACACTGGACGATGGAAATGGGCAGCACGGTGTCGGCCCAGCTCCTCGGCTGGACGAGAACCACGCTGGGTTACGGAGACGTCGTGACCTTGTACGTGTGGCCAGCCAAAACGAAGCTGCCCGTCGGACGCTTCAACAAGGTCGAATTCTCCGACGGCACGGTGATGCGTGACACGCAGACCGGCGCCGACGACGGAGGTCGAGCAGACGGCGACGTCCGCCAATAGCACCTTCCAAATTCCCAACCGCCAACTTCCAACTTCCAACTTCTCAAACGAAGTCTTGGGAGTTGGTTGGTTGGTAGTTGGGAATTCACAGATCCTCTTCGTCTTCCTTCCAAAGACTGGTACGCATATATCCTAGGCGCCCCGGGAGGCTGCCTATGTTCTGTACGCGCCTGCTGTCCGCGATCGCGCTGTTCGTGCTGTTCTGCCGTCCCGACCTCAGCTACGCCGATGCCGGGCTGCTGCGAACCATCCAACCGCTGGACGAGGCGCGCGGCTACTGCCTGGACATTCGCGGTGCGTCGGCGCCGATGCACAAGGTCGAATCCGCCGCCGGTCGAAGCGCGATGAGCTGCGCGGCGATATCGGGCGGCATCCCGTTGCGCGCGGCCGGTCAAATAAAAAGAGCCGGGCGTTTCCGCCCGGCTCCTTCATGTTTTCGGTGATCGTCGTGCGTTTCGTGTTTTCTAGAAGTCGTACTTGATTCCGAACTGCACGATGCGAGGGCCTTTATCCCCAGCCGGCGTCGCGGACGGCGTCTCGGCCTGCGTCGTGATTCGGCCGAACGTCGAAGAATTGAAGTTGATCACCGGATCGCCCCAGTTGAATGTGTTGAACAGGTTGAAGGTCTCGACCCGCAGCTCCATCCGCTGCGTCCCGAACGGAACGAGCTTGGAAATCGCCAGGTCAATCTGATGGAACGACGGTCCCACGGCGGCGTTGCGGGGCAGATTACCGAAGGTGCCCGGCGCCGGCTGCGCGAAGGCATCACGGTTGAAGTAGTCGGCGATCTGCTGCCCGGGTTTCAGATTCGACGCGTTTTTGCCCGGGCCATAGATGCTCTTTCCTGGGACCAAATCCGGACGCTGCGCCGCGATGCCGTTGAATGCGTTGTCCCTGCCGCTGGTAATGTTCAGCCGTCTTCCAGAGCGCGCGTTGAAGATCCCGGACAGCCGCCAGCTTGATGCCAGCGCATGCACGACGCCACTGCCAACCTGCGGCGTCTCGTACGACATGTTCAGCGTCGTCAAATGGCGGCGGTCCTGGTCGCAGTAGCCGGCGTCGACATCCGGGTGGGCTGGATCCGTATACCCGGCGCTGGTCTGATTGAAGTCGTTCGTGGTTGGCGTACCCACGCAGCGCGACAGCGTGTAGCTGCCGCCGAGGCTCAGGCCCTGGGCGGCACGGCGCTGCCCTGACAGCTTCAGGCCGCGATACTTCTGCCAGCCGACGTCCGAGTTGAGATCGAGCGCGCCGATGCTGGCCGACTTCTTCGGATCCTGAAGCGACAGCACGCGCCGCTGATTGAGATTCGCATTCGTTGTGCACACGTTGAAGGAAGTCCCGTTGATGACGCACGGGCCCAGGCCCATGAACACGCCCGGGTTGATCGCTGTCTGCGCCCAGAGCCGGTCGGCGTAGCTGCCCAGATAGCTCGCGGACACGCCCCAGGTCCTCCCCAACTGCTGCTCGAAGGTCACATTCCACTGCTGCGCGCGTGGGGAATTGATGTCGGGGTCCATCGTGCCAAACGCGCCAAACGGGATGTACTGCACGTTGGCGTTGGTGATGATCGGGTGCGGATCGCCACCGAGGTCACGCCACGGGTTGTCCATGAGGCCGCCCGGATCGGTGATGATCGAACGGTTGCCGAACGGCGGCGCGCCGGCGTTGATGTTGTGGTACTCGCCGGCCATGAAGTCGTACCCCATCGAGTACGACGCGCGCACCGCGGTCCGGCCATCCCCTTTCACGTCCCACGCGACACCGGCGCGCGGCGCGAAGTTCGTCCACTGGACGTTCAACCCGGTCTTCCCGTCGGGGAACCCGGCGTCGCCCGGATAGACCAGTCCCGGCGGCGCATTGAGGAACACCTTGCTCGTGACGCCCTGGTCGAAGTTCGCCTTGTTGAAGATCACGATCGCGTTGTTGTCCACAGACTGGCCGAAGTACGGCTCCCAGCGCAGGCCCGCATTAACCGTGACGCGGCTGGAGACGCGCCAGCTGTCCTGCCCGTAGCTACCGAAGTACCAGTTGTGAATATCCAGGACGTTGGGGCCGCCGATCTCGAGCCGTGACACACGGCCCACCAGCAAATCCGCCATGGACAGTCCGGTCGCGCTGCCGTCGACGGTCCAACTGCCGCCGGTGCGCGAGGTCGAAAGCGTATTGAACTTCCAGTAGCGCACGTTCGCGCCGAAGCCCAGTTGGTGGCTTCCTCTGACCCAGCTCAAGTCGTCGGCTATCCCATAGGCCTTGTGGCTCGACCGCCGTTCCGTCGCTCCTCCCGCATTGATGCTGAAGGCATCAGTGACGGTCAGCGGGAACTGGTTCGCCGGGGGGTAGCTGTACATCTTCACGCCGACATCCGCCGGACTGAAAAATGCGGAGTCCTGTCCCCGGTGAGACTTCGTCGTGTCGTAGTTGGCACGCACGGCGTTGACGAGCGACGCGCTCAACACCTGGGTGTGACCGAGGACAACGGAGTAGAACTGGTCATTGGTACCGGCCTCGGACGTCTTGAGGATGTTGTCGCTGCCACCGCCCCACGGTGCGGGGGCCACGACCCGGTTTCCCAGATACCGGCCAAAGAGCGTCTGGCTCTGGGTCATCTGATAGTCGAGCCTGACGACCGGCATCTGCTCGTCCTGGTCGTGGGCGATCGCATATGTGATCTGGCCACACGGATCCGTGGTCTGAGGCAGCCTCTTGACGAGGTTTAATGCCGCGGGGCTGAATCGGGCCGGATCGATGCGGTTGCCGACGAAGGGGGCTCCGAGGTTGATCTGCCTGCTGGCGCACTGCGGCGACGTAATCGTCGTGAAGTCACCCGCGAGCATCTGCGCCGTCGGCACGTACGCAATGTTGCTCGCCGGAACCTGACGCCGCACCGTGCCCTGGTAGCCGCCGAAGAAGAACAGCTTGTCGTGCACGATGGGGCCGCCGACGGTCCCGCCAAACTGACTGCGCTTGAGGCCGTCGTCGCGCTGCTCGCCGTTGGAATCGATCGGGGCAAAATGCTGCGGCGCGTTGAAATGACGATCGCGCAGGAACTCGAATGCGTCGCCGTGGAAGGTGTTCGCGCCCGACTTGGTCACCGCGTTCACTGCCGCGCCTGACTTGACGCCGTTCTCGGCTGACAGCCCGCTGGTTGCGACCTGGAATTCCTGCAGCGCATCGGGGAACGGCAGCGGAAGGCCGGCGTTGGTTTGCGGGTTGTTGTGCGACGCACCGTCCAACGAGTAGCCCACGCCGAACGGCAAGCCGCCCGCGACCGAGATGCGCACGCCGCCAGGCATGCCGCGGGCGGGCACGTCAGTTTGCACCGCGCCGCCGGCGAGCACGATCAGGTCGGTGACCTGGCGTCCCTGCAGCGGTAAGTTCACGATCTGTTCGCTGTTGACGACCGAGCTGATGCCCGAGCTCTTGACGTCGACGATCGGCGCGGCCGCCTCTACGGTGACCGCCTCCTCCAGCGCGCCAACGGCGAGCACCGCATTGACCGTCGGCGTCCCGCCCACCTGCAGGACGATGCCGGTCTGTACATAGCTGCGGAATCCCTGAAGCGCGGCCTCCAGCTTGTACGGTCCCGTCGGAAGATTCGTCATCAGGTAGGCTCCGCTCGCATCGGTTACGTCGGTGCGAACGAGCCCCGTGTTGGTCTGTGTCACGGTGACGGTCACGCCGGGTAGTACGCCGCCACTTTCATCTCGGACGGTACCGCTAAGTTGCGCCGTCCCCTGCGCCCAGGCGGCGGACGCCGTCAGGAGAAGGATCAAAATTCCACGCGAACAGCAGGTCAGCCAGGTCTTCATGCTGTAAAAACTCCTCGAGAAACCATACGGACACCTCACGGGCAGTCCGGCTGCGGTGCAGCCCGGACGGGGGAATCGGAACGACGGGATTTATACCACTTGAGGCGGGGGAAGCGGGTCCCCGAATGGGGGGATGCCCTGGTTTTCGATGTTCTTCGTTAATTGCGGGACGTTATTCCGTTATAAGCTGCCCGAGCTCACCAACATCCAGCTAGCGGAGGCCCCATGACGCTGCGATTCGGCAGCTTCGGCTCTGAGGTGGAAATCCTGCAGAATGCGCTGCGCGCACACGGGTTCAATCCCGGCGCGATCGACGGGTCGTTTGGGGCAGGAACGCAGGCGGCGGTCATGGCGTTCCAGAACAGCGAGGGCCTGCTGCCGGACGGCGTCGTGGGGCCGCGCACCGCCACGGCGCTCGGTCTGGCGCCTCCGGCCCCGATGCCCAGTGTCATTGCGGGCGTCACGGTTCAAGTGGTGTCGCAGATGTTCCCGCAGACGCCGCTGCAGAACATCAAACGTCATCTGCCGATCGTCCTCAATGCGCTGGTCGCGCCGCAGCTCACCGACAAACCGATGGTCCTCATGTCGCTGGCGACGATCCGCGCGGAGACCGCGGGCTTTGCACCAATAAACGAGGGTCAAAGCCGTTTCAACACGTCGCCGAACGGTCATCCGTTCGACCTGTACGACAACCGTAGGGACCTCGGAAACATGGGCCCTCCCGACGGGGAGCGATATCGCGGGCGAGGATTCGTGCAGCTGACCGGGCGGGCCAATTACCAACGGCATGGCGTCGATATAGGCGAGACCGATCTGGTGACAAACCCGGAACGCGCAAACGATCCCGATATTGCGGCGCGCCTGTTGGCGAGCTTCATCAAGAGTCGGGAGCGGGCTATCAAAGAAGCGCTGCTTCACGGCGATCTCGCGGCCGCGCGCCGACTCGTGAACGGTGGCAGTCACGGCATCGATGCATTCACCGAGGCGTTCAGAACTGGCGAGCGCCTGATTCCAGAGGTCTTGGAAGTAGTCGCATAGCCAGCCTGGCCAGCCTGTACAAGACGAATTTCTCGGCCGCAACAGTACGTCGCGACCTCAGCCCGAATTAGTTCGCAATCTGCTGTGAACTATCTCGCGGTCGCGAACCGCGAAATCAACCCAGGTCTCGACATCTACAGCAAAGTTTCGCGTTTTCCATAAGCAAAGGAATTGCAGTGTTGGTCCCTTGATGTATTGCAACCCATAGGAGGACCTATGGCGACGTTTGAAGTCAGCGCACACATGACGGTCCGGCCGGGACAGCTGGAGGGATTCAAGAGACAGGCGGCCGAGTGCATCCGGATCACCAAGGAAAAGGACATACACACGCTGCGCTACGACTGGTTTCTCAGCAGCGACGGTACCGAGTGTGAAGTCCGGGAGGCATACACCGGACCGGAAGGGCTGATCGAGCACAACAGAAACATCATCGAAGCTCGAACGAAGCTGTTCAAGGACTACGCGGACAACCATTTCATGACCGTGTACGGAGAGGCGGTACCCGAACTCGTCGATCTGGTGAAAGCGCATCACATGGAGAAACAGTTCAAGTGGTTCTCCTTCGTCAAAGGACTTGATTGAGCCATGAGCAGACGACTGAAGCAGGCCGCCGTCGTCTTCATCGTCCTCTTTGCCGCCGCGCAACTCGTTCGGCCCGAGCGGGCGAATCCGACAACTGACCCAAGCCGCACGATTCGGGCCCACATGGGCGACGCGAGCGGCCTCCCCGCCGTCCTGGATCGCGCGTGCGGCGAGTGCCACTCGAACACCACGACATGGCCGTCGTACGCGCAGATCGCGCCCGTCTCGTGGGTACTGGCACGCGCCGTCGCGGAAGGGCGACGCGCGGTCAACTACTCGGAGTGGGGCGCCTATTCGCCTGGCCAGCAGCGCACGCTGATGGCCGCGTCGTGCGACGACGCCTCGTCGGGCAAGATGCC
>DASTZI010000291.1:0-8163 GCA_035764385.1 Vicinamibacterales bacterium
CTGTTCGAGCTCTTTGTTGCGGATGACGATTCGCGGCTCAACCCGAGGCCGGGCCTGCGATAGTTCTGTGCTGTCGTTTGACAGCGTGCCGAAGGCCGCCTCGACCAGCTGGCGCACCTGCTGATGTTCGACGTTGCCGACCGCGGAAATGATCATGTTCGGCGCGGTATAGACGGTATCGAAGTACGTCCGCAGTCCCTTTTTGGTCAACGCTGCTACGGTTTCCGGCGTGCCGAGAATGGGACGGCCGAGCGGATGGTCCACCCAGAAGTTTTCGGTGAAGAGCTCGTGGACGAGATCGTCGGGCGTGTCCTCGACCATCTTGATTTCTTCGAGCACGACCTTCTTTTCCCGCTCGATATCCTGTTCTGTAAATGCGGGACGACGAACGATGTCCGAGAGCACGTCGACCGCCAACGGCAGGTGCTCGTCGAGCACCTTGATGTAATAGCTGGCGTACTCCTTGGCGGTGAACGCGTCCATCTGGCCGCCAATTGAATCGATTGTCTGAGCGATGTCCTCGGCGCTCCGCGTTGCGGTGCCCTTGAAGAGCATGTGCTCGACAAAATGGGCGATGCCGCTTTGCGCCTGCGGCTCGTGCCGGGAACCGCGCGCAAGCCAGACTCCGATGCTGACCGACCGCACGTGCGGCATCCGCTCGGTAAGAAGCCGAAGGCCATTAGGAAGCACGTCGCGGACGATGAGTGGCTGTGTCACGATTGCGTGGGAGTTGAGGTCAGCGTCTATCAGCGTCTTCGGCCATGCCGCAAACCGTTGACAGACAGGGAATTAGAAGAACATGCGCATGATAACACGCGCGTGAATTGCGCGGCAACAAAACTCGGTCACTTTTCATCGGGCTGCTAGAATCGATCGCTGGCATCTTGCAGGAAATGTGGCACATAGCATGAGCGCTTCACGTGTGAACGTGGCCGAGCTGGATCCGCAGGAGCTCGAGAGCGCGCTTGAAACGCGCGGACATGAGCGGTTCCACGCGCGGCAGCTCTACAGGTGGATTTACAAGCGTGGGCTCGTCGACTTCGACGCCATGACCGACCTCTCAAAAGAGCTGCGAGCCAGGCTGGCGGCGGAGTTTGAGGTTGTGACACCGCGCGTGGTGACCGAGAGCCAATCGATTGACGGCACCCGCAAGTTCGCGCTCGAGCTCGACGACCAGCGGCGCATCGAAGCGGTGTTCATTCCCGACACACCCGCCATGACGTTCTGTATTTCGACGCAGGTCGGCTGCGCCATGGGGTGCGGGTTCTGTCTCACGGGCAAGATGGGTCTGGTGCGCAATCTGACCGCGGGCGAAATAGCGGGGCAGGTGCGCGTGCTTGCCGCAGCGACTGGAATGCTCGACCACCCCTTCAATATCGTCCTGATGGGAATGGGTGAGCCGCTGCACAACTACGACAACACGATAAAAGCGCTTCGGATGCTGCACTCGCAGCATGGCCTCGCCGTGTCGCCGCGTCGCGTGACGCTCTCCACGGTCGGCATCGTTCCAGGCATGAAACGGCTGGCACAGGAAGCGCTGATGCCGAATCTGGCGATCTCGTTGCACGCGACGACCGACGAACAGCGCAGCGAACTGGTCCCGCCGAATCGAAAGTATCCGCTCGCGGAAATTCTCGAAACCTGCAGGCGGTTTCCGCTGAAGAAGCGGAATCGCATCACGTTCGAATACGTCATGCTGAAGGGTGTCAACGACACCTCAGAGGATGCGCGGCGTCTCGCAAGACTGCTGACGGGAATCAAAGCCAAGGTGAACCTGATTCCGCTCAATCCTGCCCCGGCCATTCCGTATGAGCGACCGTCCGACTCGACCGTCGATCGGTTTGCGCAGATTCTTGCCGACCGGCACCTGACCGTGTCTGTACGAAAAAGCCGCGGACAAGACATCCGCGCTGCGTGTGGCCAGCTGATTGTCGAGGGGAGCGCCAAGAAATCCGCCGCCCAGCAGATGGCGCTGCTGATGCGCTAAGCGGTTTCCGTTGTGACGAATCCTTCCAACGGATCGGCATTCGCGATCCGGAGCCGCACCCACGTATTTCTTGGCTGCGGATTACTGATTCGCACCTTCAGGTAATTTCCCGTCACAACGGACGCGCCATCGTCGACGGTCAGCGCCCTCATCACGCTTCCGACCTGATCTCGACGGAATTGACGCGACTTCGCGGCTCCAACGTCGCGCAGCACACGGGCACGATCCCGGATCACATTGCCGTCGACCTTCGATTCGAGAGCCGTGGCCGCCGTACCAGGTCGATCCGAATATGGAAATACATGGGCGTAGGCGAGCGGCAGCGACTCGAGAAGCGACGCCGTCCCAGCGAATTGTTCGGTGGTCTCGCCAGGAAATCCGACGATGACGTCCGTGCCGATTGCTGCGGACGGTAGCCGCGCATGAACACGTTCGACGACGCGCTGAAAGTCGCCAGAGGTATATGGCCGCTTCATCGCGCGAAGCACGACGTCGGACCCGTGCTGCAGCGGCAGGTGAAAATGCGGCGCAATGCGCGGTGAGCGCGCGGCGACGTCGATGATCGCGGGCGTACAGTCCATCGGTTCCAATGAACTGACTCGAAACACGATATCGTCGGGCCAGTCACCGAGCACGCGTACCAACCCGGCGAGATCGGTCCCGTCGCCGATGTCCCGTCCATACGAACCGAGATGGACGCCGGTGATGGCAATCTCGCGATACCCCGCCTCGACGGCACGGCTCACCTCCTGAAGCACCGCGGTGATCGGCCGCGAACGCCCCATACCGCGCGTAGTCGGGATGATGCAGTAGCTGCACTGCTGGTCGCATCCAGTCTGGACGCGTAGCGTCAGCGAGGTTCGTCCTGCGACGCCCGGTTCGAGAGCCAGACCGCACGGGCCGTCGCCGCCGCTGAACCGCTCCGCGGTGGTCAGTTCGCCTTCCGCCTCGAGCAATTTCACGAGTGAGTCCTTGCGGCTATTGGCGATGACGCGCACGACGTTTGGAAGCTGACTGACTTCCTCGGGTCGTCGCGTCGCGTAGCAACCGGTGACAACGACCCTGACGCCAGGATTGGTGCGAGCAATTCTCCTGATCGTCTGCCGCGCTCCCTGATCGGCAGACGCCGTTACTGAACAGGTGTTGACTACAACGAGATCGGCATGTTCAGGCGCGGCGACCACGTCGCCGCGCCGGCGCAACTCCTCTTCGATCGTGAATGAGTCGGCCTGATTCACGCGGCAGCCAAATGTGACGATTGCGTACTTCACGGCTTCATACCTGAGGATTCACGGCAATCAACGCTTTGCGGCCGATATCGTGGCGATATTGCATCCCTTCGAAGCTGATCCTTGACGCGGCGTCGTATGCCGTATCGATCCCTTCTCGATATGTGGCGCCCGCGCCAACAACGGTGAGCACCCGGCCGCCCGCGGTCACCAGGTCTCCATTTTGTCTGCCGGTACCAGCGTGGAACACGACGGCGCTCGGTACGGCACACGCAGCTTCGATGCCGGAAATGATCTTCCCCGTTTCGACATGCTCCGGATACCCGCCTGCCGCAAGCACGACGCCGATGTGGACGTTGCGGTTGAACCGCGCGTGCCGTGAGGGAAGTGCCCCATTGGCCGCACACATGAGCAACGAGGAGAGGTCCTCGTCGAGCATCGGCAGAATCACCTGAGCTTCCGGATCACCGAAGCGAACATTGAACTCGACAACCTTTGGCCCCTCGTCGGTCAGCATCAACCCTACGTAGAGGAATCCGCGATACGGATATCCTTCGCGAACCATTCCATCGAGCACGGGTTCGACGATTGTCTCGATGACGCGCCGCTCGACCTCCGCTGTGATCAAAGGACTCGGCGCGAAAGCGCCCATGCCACCCGTGTTGGGCCCGCGATCGTCGTCAAAAATCCGTTTGTGATCCTGCGCAGAGGACAGCGGCATAAACGACGTGCCATGAGCGAGGACGAAGTACGACGCCTCTTGTCCGGAAAGAAATTCCTCGAGCACAACACGTTCACCTGAGGCGCCGAACTTGCGGCTCACCATCACGTCGCGAATGACGGCGTCTGCCGCAGCCCGATCGTCGGCGATCGAAACGCCTTTGCCTGCCGCCAGACCGTCAGCCTTGATCACCAGCGGATAACCGAATTCGCCGCGGGCGATCGCACGCAGTGCAACATCGGCCGAATCACAAATCCGAAAGCGCGCGGTGGGAACGTTCTGGCGCGCCATGAAGTCTTTCGCAAATGCCTTGCTCGATTCGAGTGCGGCCGCTGCTGCGGTGGGGCCGACGATGGCTTGGCGTTCCGCGGTAAACACATCGACGACACCGCGGCTCAACGGAACCTCAGGGCCAACCACAGTGAGATCGACCTGCTCCCGTTTCGCAATGGCAAGCAGCCCGTCCGGGTTGGCGGGATCGGCAGGAAAACAGTGTGCGATCTCCGCGATTCCAGGGTTGCCCGGTGCACAAATGATCGAGCCCACACCATGCTCGTTGGACAACTTCCACGCAAACGCGTGCTCGCGCGCGCCACTCCCGATGACGAAAACCTTCATTAATACTTTTATTAACTACATTAGTGACAACAATTTAGAACGAAAGCTGCGCGCGGAATTTGTGAGGAAGACGCGAGGAACAACAAGCCGGAGTATTTCGTTGACGTGGCGAGGTAATGCGCCCTAGAATCCGCGCCTGCCCGTGATAGCGTAGCATGTTCGGCCTTTTCCAAAGGTCGTCACCGTCAACGCGATAGTCGCTTCGGCGGGCAACTCATAACAGGAGCGCGTAGCGCTCCCTGAAACGAACCCGAGTAAGGGGGGTGTGGTACCGGGTGGCTGAAGTCAAGATTCAGGAGGGCGAATCAATCGAGAGCGCTCTCCGACGGTTCAAGCGGAAGGTGCAGCAGGAAGACATCATCAAGGATATCAAGAAGCACTCCTTCTACTTGAAGCCGGGCGACAAACGCCGCGCGAAGCAGGCGCTGGCGAGAAAGCGTAATCGCAAGAAGCTTCGACGCGAATCTGAGTAAGGCGGCGGCGGAGCGGGACCGACGACGAGTAAAGGTGGCGACCGATGGAGTTCCAGGACAAGGCCCTGAGGTGTGTGGACTGCGGGTCAGATTTCATCTGGACAGCCGGTGAACAGCTCTTCTTCGCCGACAAGCAGTTCAAAAACGAGCCGAAGCGCTGCAAAGCGTGCAAGGCCAAACGGGCGAACCGCGTGAATGCGGGTGCCTCGATGCGTGACCGGATCGAGACGCAGACCACATGCTCCGCGTGCGGAAAGGAGACGACCGTGCCTTTCCGTCCGACACAGGGACGCCCGGTGTTCTGCAAGGAGTGCTTCCAGCAACGGAAGTTCGCCGGCGTCGGCGGCTAGCCGCTCAACGCTCTACGATCACCGTCACCGCCAATAACAACCGGGGGCCAGGCCGACGTCTGGCCCTTCACCACTTATAATCTTCAACCATGCAGATCGAAGAACGATCCGCGGGCGACGTGACTGTCCTGGATCTGAAGGGAAAAATGACGCTCGGTGAGGGCGACGAGTTGTTGAAAGACAAGATCAACAGTCTCGTTCAGCAAGGGCGTCGGAAAGTCGTACTGAACCTCGAAGGGGTGCCGTACATCGACAGCGCCGGTCTCGGTGAGATCGTTCGCACCTACACCACGATCAGCAGGCAGGGCGGCAGTCTCAAGCTGCTCAACCTGACAAAACGGATCACCGACCTTCTGTCGATCACGAAACTGCTGACGGTCTTCGAGACCTACGATAGCGAGGCGGACGCGGTCCGCAGTTTCTCCGCTTCAGCGAGGGTGTAACGGCGCAGTTCGACGTCGCACCGGAACGGGCCATCCGGGCCCAACCAACTCCCGGACTGCTGCTCGCCTCGCTCCGGCCCGAGCAGTGGACCAAGAATCTGCTCGTGCTCGCGGGCGTCGTGTTCGGCGGACGTCTGCTGGAGCTGCCGGCGGTCGCAAGCGCGGCGGCCGCGTTCGGCATCTTCTGCGCGCTTTCGGGTGCGGTCTACCTGTTCAACGATGTCGCGGATCGCGAAGCCGATCAAAGGCACCCGCTGAAACGTGAACGGCCGATTGCGTCCGGGCAGCTCTCGCCGTCAACGGCTGTCGCAGCCGGAGTCATTCTTGGCGCCGTGGGCATCGGCGTCGGATTCGCCATCAACACGCAGTTTGGCCTCATCGCGGCCACCTACGTTTCCGCACTCCTTCTCTATTCGATCGCCCTGAAGCATGTGGTGATCGTCGACGTCCTGATGATCGCCGCCGGCTTCGTTCTTCGCGCGGTCGGTGGCGCGGTGGCCGTGAACGTCCCGATCGGTCACTGGCTGCTCGTCTGCACGACGTTGTTGGCCCTTTTTTTAGCCCTGAGCAAGCGTCGTCATGAACTGTTGCTGCTCGCCGAGGGCGCGATGGACCATCGGCGCATCCTGGAGGAATATTCGCCGTATTTGCTCGACCAGATGATCGGCGTGGTCACCTCGTCAACGCTGATTGCCTACACGGTATACGCGACGAGCGCCGATACGGCCGAACGGCTCGGCACGGGGAAGCTCGGCCTGACGATTCCTTTTGTTCTCTATGGGATATTCCGATATCTCTATCTGGTGCACCAGAAGCGCGGCGGCGGGAGTCCTGCCGCGATGCTCTTGACGGATCGGCCGCTTCTGGGCTGTGTGGCGCTCTGGGCGGCCAGCGTCATCGTGCTGCTCTATACGCCGTTGGGTAAATGAATGTCTCCAGTTACGACGATTGAAGCGCCAACAACGCCAGATGTTTCGCCGCGCACAAGGACCGCGAGGGTGGCCGTCGTGCGGACGCGGCCGGAAACCGTTATCGCCGATTACGCGCGGGTGATGGACCTGGCGGGGTACCGCAATACGCTGTCCCGCGACCGTGACACGCTCCTCAAGCTGAACCTCTCGTGGACAAAGTACTTTCCCTCGTGCTCGTCGCAGCCCTGGCAAGTCGACGGCGTGATTGGAAAGATGCTGACGGACGGTTTCTCACGCAACCGCCTGATCCCAATCGAAAACAAGACCGTCGTCACCAATCCCCGTGAAGGATGCCGCAACAATCGATGGGAGTCGGTATTACAGAAGCACGGACTCACCTTTCAGCCGTTGACCGAAGTCGACTGGCAGGTGTACCGCTTCAAGAGTCCATTGCTGAAGCTGAACGAGATTTTTCCGGAAGGCATCCAGATTCCAGCGATTTATCCGAGCCGGCAGATCCTGCATCTGCCGACGGTGAAAACCCATGGTCATGCCGTGATGACCGGGGCAGTCAAGAACTCGTTCGGCGGGCTGCTTCGCGAAGTGCGACATTACGCGCACAAGTACATGCACGAAGTGCTCGTCGATCTGCTCTACATGCAGCGCGAGCTGCATCCGGCCGTGTTCACGGTGATGGATGGCACCGTCGCCGGCGACGGTGCCGGACCGCGTACGATGATTCCGCGAGTAAAGAATCTGCTTCTAGCCGCATCCGATTCGGTGGCAATCGATGCGATCGCCGCGCGTCTGATGGGCTTCGACCCGTTATCGATTCCGTTCCTCCGAATGGCGCACGAGCGAGGACTCGGGATCGCCGATCCCAGGCAGATCGAAATCGTCGGCGACGATGTGTCGACGGAAAATTTTGGCTTCCAGACCCGGAAATCTCTCGTCATCTGGGGTGACCAGATGATACGGAAAGGTTTTCTCCGCCCCCTCGAGCGCATCCTCCTGCACTCGCCGCTGATGGTATGGGCGCCGTTTGCGTCGAATGTCTACCACGACGCGGTGTGGTACCCGACCATCGGCCGAGCCCGAATTCGAGAGTTCATGCGAACCGAGTGGGGTCAGCTGTTTAGAAAGTACTGACGCCATGCCGATGGATCACAATCAAGGACGCCGCGGTCATTTCCACCGCGGCCGCCGCGGTCCCGATCGGCGCGGACCCGAGCGCCGGCAGGGTCCACCGCCCGATCAGAGCAACCACAGGCCGGAACGGACCGATCGCCCGGACGTTGAGCAGATCATGCGCGAGATCCGCACGCGCATCGCGCAGCGGAGCGGCATCGAACTGTCGAACCAGCAGATTCAGGAGCTTGCCGCACGACGCCTCGAAGCGATTCTCGATCCGCGCGGCCTCAAGCCGGAGCT
>DASTZI010000292.1:0-8366 GCA_035764385.1 Vicinamibacterales bacterium
AAGGTGGCGAGCTTGGTCTCGAGCGCCTGATACCGAGCGGCCGGCTGGCGCGATTCCGGAAGCGCGTTCAAAAGGGGGGCGCCGTCGCGATGGCCATCCCCGCCCTGCTCCCTCCTCCCTTTCCGCTCACGCCTTTCGTACTGACGTGCGGAGCGCTGAGAGCAAATCGATGGATCTTCTTCCCGACCTTCGCGGCAATGCGGCTGGTTCGTTTCGGCAGCGAAGCGGTACTGGCGCGGATCTACGGTCGCGGCGTGCTGCGTTTGCTGGAATCCGACGCCTTCCAGCGGGTGATCGTCGGCTTCGTGATCGTCGCGGTACTCGGAACGATTCTCTCGGCGGTCATGCTTTGGCGAAGTACACGGCAGCCACGTCTGACAACGGCTTAGCGCACTAGCCGCCAATCTTTAGTCTTCGCCAGTTCACGCGCAAAACACGCTTCGGCGCGAAGTTCGGCGTCGCGCTGTGCCGGAGCTGATACTGCGAGCAGCAGCTCAGCATCCGAGGGACAACGCGTTCGCGAGGACGCCGGCTGCCCAGCCGGCGCGTCAGAAAAATATCGCGCCGCTCCCACGCGAACCCATGCGGGACGCCCTGCCAACGGACCGGCAACCAGCAGCTCGGCCACGGCGATTCGCACGGTCGCTTCAATGCCGCCTCGCTGCGCCAGAACCGCGACGGGCGCCAGGTCGATCGCCGTACCCTCAGCTACTTCGCTCACCCACCAGGGCCGGTTGGTTGCCAGACGGAAGCTGTCCAACGTCTCGTGAAGGCGGACGGTGATGGGCAGGACACTCGTTCCAAGAGAACGCGCGAGTTCCTCATGCGCGGTCGCAGCCATTCGCTCGAGCGACGAGGCTACGATCGGCGAGGAACGTGGAACTGTGACCCGGACGCCGCTGTCACGAGGCACGACGGTGGCCGCTGGCGCGACTGCCGGTGCGCGGGAGATCGCCCGCGGTGGCGGGCTTGCCGCCGACGACAACGTCTCGTTGGGAGACACAATCGCTGCCAGCGAAGTTAACTCGAGACCCGGGTAGTACTGCGCCAGAATCGCGGCTGCCGATTCGCCTCGCAGCGCGCGGCGTCCGGCGCCGATCACGCACATGCCGACGCCGTGTCCGAAGCCGCGGCCGGTAAACCGCAACTGGTCGCCATGTTTCTCGACGGTGAACGCCGTGCTTCTCAGTTTTGTTGCGCCGACCGCCAGGCGGAACTGGTCGCCGGCAATGACGTCCGGCTGCAGCCCCGATAGCCGCAGCTTCGCCGCCCGCCCTGACGATGTACGCGAATCGACGCGAATGTCTCTCAGGCGATCACCCTCAAAGCCAACGCCTCTGAGCACGCGCTGCACCTCGGCTATCGAAAAGTCAACCGTCCACTCCGGGTCGTCATCACACACATCGTCTGGTCGTGACAGCAAATAGGGATAGTTCGCACCCGGCCACACATCTGCCGCGCGTTCTGACCGCCCACCGCAGGATGCCGAGTAGAACACCTCGGTGATCTCGCCGTGCCAGGTCAGCACCTGGCCGACGGTCGCCATAGCCGCGCGCCGGGATGTCGGCGTCGAAGGGCGCGGCACCTGACAGTGCGTGCTGTCGCACAGGTCGTAGCCGTCTCTGGCGTGGCGGTCGACGTTCTTCAGGGTGTAGGTGCGAACCGCAATCGCGAGCGCCTGCTGCGCCGCATCGCCGGCCTTCGGGTCCGCTTCTCCGGCCAGCACGCGCGCCACGTACACCTCCAAGGGGACGGGCGTGACGTGGCCGTCCACGACGGATCCAAGTCGAATCGTCCGGCCCGTGCTTGCCGCGGCAAGATCTGTTTCCGCGACGTCGCCTTGTGCAGGCACCTTCACTGCAAGCGGGATGAGGACGCTGGCCGTGAAGACCACATAGAAGCAGATGCGCTTCGTCGGGTTCTTCACAGACGATTCGTGCACCCGGGGCTGCACCGACACGGAATCAGCTTTTCACCATCCGTGTAGTAGTTGTAGGTCAGTTCTTCGCCAGGATTGATGTTGCGTGACGCGCGTATCCAGATTGTCTGGCCGATGATGTGGCTGTAACAATTCGGCGAACACGAATGATTGATATAACGCGCGAGGTTGCCGCCGACGTTCGCGTCGCGCACCCAGCGCCGATTCACGGTAAAGCACCAGATGCACCCTTTCGCGAGATATCTGGTCTCGCGCTTCAGGCTTTCCTTGTGATCGATTAACTCACCTGCGTAATCGATAATCCGCTTGTTTTTCGTGATTGACTGTGCGGCAAAGACTCCCCATCCATGAACGCTGGAGCGGCGCCGCACGATTTTAGGGAAGTCGGGTTCGTCCACCATCTGTGCAGAGAGGATAACAGGAGATAATAGGCGGCAACATGTCGAGAAACGTCGGCGCGCGCGAGGTCGTTCAGGCCTGGGGCCGCATCCTTACGGGCCACCGCCCGAATATTTCCATCGAAATCACACGAGAATGTCCGCTTCGTTGTCCCGGCTGTTACGCATATGGCGACGATCATCTTGGCGGCGGCGTCACGCTGCGCGGCCTGGCGGACTACAAAGGCGACGAGTTGGTGACGCGCTTCATGGCGCTCATTGACCGCCATCGCCCGCTGCATGTGTCGATTGTCGGCGGCGAGCCTCTCGTGCGGTATCGCGAGCTTGGAAAGATTCTTCCGATGCTCGCCGACCGCGGCATCCACACGCAGCTCGTCACCAGCGCCGTTCGTCCGATTCCATCGGAGTGGATCGGATTGCGGCGCCTTCAGACCGTCGTGTCGATCGATGGTCTTCAGCCCGAGCACGACGTCCGACGCACTCCGGCTACGTACGATCGGATCCTGAAGCACATCGAAGGACATCAGGTGACCGTCCACTGCACGGTGACGCGTCAGCAAGTGCGCCGCGACGGGTATCTCGAGGAATTCCTCACGTTTTGGGAAGCAAGCCCGCATGCGCGCCTGATCTGGATCAGCCTGTACACGCCGCAGAAGGGTGAAATCTCGGACGAACGGTTGACGCCGTCCGATCGCGCGCGCGTGATTGCCGACCTGCGTCGTCTGCGGCCGCGGTTTTCGAAGCTGCAGATGCTGGATGGGATGCTGAACGTCTATGCCAAGCCGCCGGCGTCGCCCGATGAGTGCGTGTTCGCACAGACGACGGAGTGCTACTCCTCGGATCTCGAGCGCCGGATTACCCCATGCCAGTTCGGCGGCAACCCTGACTGCTTGAACTGCGGATGCATCGCTTCGGCCGGCCTGGAGGCAATCGGCCGTCATAAGCTGCGCGGCGGGATCCCGGTCGGCCGGATTTTTTACGCGTCATTGCAGGTCGGCCGCACGGTCGAGCGCGTGCGCAAAGCGGCGTCGTAGCTCACAGGGCCGAGGTTCAGTCGGCCCTTCGCTCGGTCACCCGTTCAGCGGGCCACGACCTCCGCGATCACTTCCTCCCTGTGCTTCTCTTCCTTCTTCGCGTCTTTGGCTTCTTTGCCGCCGAGTTCGGTCTTCGCCCAATCGGCCTCAAACGTCTCGAGCAGCCGCTTGACGGTTTTCGGTTCCTTCACGATCAGTCCTACTTCGCGGCGGGCGTCGAGCTCCATGGCGCGCAGGCTCTGACTGCCGACAAAGGCCGTATCCCCATCGCGAACCATCGCGCGCACGTGCAGACGGAGACCCGGCTGCTTCTGCACGCGCATATGTTCGCCGCGTTTTGAGGAGACCTTTCCGATGATACGCACGTCGAGGCCGGCCTTGATGCGCTGATTGATCAACCGGATCATTTGCAGGTCCGTGACCTTGGGGTCGTAGATCAACAACTGCTTGCGCGCCCGTTTGATGAACGTGGCGAGAATCTCGCGGGCGTTCTCCGGGCTCACGACAAACGCGCCATCTTCCTGCGGCTCGTACTCCTGCCGCAGCGTGTCCGCCTCGAAGAGGCGGATCGCCTCGGTGACCGCTTTCCGGTCGCGTGTCACGATGCCGAAACTGCGGCTCTTCAGATCGAGGGCGGTGAAGTTGAAGCCGTACACGTGCAGTTCTTCGCGGTCCACGATCATCAGCTTCCCGTGATAGCGCACGAACGCATTGCCCGTGCGGGCGACGAGAATGCCTTTCTCGAGCATGCGCAGTTCGAGCTGCCGCAGCCGCTTGTCGCCCTGCGAGCTCTCGTGCGCGATCAGCGCGCGCACGACGACCCCGCGCTCGCGGGCGGCTACGAGCTCTTTTTCCATCGGCTTCAGGTCGAAGCGGAAAATCATCACGTCGATGGACTTCCGCGCCTGTTCTATCGTTTCGAGCAGTGGCTTGATGCCGTCGGTCGGCTGGACCTTGAGCTCCACGTATCCTCCCGCGTCGCGCATCGCGCGTTCGGCTCGAAGCCGCGCGCGGTGGGCGTTTGGGCGCAATGGCCGCCAGCTCAACCGTGAGCCCGGCCGGGTTCCTCATGTCTGGTTAGAGCAAAGAGCTGGCCGCTTTTTGCCGTCACGCTATGGGCGCGCCGGAGTTCGATGGCGCGAGCGAGTGCAGATTCGACATTCGGAAGGATATTCTCGGCGCCCACGTGCCGATGGAATTCAGCCCTGGCCATCAGACGTGCCGGCTGCGGGGGCGCCCCGTACAGAAGCAGGACGCGCCCTGACGCGTGGACGGCGTCGGCAAACTCCTGCATCGCGCGCAGCCCGGTCGCATCGACAGCTGTCATGTTTCGCAGACGCAGAATCACGACAGGTGACATGTCCTTGATCTGGCTCGTCAGCGTGCTCACGCAAACGTGACGAGCCATACAGACGATCAGTCCAGCTGCGCTTCCATAACTCCACTAGTCGATTCCAGATCGCGATCAAAAAGGCGACAGAAGCTTGCTACGGATTCCAAGGAGCGTCTGTCTTATCGGGCCGGAGCCTCCGTCGGCCCGTCTGGCCACAGCCACGCCGCGCCACGGACACCACTTGTGTCGCCGTGACGCGCTGAAACCAGACGGGTCGCGAGCCGGGATTCCACGTTTCCTTCTGCGGCAAACACAAATCGACCCCAGAGCCGCGGGACATTCGTGTAAAGGCGATCGATGTTCGACATGCCGCCGCCAAGCACGATGACGTCCGGATCGAGGATGTTGATGACGCTCGCCAGTGCGCGAGCCATGCGGCGTTCGTAACGGCGCACCGTCTGTTCCGCCGCGGCGTCGCCGCGACCTGCGGCTTCGACGATCTGCGCTGGATTCAGTCGAACACCGGCGACAGCCTCGTGATCAGCGGAAAATCCTGGTCCGGACAGAAACGTTTCGATGCACCCCTGTTTGCCGCAATAGCACGGCCGTGGTTCGTCTGCGCCGTCCGGCCATGGCAACGGGTTGTGTCCCCATTCCCCGGCAATGCAATTCGGGCCGCTGATGCTGCGACCCTTCACGGTGATGCCACCGCCGACTCCGGTTCCAACGATGACACCGAAGACCACGTCGGCGCCTTCGGCCGCGCCATCGGTCGCCTCCGAGATCGCGAAGCAATTGGCGTCGTTGGCGACGCGAACCGGCCGCTCGAGCCGTCGCTCGAGATCCGTTTGAAGGGGCCTCCCGATGAGCCACGCGGAGTTTGCATTCTTGACCAGAGCCGTCGAAGGCGAGATCGTCCCGGGGATACCGATGCCCACCGTCGCACCGGTTGCCGTCTGCCGTTCCAGAGCGTCCACAATCCCGGCGATCGCACCCAGGGTCGCGCCATAATCGCCACGCGGCGTGTCAACGCGCAACCGGGCGGCTTCCCTGCTGCCGTCGAGCACGATCCCTTCGATCTTGGTCCCGCCCAGATCGATTCCGATGCGAAGTGGCACCCCGAGAGCTTACAATCCGTTTCATGTCGAGACGAAGATTCCTCAAGACATCCGCGATGGTTGGCGCAGGCGCCATCACCGCAGCATTCGGCACGCCAGGAGCAGCGTTGGCACGGCAGAAAGCGCCGCGGAGCGCCACTACGAAACCGATTCGAATCCTGCTCGCGGGTTATGCACCGCCGAACAACGGTTTCAGTCTGTCACTGAAGCGAATAGGCGAACGGGTTCAGACCAGGTTCGGGAAGGACGTCGACGTCAAGTATCTCTACAACATCCTCGATCTCGGCTACAAAGGCGAAGACCTCCCGTGGCTCGTCGAAGACGGCGTCCTGACGATGGCCTATCAGTCGAGCAGCTATTTCACCGAGCAGATCCCCGACCTCGGGATCGCCGATCTCCCGTTCCTGTTCTCTGACACGGCGACGGCACGCGCCGCGATGGATGGCCGCTTTGGCGCGACGCTGGCGCAGCGGATGGAAACAAAGGGCAACTACCGCATCCTCGGGTGGTTCGAGAACGGGTTCCGTCATATCTCGAACCGGCTCCGTCCGATTCACACGCCGGCGGATATGAAGGGAATGACGATCCGCGTGCTGCCGAGCAAAGTGCAGGAACGCACGTTCGCGCTGCTTGGGGCGACGCCGCGCGTTTTGGATTTGTCCGAGCTGCTGCCCGCCATCAAGGCCGGCACGCTCGATGCGCAGGAGAACCCGTTCTCGAACACCACCACCTACGGCGTCCACAAGTTCCACAAATTCCACACGGCTTCGAATCACTTCTATCTCTCGCGTCCCATCTTCTTCAACAAAACCGCCTTCGACGCGTGGCCGAAGGATCTGCAGGAGGAGATGCGCGCGGCTGTGAAGGACGCGGTCGCATTTCAGCGCGACCTGCACGTCAAGGAAGAAGAAGACGCGATGGTGCAGATTCGCAAGGAAGGTGGCGAGATCGTCGAGCTCACACCAGCGGAACACCAGACATTCGCCGACGCCGTGAAGCCGATTTACGGGGAGGCTCGCGCCCAGTACGACCGCGACCTGCTATCACTCGCGAAGCTCTAGGGTGCCACTTCCGGTCACCGATACCCGTTCACGGTTTGGTCCGCTCTGCCGCGATATCGTCGCCCTGCTCCGAACGTTACAGCCCGGCGATTGGGAACGTCCGACGATGGCCGGCCGCTGGCGCGTCCGCGACATCGTTGCGCACATGTGCGATACGGCGCTGCGTCGATTGTCGTTGCATCGCGATCGACGAATGCCATCGTCCGGCCCTCGCGGCACGACAGAACGGGACCTCACGCTCTTCATCAACGAGCTGAACGCAACGTGGGTTCGCGTCGCCGAACGATTCAGTCCCCGTGTGCTGACTGAGCTTTACGCACACGCGAGCGAGGACCTCGTCGCCTTTATCGAGACCCTGGACCCGCTCGCCGACGCGGTACTTCCCGTGTCCTGGGCTGGTGGGTCCGCGTCGCCGCAATGGCTCGACATCGGCCGTGAGTTCACCGAAATCTGGCATCACGGTTCCCAGGTTCGAGCGGCCGTCGGGGCCGGCCCGTTCCGTGATGCGTCGTGGCTGCGAGATGTACTACAACTATCGATGCATGCCCTGCCTCACGCGTACCGCGCTGTACGGCCGCCGCACGACGACATGCGCGTGGTTATCGAGATCACGGGCCGCGCGCCGGGGACGTGGACACTGCGGCGGGTCGGCGATGCGTGGGACATCGACGAGGGTGGTTTGTCGACGCCCGCTGCCACGATCGCGATGAGCGACGAGATGGCCTGGCGCCTGTTCTTCAACGCGCTTTCGCCGAACGAGGCACAAGCGGCAATCGCGTTTGGCGGCAACCTCGATCTGGCGCGACCGATACTCGATGCGCGCGCGGTCATCGTTTAGCAGCACGGGCCTCGAACCCCGCCATGTCGAAACAGCTCGATCTCATCGCGTTCGACGGTGACGACACGCTCTGGCACAACGAGCGCAGCTATCGAGAAGCCCGCGAGCGTTTTCGACGTCTGGTGGCACGGGCGGGTGTGGTGCTCAGTTCGGAGCAAATCGAAGAGTGCGTCAATCAGACCGAGGTTGCCAACCTGGCTTTGTACGGTTACGGGGTGTCGAGTTTTGTCCTGTCGCTCGCCGAGACCGCGATCGATTTGACGGGCGGTCGAATCTCAGGCGGCGATCTCCGGGATCTCATCGATCTTGCGAAACAGATGCTGACCGAAGAGATCGAATTGTTCCCGGGCGCGGAGGAGACGCTGAAGACACTGGCGGCGACCTGGCCGGTGATGCTGATCACGAAAGGCGATCTCCTCCACCAACGATCGAAGCTCGAACGCTCCGGTCTGATTGGCTGCTTTCGACACGTCGAAGTCGTCAGCCACAAGACGACCGACGTCTACACGTCCATCCTCGCCAGGCACGGCGTCGCGCCGGACCGTTTCGTCATGGTGGGCAATTCGCTCCGTTCCGACATCCTGCCGGTCGTCGAGGCCGGCGGATGGGCGGTGCATGTGCCAGCCGCTGTGAGCTGGTCTCATG
>DASTZI010000293.1:0-10324 GCA_035764385.1 Vicinamibacterales bacterium
ACCTGTTGGTATGGGGTCTGGTGGCGCTGCTTCCTTCCTGGTTCACATGAAGCCGATCAGCCGTGCGGCGATCATCGCGGTCGGAAGCGAGATGCTGACGCCGACCAAGATTGACACCAACTCGCTCTTCATTACCGAACAACTGAACTTGCTTGGGATCCAGGTCGCCTTCAAGACGATTGTTGGTGACGATCGCGGTGATCTCGAAACCGCTGTACGCGATGCGCTGACGCGGGTGGATCTTCTTGTCTGTTGCGGTGGGCTGGGGCCGACCGACGACGACCTCACGCGGCCTGTTGTGGCCGACGTGCTGCAGCGTCCGCTGATTGAAGACGAAGAAATTACCGCGCGGATTCGCGCTCGATTTGCGGGGCGCGGCCTCCAGATGCCGGAAATCAACCGACGGCAGGCGATGGTGCCGGCCGGCGGAGTTGTCGTGCCCAATGCGAATGGGACCGCGCCAGGATTGTGGATCGAGCATGGAGAGCAGCTCGTCCTGCTGTTGCCGGGGCCGCCGCGAGAGCTCAAGCCGATGATGACCGCACTGGCCGAAGGCAGGCTGCGGGAACGAGCCGGCGGAATGTCACTGGTCCGGCGTGTAATCAGGATCACCGGCCGAAGTGAGTCGCATACCGACGAAGCCGTGCAGCCGCTCTATGCGGAGTGGTCGCAAGCAACGGTTCCCATCTCGGCGACAATCCTCGCTTCCCTCGGGCAGATCGAGCTGCACCTGACCGACTGCTGCGCCACGCGCGCCGATGCGGAGGCGGCGCTCGATCGCGCGGTCGAGCAGGTAAAAGCAGTGATGGGCCTGCACGTCTACAGCACCGACGGGCGCGCGCTCGAGGAAGTACTCGGCGAGATGCTTGCCGCGCGTAACCTCACCATCGCGATCGCCGAGTCGTGCACTGGCGGATTGATTGCCTCGCGGCTAACGGACGTGTCTGGCAGCTCGCGCTATGTCGATCGCGGCGTCGTGACCTACAGCAATGCTTCGAAGATCGAGCTCCTCGGCGTACCGGCGGAGATGATTGCGGCACATGGGGCTGTCAGCGAAGCCGTCGCAACGGCGATGGCAGAAGGCATCAGGACGCGATCGCACGTCGACATTGGCATCGGCGTAACGGGCATCGCGGGCCCCGACGGTGGCACACCCGACAAGCCGGTCGGAACGGTGTGCATCGCCGCCACGTCCAGGGCGGACACACGCGTCCGCACATTCCGGTTCGTCGGCGGACGCGAGATGGTGAAGTTCCAGGCGTCGCAGGCGGCGCTCGACATGGTGCGCCGCATGCTGCTCGAAGCTAATTGATGCTCTTGTAGATGCGCTCGTCGTAGAGCGCGCCGGACACCGCGCCGAACATCGACCGGAAGCGCTTTGTGCTCGCGGCGATCTCGTGGGCCTCGTACGCCTTCTGGTCGCTCCACACCTCGATGAGCGTGAAGTGATTCGTGCGAGTCGGCTGCACCGTCGCGTCGAACAATACGTTGCCATTTTCCTGGCGCGCCGCGGTCGCCAGCTGCTGGAGCATCCCCGGTATGTCTTCGCGTCGTGCGGCCGCGTCGGCGTGCGTCAGGACATAAATCGCCTGATCGGAGGCGGCGCGGGTGGCTGGCTGGGCGGTCACCGGCGCAAGGAGCCGCTCGTCGAACGGGCTGATCAGCCCGGCCTGCAGCTCGTCGCGAAGCTTCTTGTTGTCCGCCGACGTGAGCTGCGCCTGCAGCGCGGCGCCGTTGTTCCACTTCTCAGCAACGGCAAAGAAGTTCGGACGGCCGATCTGCTGAAGGACCTGAACACGCACGACACCGGCAGCTTTCTGTGATGTCTGGCGGTACGCCTTCAACACCGTGGAGGTGCGACTGACCTCAGATGGCGCAACCTCGAAGTAGATGACGCGGTCGGTGGCGGCGGGCGGCTGTGATGGCGTCGGCGCTTGCGCCGCCACGGTCGTCGCGGATGCGGCGGCCAGTAACGCAATCAACGCTCGCCGAAGTCGCATGGTGCCCGTCTCGTTACCCGACGCTCTTGTAAACCCGCTCGTCGAATAACGCGCCGGAGAACGGCCCGAAGGTGTCGCGGAACTTCTTCGTATGGTCCGCAATGGCGTGCGCATCAAGCGCCTTCTCGTCCCGCCAGATCTCGAAGATGGTGAAATGGTTATTGCGATTCGGCTGCACGGTGACGACGAAGCTGGCATTGCCGGACTCCTGTCGGGCGCGGAGCGTGAGCTCCTTGAGTGCCGCCTCCGCGGCGTCGCGCGACGGAGGGACCGAATCCGCGTGCGTGACGACGTAGATTGAGCCGGTTCCGCTGACGGCGGCTGACGGCAGCCCAACGGGGCTGAGCAGCCGTTCGTCCAGTGGGCTGACACGCGTCGTCTGGAGAACGCCGTCGAGCGTGCGTGTTTCCGCTGCGCTCTTGTGCCCTTCGAGCGCCGCGTTGTCGCGCCAGGTCTCGTAAATCGCGAAGTGGTTGCTGCGCCCAACCTGTTGCAGGACATCAATGCGGAGTGCACCGACGGCGTTCATGGCGGCGCGCCGATAATCCTTCAGCGCGGCCGCGACCCGGTTCGCTTCCGCGGGTGACACCTCGAAGTACACGAGGCGATGCGAGGCGGGAGCAATGGGCGGAGCTGCAGTCTGGCCGAACGCGGGCGCGATCGGCAGCAGCAACGATATGGCAATCACGAAACGCAACATCAGATCCCTCCGATTCGACGCGTGCGAGTATACACAGGTGAGGCTGTTTGTCGCCGTCGAGATTGGCCAGACATTGGCCAGACGAGCCGCCAATTTGAGCGAGGACCTGGAGCGGCGCGCCACTGCTGCGGCCAGACGCGCGAAGGTCACTTGGGTCCCCGCCGACCGCATGCATTTGACGATTCGGTTCATTGGAGAAGTTGACGACGAACGAGCCTCGATGGTTCGCCAGGCGCTCGAGGAGCCGCTTGCCGTCGCTCCTTTCAGGCTGACCTTATGTGGGGCGGGAACGTTTCCCAAGAGTGGCACTCCTCGCGTTGTCTGGCTTGGCGTCACGGAGGGGCGGGAACCGCTCCTTCGCGTTGAGCGCGAGATCACGGCGCGGCTTACGCCGCTCGGCATTCCCGAGGAAAACCGTGCCTACCGTCCGCATCTGACGCTCGCGCGCGTGCGCGATCCTGCGGGGCTGAAATCCGCACCTCTGCTCGATGGATTGACGGATCATCGCATCGGTACTACTCACATCGACGCGATTACACTCTTTCAGAGCAAGTTGTCGCCGAAAGGACCGACGTATACGGCCCTGCTGCACACGCCCCTGGGCGGGTCAAAAAACCCGCCCGTACACTGATGGAAATCGTCGCCATTGTGCTCGGTTATCTCCTCGGCTCAATCCCATTCGCGTTGCTGCTGACGCGGCGGCGGGGGATTGAGCTGCGCAACGTCGGAAGCCGCAACCCTGGCGCCGCAAACGTGCTTCGTTCGGCGGGTGTTGGGCCTGCCGTCGCCGTCATGCTGCTGGACGCTGCGAAAGGGACGGTCGCGGTGACGGCTGCGCGCCTGATCACTGACGATGTCGCGGTCATGACCTCTGCCGGCGTTGCGGCAATCGTCGGCCACATCTATCCGGTGTGGTTTGGATTCCGAGGTGGAAAGGGCGTGGCCGCGTCGGCGGGTGTCTTCGCCGTCCTTGCGCCGCTGGCGACCGCCGTCGCGGCGCTGGTTTTTGTGGTCACGATCGCCGCCACGCGGTTCATCTCCGCGGGATCGATTGCGGGCGCGCTCGCGTTACCGGTTGCGGCCGCTGTCGCCAACCTCCCCAATCCCATTGTCGCCGGCACCCTTCTCGCCGCTGCCATCGTCCTCGTTCGTCATCGCGACAACGTATCGCGGCTCATGACGGGTACCGAGCGGCGCATCGGGTTGCGATTGTGATTGCCGTTCTCGGCGCAGGCGGTTGGGGTACGGCGCTCGCCGTCCATCTTGTGCGCACGGGTCACGACGCATGGCTGTGGGGACGCGACGCGGCGCTGATCGGAGATCTGCGGGCGCGACGGGCGAATGCGGTGTACCTGCCGGACATCACCTTCCCACCGCGCCTGAAGGTCACTGCGGATCTCGCCGAGGCACTTCGCGATGCCGACATGATCGTGGCGGCGATTCCGTCACACGGCATGCGTGAGGTCCTGCGCCGCGCGGCACCGTTCGTTCAGTCGACTGCAATCGTGGTGAGCGCAGCGAAGGGGCTCGAGCAGCAGACGCTGTTACGCCCCTCGGAGATCGTCGACCAGGAATTCAGCTCGCGTGTGCGCGTCAGCGTGCTCTCGGGCCCAAGCTTTGCGTCGGAGATGGCGCGCGAGCTTCCGACGGCTGTCTGCGTCGCATCGACCGATTCGCTCGTCGTCGAGAAAGTACAAGCCGACTTCCGGGCGCCCTACTTCCGGTTATACGGCACGCACGATGTGCTCGGCGTCGAGATCGGCGGTGCGCTCAAGAACGTGATTGCGATAGCCGCAGGCGTCGCGGAGGGTTTGGGCCTAGGGCAGAACGCGCAGGCCGGTCTCATTACCCGGGGGCTTGCGGAGATCGCCCGTCTCGCGTGTGCGGCGGGCGCGCAGCGCGAGACACTGGCTGGACTGACCGGCCTTGGCGATCTCGTGCTGACATGCACGGGGACTCTCAGCCGCAATCGTCATGTGGGGCTTGAACTGGCGCGCGGACGTTCGCTGCCCGACGTTCTGGCCAGCATGAAGACGGTGGCGGAAGGCGTCCGGACGACTGACGCGGCGCTCGCGCTTGGCGCGCGGCATGGTGTTGAACTTCCAATCACGGCTCAGGTCGCCGCGCTGCTGGCCGGACGGAAGGATCCACGCACGGCGCTGTACGATCTGATGTTGCGGCCTCAGAAAGCGGAGAGTGGTTAGTGGGTTTCTTTGACAAGCTTCGCGACAGCCTGACGCGCACCAAAGCGCAGATCGTCAGCCGTTTCGAAGAGATCGTTCAGCAGGCGGATACCGAAGAGCAGCGCAGCCGGCCAATCGACGTCGACACGATTGAGGCGCTCGAAGAACTGTTGATCTCCGCGGACGTCGGTCTCGCCGCCACGGAGCGCATTGTCAACGCGGTCCGCGAGCGCGCCCGTCATGGTGAGAGCCTGCGCGACCTCGTGAAGGAAGAGATTCGACGCGTCTTCGACACCGTCGAGCGCCCGGCGCCCAACGGACACCACCCGCACGTCACGATGATCGTCGGGGTCAACGGGACAGGGAAGACGACCACCGTCGGGAAACTTGCGAACCTGCTGAAGTCGTCCGGTCAGCAGCCCCTTGTCTGTGCGGCCGACACGTTTCGGGCCGCCGCGGTCGAGCAGCTCGAGATATGGGCGAAGCGCGCCAATGTCGATATCATCCGCGCCAGGGAAGGGGCCGATCCGGCGGCGCTCGTGTTCGACGCGATCCAGTCAGGCAAGGCGAAGGGTCGCGATCCGATTCTCGTCGACACTGCCGGGCGTCTGCATACCCGCGTCAATCTGATGAACGAGCTGGACAAGATCCGCCGGGTGGCCGCGCGTGCCGCGGAAGGTGCGCCTCACGAAGTGCTGCTCGTCCTCGATGCAACCGTTGGTCAGAACGGCCTGGCGCAGGCGCGGGAATTCACCAACGTCGCCGGCGTGACCGGCATCGTGCTCACCAAGCTCGATGGCACCGCGAAAGGCGGCGTCGCGGTCGCGATCGCCAACGATCTCAAGCTGCCCATCCGCTATGTCGGGGTCGGTGAAGGCATTGACGATCTGATTCCGTTCTCGGCACAGGATTACGTCGACGCATTGTTCCAGGAGAAATGGTGACGGACTTGTCGCGCCGAAGCCCCGAAGGGGCGGAGGCGGACCTGCGGTGGATGCGGCGCGCACTCGAGCAGGCGCGTCGTGGGCTCGGGCGCACGACGCCCAACCCGGTCGTCGGCGCCTGCGTCGTCACCGACGAGGGGGTCGTCGTCGGCGACGGCGCACATGAACGAGCCGGTGAGCCGCACGCGGAAATTCACGCGCTCACAGAAGCCGGCGAACTCGCAAAAGGGGCAACGCTGTATTGCACGCTCGAGCCCTGCGCACACACGGGACGGACGGGTCCCTGCACCGAGCGAATCATCACTGCGGGGATCAGGCGGGTCGTGGCGGCGATGGAGGATCCGTTTCCACTCGTGAGTGGGCGCGGGTTCGCGGCACTGCGTGCCCACGGCATTGTCGTGGACGTGGGCGTCGAACGCGACGCGGCGATCCGCCTGAATCAGCCGTTCCTGACCTCGCTCCGTGAAGGGCGGCCCTTCGTCATCCTGAAAGCTGCGGCGAGCATTGACTGTCGCATCGCCGAAGGTGTTGGAAAGCGAACGCAGATCACCGCGGAGGCGGCAAATCGCCGCGTGCAATACACGCGGGCCCAGGTGGATGCCGTCGCGGTTGGGTCGGAAACCGTGCTCGTCGACGACCCCCTGCTCACGGCACGGGAGATATATCGAGAGCGGCCGTTAACGCGTGTGGTGTTCGATCGCCGACTGCGAACGCCTCCCACCGCGCGGTTGTTTTCGACGCGATCGGCAGGGCCGGTGATAATACTGACGAGCCGCGGTGCGCTCGCCGAGAAACCCGCGGAGCGCACCGCCCTCGAGCGGGCTGGGGCCACCATCGTCGCGCCCGAAGCGAGCGGGATGCGCGCGGCGATGCGAGCGTTGTCCGCGTTCGACATTCAGAGCATTCTGGTGGAGGGAGGCGCGTCGGTGCACGCGGCGGTCTGGGACGAAGGGGTCGTTGACTACGTCCAACTGTTCGTGGCGCCGGCTGCGCTTGGCCCCGCAGGTGTCCGATTGTTCGAGGGATACGATCTGGCGTTGTCGTCGTTGATCGAACCGAAGGTCGAGGTCCTCGGTCCCGACACGCTGATCGAGGGGTATGTTCACCGGCCTCATTGAAGCGGTCGGCGAGATCGCCGAGGTGACGACGTCGCCGGGCGGGTTCCGTATCCGAATCCGTACGATGCTCGCGGCGGATCTGGCGTCCGGCGACAGTCTGGCGGTCAACGGCGTCTGCCTGACCGTGGTCACAGCGGACGGTGGTGAGGTCCACGCGGACATCGGCCCCGAGACGGCGCGCGTCACGACGCTCGGATCGCTGCGGCAGGGGCAGCGTGTGAATCTGGAGCGATCGATGCGAGCGGATGGGCGGGTCGGCGGCCATTTTGTTCAGGGCCACGTCGACGGTCCGGGCTTTGTTGAGGAGGTTCGGCCGGATGGCGATTCGAACTGGCTCACCATTTCGTTCGATCCGAGCTTGGCGCCGTATCTCATTCGGAAGGGATCGATTGCCGTCGACGGGGTCAGCCTGACGATTGCCGGACTCGGCGAAAACGTATTCGACGTGATGATCATCCCGTTCACGTGGGCGAACACGGCCCTCTCGATGCTGGCTGTGGGAGATCGCGTCAACATCGAGTGCGACATGATCGGCAAGTACGTCGCGCGATCGTTGGAATTGGCGGAGGACGCGGGCCGGCTTTAGCCGGCCAACGAAGACAATGACCAAGAACATCCGCATCGCAAAAGGGGCGCGCAAGCGCACTCCATTTGCCTCCATCGACGAGGCGGTCGCCGCCGTCCGCGATGGCCAGATGATCATCGTCTGCGACGATGAGGACCGTGAGAATGAAGGCGATTTGACGATTGCCGCGGAAAAGGTCAGCCCCGCGGTGATCAACTTCATGGCGAAGTACGGCCGCGGTCAGATCTGTCTGTCGATGACCGGCGCACGCCTCGACGAACTCGAGATTCCGCTCGCGGTCAGTGCCAACACCACGACGTTCGGCACCGCGTTCTGCGTGCCGATCGATCTGAAAGGCGCGGGGACGGGCATTTCCGCCGCCGACCGCGCGGCGACGGTCATTGCAGCGATCAACCCTGCGACAAGGGCGGCGGATCTCGCGAGGCCAGGGCATGTATCGCCGCTGCGCGCTCGCGACGGCGGCGTGATGGTACGTTCGGGTCAGACGGAAGCGGCCGTGGATCTCGCGCGCATGGCGGGTCTCTATCCGGCGGGTGTCATCTGCGAAATCATGAATGAGGACGGCACGATGGCACGCGTGCCGGAACTCACTCGGTTTGCCCGCAAGCACGGGCTGTTGATGATCACCATCGCGGATCTGATCCAGTACCGCATGCGTACCGAGCGCCTGGTCAAGCGGTTTGCACACGCGCAGCTGCCGACCGAGCATGGCGATTTTGAGATCTATGCCTACGACAACGTCGTCGATGAGATGACGCACGTGGCGCTCGTCCGCGGCGAGGTTGGTGACGGCAAGGACGTCCTCGTGCGGGTTCACTCGAAGTGCCTCACGGGCGACGTGTTTCACTCAGCCCGCTGCGACTGCGGCGCACAGCTCGATACGGCGATGGCGCGGATTGCGGAGGAAGGTCGCGGCGTCTTGCTCTATCTCAATCAGGAAGGGCGCGGTATCGGGCTCGCGAACAAAATTCGCGCGTACGAGCTTCAGGACCAGGGGTTCGATACGGTCGAGGCGAACGAGCGCCTCGGCTTCAAACCCGACCAGCGCGACTATGGGATCGGGGCGCAAATCCTGACGGATCTCGGCGTCAAATCCATGCGGCTGCTGACGAACAACCCGCGGAAATTTGTCGGCCTGCAGGGGTACGGGCTCTCGATCTCCGAGGCAGTTCCGCTGGAGATTCCCGCATCGGAGTCGACGCGCAAGTACCTGAAGACCAAAAAGGACAAGCTGGGCCACAAGCTCTCCTCTGTATAACGGCTTGCCCAGCCCGTACAACCTGCCATAAGATAAGCGTTTGCGTCCGTTGGGTTTAGCCCGCGCATAGGTTCCCATGTTCGAATCGCTCAGCACGCGCATCCAGGATGTCTTCAAGTCGCTGCGCGGCGAGGTGCGGCTCACCCCCGAACATGTCGAACACGCGCTGCGGGAAATCCGGCTGGCGCTGCTCGAAGCTGACGTCAACTTCAAGGTCGTCAAGGCGTTTATCGACCGCGTTCGCGACCAGGCGACGGATCAGGCCGTTCTCAAGAGCCTGTCGCCCGGCCAGCAGGTCATCAAAATCGTCCGCGACGAGATGCTGGCGCTGTTCGGGGACGCCGAGGGAGGCCTGCGCAAGGACGCGCCGACGCCACGCGTCGTGCTGCTGCTTGGTCTGCAGGGATCGGGCAAGACGACCACGTCGGCGAAGTTGGGGAAGTGGTTGGCGCGGCAGGGAAAGCACCCGCTGCTCGTGTCGACCGACGTGAGGCGGCCTGCAGCGATCCAGCAGTTGTCGATCGTCGGCGAGAAGGCGGACGTAAGGGTGTACGAGCCGGAGTCGATGGATCCCGTCGCCCGCGCCAGTGGAGCGCTGGCGGAGGCGAAGGCAAAGGGCTTCGACACGGTGATCGTCGACACGGCCGGACGGCTGCATATCGACGACGAGCTGATGGACGAACTGCAGGCGATCAAGACGGCCGTGCAGCCGACGGATCTGCTCTACGTCGCCGATGCGATGACGGGGCAGGACGCGATCAAGAGCGCCGGTGAGTTCAATCGGCGCGTTGGTGTTACCGGCGTCGTCCTGACCAAGCTCGATGGTGACGCGCGCGGCGGCGCCGCGTTGTCGGTGGTATCGGTCGTCGGCGTGCCGATCGCGTTTGTCGGCAGCGGTGAGCGGCTCGAGGATCTCGAGCTGTTTCACCCTGATCGCATCGTCTCGCGAATGCTGGGCATGGGCGACGTGCTGTCGCTCATCGAGAAAGCCGAGCAGGCGATCGATCAGGACGAAGCGGCTGATCTCGAAGAGAAGCTGCGGAAGAACGAGTTCACGCTCGACGACTTCCGCAAACAGTTGAAGACGATCCGGCGGATGGGACCGCTCGAGAGCATCCTGGGAATGATTCCGGGGCTCGGCAATCTGAAGGAGCTCGCGGACAACAAGCCGGACGAAAAACAGATGGGGCGGGTCGAAGCGATCATCTGCTCGATGACGGCGGAGGAACGGCGGAACGATCGCATCATCAACGGGAGCCGCCGCAAGCGCATCGCAAAGGGGAGCGGCACGACCGTCGAGGAAGTGAATCGGCTGTTGAAGCAGTTCACCGAGATGCGCAAAGTGCTTGCGATGATGAGTCAGGGTGGAATGAAAGGGATGCCCAAGCTGCCGAAGGCGCCGCAGCAGGGTGGCTTTGCCCCGCCGGCGGCGAAGAAACGGAAGAAGGGTGGCCCCTGGGGGTTGATTAAAACGAGGTAGGCCGGGTCCCTTTCGGACCCGCCAGATGGAGAGCAGATGCTGACGATTCGGTTAC
>DASTZI010000294.1:0-10269 GCA_035764385.1 Vicinamibacterales bacterium
AAAGTGATGGTAGAAGCTGATGACGCCGTGGATCTCGGCGCGCGAGAGATTCAGACCGTCGGCGATTTGGGGCACGGCCTCGGGCGGCACGTAGCCGAGCGCGTCCTGGATCCCGTGCAGGACTGGCAGCAACGCGCCCGCCATGTGGCGGCGCTCCGCGAGCACCCGGCCAACGGTCTCCTGAACGGTCGGGTGCGACGCCATCACAGCTCGATGCGGTCAGGCGTCGCGTAAATATTGAAGCTGCCGCCGCGAACAAAACCGAGCAGCGTCACGCCGGCCTGGCGCGCCAGATCAACCGCAAGGCTCGTCGGCGCCGAAACGGCCGCCACCATCGGCAGTCGTGCCGCGACCGCCTTCTGGACAATTTCAAATGACGTGCGGCCGCTCACGAACAGGATGTGGTCGCTGAGGGGAAACCGCTCCATCAGCAATTGCGCACCAACGACTTTGTCCACAGCATTGTGCCGTCCGACATCCTCGGCCACGGCGGTCAGCCTGCCGGTTCGATCAAAGAGTCCGGCGGCGTGCAAACCGCCTGTCGCATCGAATGTCGACTGCGAGGCGCGCAATCGGTCCGGCAGCGCCGCAATCACGTCCTTGGACACCGACCAGGTCAACGCGACCGGCGCGATGCCCGCCATCAAATCGTCAATCGACTGCCTGCCGCATACGCCACACGCACTCGTCGTCGTCACAACCCGTCGACGCGACAAAGCGTCACGCGCACGAATCACGGCCTCACCCGCGAGCGTGACGTTCAGCACGTTGCCCGCCGCTGCCTCCGCATCGGTGCAGTGCTGAATAGTGCCGAGATCGTCGGGGCCGTCGATGATTCGTTCCGCCAGCAGAAATCCTGCTGCCAGCTCGCGGTCCGCGCCAGGCGTCCTCATCGTGACGACGAAGGGAACGTTATCGAGGCGGATTTCGAGCGGCTCTTCGGTGGCGGCGAGGTCGGGGCGCGTTTCCGACGTGGTGGCGCCTACGCGTACAACGTCCACCGGACGCACAGCGAGGCTCACAAGGGGCAAGTATACCTAGCCACCAACGAACCGCACTTCGTTAGGTGGCTTCGAGCAGCTTGGGGACGACCGGCCGCACCGCGTATTCAGGTTGTCTTGCGCCTTCGATAAAGACCGTCAGTAATCCCCAGAAGTACACAGAGCCAATCGTCAACGCGACGATCATCGGGCCGTGCTGAAACAGGTTCTTGCCGAGCGCCGGAATGACGCAGGTCAATGCGACCCATCGCAGATGTTTCAGCCGTCCGCCTAGCGCCAGGGCCACAGCCGGCCCGACAAATATCGGCTGGTAGTACACCCAGCCGACCGGCGACGCCAGAATCGCGGCGAGCAAGAGAAGCAGCCAGGACTCGTCTTCGTCGCTCGTGCGCACCCGCCACAACATCACCATGATGGTCACGGCCGACAGGATCAAGCCGCCAAGATATGGACCGTTCGCCCGCGAGACGAGTGCGACCCACGATGCGTTGAGGAAGTGGGTCGCAAACACGGGATCCGGAACCACCTGAAGATTCCCGAGCCAGTCCGCGAACGCCGCTCGACCGAACAGGAGCACGCTGAGCGCGCACGACGCGCTGATCGCGAGCACGCACGATTCAACGGATTTCCACTGTCGTCGGATGATGAATACCGGCACTGCCACCAGCAGGAACGGCTTGAAGGCGATGGCCACTCCGGCCCACGCTCCGGCGGCGAACGGTCGCGACGATCTGGCCGCGATCCATGCGCACGTGACCGGGAGCGCCACCATCCACGACACCTGGCCCAGCCTGAGCGTCATCTGAACGCCGGCAGCGTTGATGACGCACGCCGCGATCAAGTTGCGCTGCGTCCAGGCGCCGGGCACGGCGCGCAGCACCATGTGAAACACCACGCACGCAATCGCAACGTTCAGCGCCGTCCAGATGACGTACCCGAGCCCCGGATCGAGGTGCGCCAGCGGTAACAGCAAGGCGTGAAATGCGGGCGGAGTAAAGTCGAACGACTCCGGCGAGTACATTCGCCCGCCGTCGAGAAACCGCGCCGTGCTCCCCTGGAAAATGCCGAAGTCCGATTCAGCGGCAATGCCGAACCTAAAGGCGCCGTAGATCTGCAGGATCGCGGTCGTGACGCCGATGATCAGTGCCTTCTCGGCGTTGAGACGGAAGAACTGGCGGAGGCGAGCGGTCGAAGGCAACGCGCGGAAAACGCAAGGAGATTGCCACGCGGATTTGCGCGAAATATGCGAGTCCTGACGGCTTTGGATGTCCGCGAGTTGCGTGTTCGCGCGATTCCTTACGAAAGTGCAATCGACGCCGTTCGCCGCCTTCGTTGACGATCCGTTCAATCCAGGCCGAGGAGTCCGCGGTGTGGGGACGGAACCACGACCGTGTCACACGCCACACGGAGGCGAGGCGATACCCGTCCATCGACGATCCACGATCGCATCTCGAACTCCATCGGCGTCAGTCAGTTAAAGCCTTCTCGCTTCCGTCTTCCCGCTTGGCTGACTGCTTGCCCCTGTGTCGTCCGAACGCGCGGCCCCTTCTGAGGCCGGCCATCACGGGAGGACGACATGAGAACCGACAGACAACTAACGACGGTGCTGCTTCTCACAGCATTCGCGGCCGTCGGCTGTTCCAAACCTTTCGAAGACTCAGAGAAGAAGACGCGGCAAGAGCCGCCGGTCTCGGCGCAGGCGAAGACTGTCGCGGTGCCAAACGCCGTCGACTTGAAAGACGAAGAAGGAACCAGCGGGATCGTGCCGACGAGGCGTGCAGGACCAGTGTCGTTTGCTGACGCCGATGCCGCATACCAGGCGAAGAGCTACAAGGAGGCGGCGGTCCTATTCGAGCAATTCACGGCGCAGCGACCCACCAACGCGTGGGGACACTTCATGCTCGGGCTGTCGGCGTGGAAAGCCGGCGATGACACCAAGGCTGAGAGCGCATTCGAGGAGGCGTTGAAGATCGACCCGAATCATCTCAAGAGTATGGTGAATCTGAGTCGAGTCCTGATCGATCAACGACGCTTCGACGATGCGCTGGTCCGGCTCACACACGCGGGCGAGGTCGATCCCAACTCGGTTGACGTACAGCGCCTGCTGGGTCGTGTATATGCGGCAGAGCATAAAACCGCCGATGCCGTGAACGCCTATCAACGCGCCATCGCGCTCGACCCGAAAGATGCGTGGTCGCTGAACAACCTTGGTCTCCTCTCGCTCGAACAGGGTCGCGCCGACGAGGCGCTGCCGCTCCTCGCGAAGGCCGTGCTGCTGCGGAAGGACGTGCCGGAGTTCCACAACAATCTGGGCATGGCGCTCGAGCACACAGGGCGCTTCGGCGCGGCGGCCGCCGCATACCGCGACGCACTGACGGCCGACCCTGGTTACAGCAAGGCGCAGCAGAACCTGGCGCGCGTCGAGGCGGTCAAAGTGAGCGGCGAGGAACCGTTTGATGCAACCACCGCAGCACAATAGCGGTGATTTCGTTCTCGGGCGGCGGGACCGCCTTAGCGCTGCGTTCCCGGACCCGCCGCCTCCGTCGCCTTCGCATCGGCGACCCGCGCTGCCGCAGTCGTCTTCAACTCGGCGATCCAGGCCCTGAACACATCGGGAGCAACAAACGGATGAAGCTCGCCGGGTTTGCGACGCATCAGCCGGTCGACGCGTTCCCAGAAGTCCGGATCCATCCACGCGTGCGTGACCACACGCACCTGCACGCCGTCCTGCAATTGCTCGATGCGGTTCACACTGTCGAGAAACTGTTCGGCAGCCTGACGGCCGGGCCCGGGTGCGGCCCCGCCGAACATGAACGCACGGTACGGCTTTCCGCCGTCGTATACAGTGAAATCGACGCCGAGCGTCGCCGGCGTGTGACCGCCCATGACGTGCACCTTGATCGCTGTCGATCCGACAGTGACGGTATCGCCGTCCTTAAGCGCAATGTCGCGGCGCGGCAGCCGCTCGTGATTGGGATTCGGTACTTGGGCGAGCGCGTCCCAGTCCGCAGCGCCCATCGCGAGCCGTACCCCGGGAAGTTCCTGAATCCGCGCAGCGCCCGCCGTGTGATCGAGATGGTAGTGGGTGAGGATGACGTACTTGATGTTCGCCGGATCGAAGCCGAGCTTCCGAATCGCTTCCAGCGGATGCTCCTTGTACGCTCCTTCCAGCGTGTCGATCAGGATGAGCCCCTGGTTGGTCGTGACCAACCACGACCCGACGTATCCCACACCGACGTAGTACAGGTTGTCGAAGACCTTGAACGGCGCGATGTTCTGCAACGCGGCGTTGTCAGTCTCCCTGCGGAGACGCTCGGCTCGACTGTCAGGTGCCTGGCCGGCGATGTCGACGTTGGCGAGGGATGTCCCGAGCAGGCCGACCACAACGATGGTCAGCATCCATGTCTTGGCGAGCATCGTTCCCTCCGTGCGCGCGCAATGCTACATCAACGCGATGAGGCCCGTTCAAAATCGAACTCGGATGCCGCCGTTGACGTTACGACCTTCGAGCGGTGCCCATGCGTCGACCGTCCAGCGCCCGTCAGGCGCGCGCGTCGGGCGAATTAACGGATCCCAGCGCGTCTGGCGAACGCCGGTCAGGTTTTCACCATTGACAAAGAGGCGCAGACGTCCAAGCTGTCGTTCAGCGAGCAGGCCGACGACGGCATATGGGCGGCTCACGTCGCGAAACGGATTTTCTTCGAGCCGCTGCGCTCCGGTGTAATAGAACTCCACGCCGATTCGGCCTTTGTCTTCGCGCTCCCACATGCCGACGATCCCGGCGCCTTGACGCGGGGTCAGCGCGACGTCCTGCCGAACGCCGTCTACACGTTCGCGCGCTCGGACGTACGTGTACGTGGCTGTGAGCGTATATGGCTCGTGTCTGAGCGTGCCGAGAAGTTCCGCGCCAACATTCGTCGTCGGTTCCGGAAGGTTCGTCAGGATCAAGCCGCGGGTGCGATCGACGTGAATCGGATTGGCGATGCGTGAACGAAATACCGTCAGCGTGTATGACAAGGGACCGTCGGTTCGAGTGATGTCCACCGATGCGCTGCGCCCTTCCTCGGCACGGAGCGGTCGCGGCACCTCCAATCGCGACAGCCCTGCGGCCTCGGTTTCTTCGGTGAGCGGTGATGGGCCGAAAAATCCCGTCCCGAACGAGACTCTTCCAGTCCAGACGCCGCGCCGCACGAGCGCGGACACCCTGGGACTGAAAAACGTGCCGTATTCGCTGTGGTGATCGAGCCGGCCGCTGGCGCTGAGCGACAGCCACCTGGCGACATCGACATCGTCCTGCAGGAATACGCCGGGAACCGTGAAGGTGTACTTGAATCGGGGTACGTCGATAGGCCGATAGTCATCGCGTTCCAGCGCCGCGCCGGCGACGAATGTGTGCCGCCCGACCGGCGCACGGAGTGTCAATTCACCAAATGCGGTCTCGTGCCGATCGCGCTCACCTATCTCGCCGAACTGATGATCGTGATGCTGCGCCATCCATGCGCCTCTCGCCGCCACGACGTACCGGTGCCGAAGCAGGACCTGACCGACGGCGCCGATATCAGCACGACGTGTGTCGAGCGCTTCGCGATACGGCATGCCGGACGGCGCGCCGCCCCCTTCCCGGTCCTCCGCGGTGAAGCCAGCCGTGGCGAAGAAGCTGCGGCCGTTTCCGCCGTCCCAGAAGAGTCGGGGCCGAATGACGCCACGTGAGTATCGCGGCAGGTCCGCCCAGGCGTCATCGTTCACGTCCGTCTGTTCTTGCCAATGGCCGCCACCGATCATCGTGAGCGCCCACCCCGGCCTGGCCGGCGTGGCATACCAGAGGACGCCATCGGTCGCGCCGCGCGTCGATCGGTTGACGAGCAGCTCCCGTTGCGCATTGCGATCAGGACGTCGCGAGAGCAGGTTCACCACGCCGCCCATCGCACCTGCGCCATACAACGACGACGCGACGCCCTTGATGACTTCCACCTGCCCGAGATCCATCGGCGGGATTTGGAGAAGTCCCAGGCCGCCAACCTCACCAAACAGCGGCAGGCCGTCCGAGAAGAACCGTGTGTATCGGCCACGCATGCCTTGGATCCGCACACTCGCGGCACCGAGCGATGGCGACGTGGCTTGCACGCGCATGCCGCCCATTTCGTTCAACATCATGACGATGTCGCCCGGCGTCATGAGCATCTTTTCCTCAATCTCTTCGCGTGCGAGCACCTCGACGCGCATCGGTTGATCCTCGAGGCGCCTGTCCGTGCGTGTTGCCGATACGGTGATGTGTTCCTCGACCGTGGGTCGTCGCTGCAGTTCGATGAGCACCTGCCGCGTCTCGCCTGCTTGAACGTTCACAGTCGTCGTAATCGGGACGAACCCTTCCTTTACCGCGGTGATCTCGATCGCACCAGCAAGTAGGTTGACCACCAGTACGCCACTGGTGGGCGCCGTGTATGAGGTGCCATTGACGACGACCGTCACATCGCTCACGGGCGCGGAATCCTCTCGAATCTCAATCTGCAAGGTCACCGGCGCTTGCGCGTGAGCGGCAAATGTCCACATGAACACAAGCAAGGCCACGACTATTCGAGATGCCACTTTGAACCAGCGCGATTGTCGGTCTAAGGATTTCAGATCAGCGGACGACGAAACGCTCTTCGTGCAGGACAGACCCGTCCTTGGTTCTGACCTCCACCCTCCAGTTACCTGCGTTTTCCGCACTCACGGTGCGCCGGCTGTACGTGCGATATCCGCTTCCCGGACTGGCTTGAATGCGAAGCTCCACCGATTGGCTCAGGCGATCGTCGCGATACCACCGATGTTCAATGATGGTCGGATTCGAGACATTCACACGCGTGTAGAAAAACAGTGATCCTGGTCTGACCGGGCTGCTGACCTGGTCGCAACGCCAGTCTCTCGTCGACAGACGCCGACACAGACGCGCCTCGGCGATCGTCACGATGACGGGGGCCGACGATTCAGGTGCGCGACGCTCACGCGCAACCGAACTGCCGACAGGTGGCGCTACTGATTTGCTACCACGCGCAATCGAAACGTGGCGGTCCGGGGGTTCCGTTGTGTTGGCCCCGGTATTGATTGGTGGCGGCTCGCGTTGGGGGGCGACTGGTGCAGCCGCCGGTGCTGCCGCCTGCTGGTGCGCCGGCGTTGGCGTTTGGCTGGTTGATGAGGGCTCCACCGAATCCGAACGCATCCAGAAGGCGAAGACAACCAGTAGCGCGAAACCGAGTGCGCCGGCCGTGCCGAGAATGATCGGCCGAGGGGATCTCCGCACGGGTTTGCGCGGTACCACTCTGTCGCGCGGGACCGCGGAGCGATCGAACGGGCGTCCGCGGGCTTTGCAGAAGTCCTCGAGGTTCTTTCGGCTCGTCGCGACAAAGGGATGGCCCGGCTCGAGAGCGGTTGTGGCGATCGAGTACGCGCGCCGGTAGCACAGCTCGGCTTCGGCCGGACTGTCGGCACGCTCGTAGATCACCCCGAGGTTGTTCAGCGTGTTGGCGAGGTCGGCGTGAAATGGGCCGAGCTGTGCCTCCTGAAGCGCAGCCGCCTCACGCAGTTTCAACTCGGCGGCGACATAGTCGCCGCCGGCTGCGGCCTGATTCGCCGCTTCGATAGCTGATCGAAGTTCGTGCGCCTCGGGCATGGGTCCGGCCGGTGAGCGTCCGCATGTCACCGGCGGCACCATTGTAAAACTGAACGGGGTTGGCCTCGGTCAGAACAACACTCGGAACCCGACCTGTACCGTCCGGAACTCACCGGATGTCGGTTTCAAGTACAGCGCGTTGTTCTCCTGCGTGTTGATGGTCACGTTCGAGTTGTCGAACACGTTGAATGCCTCGGCGATCAGATCCAACGAGGCCCTGGCAGGAAGCACGATGCGCTGTTGCAACCGGATTGCGGTCCGGTTACGCGCCGGCTGAACCAACGCGTTGCGCGGCACGATGGTGCCGTTCGGCCGCAGCCGCTGAATCGCCGGATCGCTTCCACCCAGATTGCGCAGATCGCCGCCGTAGATCGTCTGCGCGCGCTGGCCGACGCCCATGTAGTGTGTGGCGCTCACCTGGAACCCGCCGAAGACCTCCCAGATGCCGCTCATGACCGCGCGGTGGCGCAGATCGGACGAGGACAGGCCGTATTCGCCGTTGAGATCCGGCGCGAGGTCGAAGGTCACGACCTGCGGCGTCCCTCCAGGCATGCCTTGCAGCGGTTTGCCGAGCGCATCCCACAATCCGCTCAGCGTATACGTCACGGCGCCTTGCCAGTGGTTGCTCATGCGCTTGGTGAGCGCCGTCTGAAGGCCGTGGTACGTCGATCGCCCGTTCTGCATGGTCATGGCGACGACGCCGAAGTCGGGGTACGGCAGCAGACTCCGGTTCGAGTTCGGATAGTTGAGGCCCGTCGCAGGGTTGTAGGCGATGTTGACGTTCAGGTCCTCCCATCCCTCGTCTCGACTCTTCGTGAAGATGTAGTCCGCTTCGAGCACCGTCACGGTTCCCAGTTGCCGCTCGAAGCCGATCGACGACTGCCAGCTGCTGTTGATGTTGTAGGGAGGCGGCTGTTTCAATTCACCGTTCCCGCGAAGCAGGCACGGTGCGTTGCCGGCGTATCCACTGGCTTTCCAGGCCGCGAACGGGCCAGCCTGCTCGGGTGACGAACAGTACCTGCGTATGGCCTCGTCGTAGGTCGGGGTTGGCCCGTTCAGAGGATTCAGCGCGAAGTCGGGCCGGCCGTCATTCAATACCTCGACCACGGCGACCGTCTTCGCTTCCGACGGGTACGTCGTCTGGACCATCTCGCCGTAGTACTTTCCAGCGCCGCCCCGCAGCACCGTCCGTTGATTCAGTTGATACACGAACCCGAGGCGCGGCTGGATGTTCTTCGTATTCTGCGGACGCCCGGAGAGCATGAACGGCGGGAACGACTCCTGGTTCTGGAACATGTTCCAGATCAGGTCGTAGCGGACACCAAGGTTCAGCGTCAGCTTCGACGAGGCATGCCAGTCGTCCTGCATCCATCCGGCGTATCCCGGAATCCGGATCGGATCACGTCGCGACTTGATGATGCCCAGCGTGTAGCGCCGCACCAGCGGCGAGATCGCCGCCAGGTTCCAGGTGTCGGCGTTGAACGCATCGGGCAGAAGCGACTCGATGTTGGCCGGCGCCGCGCCGCCGCGCGCATCGATGATCCCCATGCACTGCGTGCAGTTGTTGGTGTAGTGCTGATGCAGGAAGAGCTCGCCGCCGACCTTCACATCGTGCCGGCCGCGCGCATCGTAGGACGAGGTCCACGTGTCCCTCACCTGGTACAGGTCCTGGGTCCGGTAGCGCGGGGCGCCCTGATTGCCGCCGATGGTGAAATTCGTGAACGTGATGCGCGGCGAACCGGTCGTGATGGGACCGAACGGGCTGCCCTGCGCCAGCCAGTGATGCGACCAATGCGTGAGGTTTTCTTCCCCGAACAGGAAGCCCGCATGCCCCACCATCAGCTCGTTGACCGTCCTGTTGCTCAGCACGTTGGTGAGCTGCACGGCCAGCTGATCGGAGTTCTCCCATCCTCGCGACGTCCCTGCTGGATGGCTGGTATCACCGGGGCCAAAGGGCGTGGCGACCTTCGCCACGTTCAACCGGACCATCACCCGACTCTGCGGCGAGATCTGGTAATCGAGGCGGCCGCCGCCGATCTTCTTCCTGGACGTCCCCTGCAGGGAGACGTTGAATTGCGGGTACGGCGTTCTCCACGTCTCTTCTTTCGGCTCGCGCTCGTACTCGTCGTACGCGAAGAAGTGCAGCCGGTTGCGCACGATGGGGCCGCCAAACGTCGACGCGTACTGCTGGTTCTGAATGGGCGTGACGCGATGGAGGATCGGATCGGGAGCGTTGAACCGATCGTCGCGGAAATTGCTCCTGAAAGAGCCGGCGTAGCGGTTGGTTCCTGACTTCGTCACCAGGTTCACCTGAAGACCCGAGGAACGGCCCTGGGTCGCGTCGAACCGGTTGGAGATGAACTGGAACTCCGCGATCATCTCCTGGCTGAACGTCGGCTGGCCGCCGCCGCCCATTGTGTTCTGGAACTGCTGACCGTCGACGTTGGTCTGAAACTCCCGGATCCTGTCCGTATTCCTCGAATTGATTCGCGCGACCGTGTCGCTGGTGGTGCGGCTCCCAGGGGCCAGCAGCAGCAGCGCGCCCCAGTCGCGCCCCTGCAGCGGCATGTCCTGCACCTGTTTCGGATCGATGTTGCTGCCGAGGACCGACGAGGAGAC
>DASTZI010000295.1:0-11653 GCA_035764385.1 Vicinamibacterales bacterium
CGCTACCCGAACCGGAGCCGATGAAGGTGCCACGCCGCCAGGGTGCATTCACGCTGCCGCCGTTGTCGCTCCTCGATCCGCCGAAGGCGGAACAGAAGATCGACGAACGTGAACTGATGGATTCCGCCCGGCAGCTCGAGGAAAAGTGCCGTGAATTCGCCGTCGAGGGGCAGGTTGCGCAGATCCACCCTGGACCTGTCGTCACCACATTCGAGTTCAAGCCCGAAGCCGGCGTGAAGTACAGCAAGATCACGAGCCTTGCCGACGACTTGTGTCTGGCCATGCAGGCCGAATCGGTGCTCATCGACCGGATTCCTGGCAAGTCGACCGTCGGCATTCAGATTCCAAATCCGAATCGCGAGGCGATTTCGCTGCGCGAGCTGTTGCAGTCGGAGGCGTACGAACGATCGACCTCGAAGCTGACGCTCACGCTGGGCAAGACGATCCATGGCGAGCCCTACGTCACTGACCTTGCCACGATGCCCCATCTGCTCATCGCGGGGTCCACGGGCACCGGCAAATCCGTCGGCCTCAACGCGATGCTCACGAGCATCCTTTACCGCGCGACACCCGATGACGTGCGGATGATCATGATCGACCCCAAGCGGCTCGAGCTCGGGATGTACGAGGAGATTCCGCATCTGCTCACCCCGGTCGTCGTGGATCCCAAGAAGGCCGCCAACGCGCTGCGCTGGGCCGTCCGCGAAATGGAAGAACGCTACAAGACTCTTGCCGCAGAGGGCGTCCGCAACATCGAGCAGTACAACCGCAACATCAGGCTGGTCCTCGAAGAAACGGGCAACAAGGATCCCGACGGGCCGAAGACGCTGCCGTTCATCGTCGTCGTGATTGACGAACTGGCGGACCTGATGATGGTCGCCAGCAACGAGGTCGAGGAGTCGATCGCGCGTCTCGCGCAGATGGCGCGGGCCGTCGGCATCCATCTGATCCTTGCGACGCAGCGGCCGTCGGTCGACGTCATCACGGGATTGATCAAGGCCAACTTGCCGTCGCGGATCTCGTTCCGCGTGTCGTCGAAGATCGACTCGCGCACGATCCTCGACGGCAATGGCGCCGAGCAACTGCTCGGCAAAGGCGACATGTTGTTTCTGCCGCCCGCCTCATCGCGATGCATTCGCCTCCATGGTCCGTACATCTCTGAGCAGGAGAGCGCACGGCTGGCGAGCTTCCTCCGCAAACAGGGCAAGCCGATCTTCGACGATTCGATCACGGCGGAAGACGAGAAGTCGGCGTCGGACGGGCTGCAGTTCGAGAAAGACGATCTCTATGACGAGGCCGCCCGCATCGTTGTCGGCGGTGGCCAGGTGTCGATCTCGTACCTGCAGCGGAAGCTGCGCATCGGCTTCAGCCGCGCGGCGCGGCTGGTGGACATGATGGAGGCGGAAGGGCTCGTTTCGCCCGGTGCCGGCGGGAAGCCGCGCGAGGTGCTGGTCGACAAGAATTACTTCGAAGAAGTCGATGCCCAGCTCAGATGATCTTCAGGTCCGCCTGAAGGCGGACCGCACCGATGATCCCTGCCGGATCCAGTCGCCCTCCAGCTTCCGGCGGGGATCTCCGGTGGGGTCTGGCTTTAGCCAGACCTTGGCCGCGGCGATCTTCCTCGGCATGACCGCAACAATGTTCGCGCAAGGATCCAACGCCACGGCGTTGTTTCGCGAGGCAGTCAAACGCGAGACGGCACTGCGGAAAGAGATCGACACGCGCGCTGCCGGCACGCCTGCCACTCCCCTGCTCGAACGGACGCGAGTTCTTGTCGGCGCCTACGAAGACATCGCGCAGTTGTTCCCGGCAAGTCCGTATGGCGACGATTCGTTGTGGCACGGTGGCGTGCTGGCCGCCGACGCGTTCTGGGAGTTCGGCGAGCAGGACGATCGGACCCGCGCGCTGCGTTTGTTCAAAATGCTCGCGACCCGCTATCCGAAAAGTGCTCTGGTGAAACAAGTCGGGTCGCAGGTGGAACGGCTCGAGGCGGCGCAACCGGGGCCCGGTGACCTGAATCCGGCAGCCGTGGTCCTCAAGACGATCCGTCGAGAGGCGCTGGCCGGCGCCATGCGCGTGACGCTGGAACTGGAGGGCGAGGCGACCTTCCACGACGAGGAGGTCACGGGGCAGCCACGGCTATTCATCGACTTGCAGAATACGCGCCCCGCTGAAACATTGAAGGACGCGACGCAGACGTTCCCAGACGATGTGGTGCGTCAGATTCGAGTGGGGCCGCCGGCGGGGACCCGCACGCGCGTCGTCCTCGACCTAGGCGCACGCGCACCGCACACCGTGTACGCGCTCTACAACCCGTATCGCGTGGTGATCGATTTCGCGCGGGAGAGCACGAAGGATACGAAAGTCGCCGCCGCGACCACGAAGGATACGAAAGTCGTTCCTGCAGGCACGAAGGACGCGAAGACGGCGGGCACGGGCGAAGCAAAGGCAGTGAAACCGCCAACCGTGAATGGACGCGGAGGATTTTCGCTCTCTCGACAACTTGGACTTGGCGTCTCGCGCATCGTCATCGACCCCGGCCATGGGGGCTACGACCCGGGCGCCATGAATGACGGTGTCAGCGAAGCCGACGTGGTGCTCGATGTCGCGATGCGCCTGGAGCGTCTGCTAATCCAGCAACCGGGTGTCGAAGTGGTGCTCACGCGCCGCGGGAATGTCTACGTTCCGCTCGAGGAACGAACGGCCATGGCGAACCGCGCCGGCGCCGATCTGTTTCTGTCGATCCACGCCAACGCGAGCGAAGACGACCGCGCACGAGGAATCGAAACCTACTTCCTGAACTTCGCGCCCAATCCCGCCGCTGAAGCGATCGCGGCGCGCGAAAACGCGGCGTCGGCGCGGACCATGCGCCAGCTGCCGGATATCGTGAAAGCGATCGCGCTGAACAACAAGATCGACGAATCGCGCGACTTCGCGTCGCTTGTTCAGTCCGCGATGATGGAACGGCTCAAGCGCGGCAACGGGAACCTGAAGGATCTCGGCGTCAAGCAGGCGCCGTTCATGGTCCTGATCGGCGCCACCATGCCGAGCATCCTTGCCGAGATTTCTTTCCTCACCAACCCGCAGGAGGCGGTACTGCTCCGCGGCACGCCGTATCGTCAGCAGATTGCGGAGGCGCTCTTGAACGGCATCATGCGGTATCAGCGATCGCTGAAGACCGACGCGACGGTCGCGTCCCAGTAGGGCCGACCTCGCTCCTACTCCTCGCGCTGGATCGACATCTCCTTCGCCAGCTTGAGCAGCGCCCGGCTGACGGCGACGTGCGCCGCCGCGACGCTCGGCTTGCCGAGCGCCTGCGCCACTTCCGTGTACGGAAGACCGAGCTCGATGCGCGCGATGATGGCCTCGCGATCTGTCGGCTTGAGCCGTTGAAGCGCCGCTTCGTACCGCGCGAGCGCTTCGCTGCCAATGGCTTCTTCAATGGGTGATGGGCCGTCTGCGGGACGGTCGCTCGCGAGCACGTCGGTCGGTCGCCGATGCGCCCGTCGAATCTCGTCGCGGATGCGGTTCAGCAGCGCGGTCCTCAGAAATGCCTGGAACGCGCCGTCGTGTCGCGGCTCGAACGATCCGAGGCGCTGGATGACCTGCGAAAGGGCGTCCTGGACCAGGTCGTGGGTATCGAGCGCGCCGCGCGCCCAGGCCGGCAACCTGCCGTGCGCCCATTTCTGCATCCGAGGCAGGTAACGTGCGCAGAGGTCGTTGAGCGCGTTGGGGTCCCCCGACCGGGCGCGGACAAGCAGCTCCATCGAAGCCATCGCGCTGGCGGTGGCCGACGCCTTCGGCCGGCGAACGGACTGTGAAGATGGTCGTTTTGCCATCGCAGAGCCCGGGATGAGGGTGAGGGTTGCGGCGCTCATCATAGCGTGAGTTCCTTTGGAGCGAACGGGGAATGCGGCGCGGATCCGCCGGAATTTCGCTCGCCGTCATCTAATAACGACGGCTGTCGGCTGTTCTAACAGATGGCGCTAGCTGCGCAGCTTGGCGTGGCCGGGGTCGGTGGGGCCGGCGTCGCGATCCCGCAGGCGCTTCCTGACGACCACGATGAGACCGACGAGCAGCCCCGCAACCGCGGCGGCAATCATGACCAGACCGACAAAGCCGACTGCACCAAGCACCACGTCGCCCATCGTAATTTCGCGAGTGACGGGCGGCTGTCGGACCGTCTGGACGATGATGGCGCCGGACTCGGAGCCCGGTGATGGTGTGCTCTGGGGAACGGGACTAGGAGCAGGCGCAGGTGCGGGCGCGGGTTGCTGACGCACGGCGGTTACCTGAGGTTCGCCCACGAATCCGCATCAAGCGCGAGTTCAGCGAGCGTGCGGACGCCAACGCCGGTCGCGCCTTTCGGCTGATACGGCCTGGTCTCCTCGGCCCACGCGGTGCCGGCGATGTCCATGTGGACCCAGGGCAGGTCTCCCGCAAACTCCTTCAGGAAGACCGCCGCGCTGATCGCGCCACCGGCACGACCGCCGGTGTTGGAAAAGTCGGCGATCTCGCTCTTGAGGAGCTCCTTGTAATCGTCAAACACCGGCATAGGCCAGCTGCGGTCGCCGGCGCGTTCGCTCGCACGCCGCACCTGCTCGACCCAGGTGGCCGGCCTGCCGAACAGTCCGCTTGTGGTCTTGCCCAGTGCGACCACGCACGCGCCGGTCAACGTGGCGACATCGACGAGATGCGTGACGCCCAACCTGCGCGCATACCACATCGCGTCGCCGAGAATCAGGCGTCCTTCCGCATCGGTGTTCAGCACCTCGACGGTCTTTCCTTCCGCGCTCGTCAAGATGTCGCCGGGCTTCATCGCCCGCCCGCCGGGCATGTTCTCCGTTGTCGGGATGATGCCAATGCATCGCACCGGTGCCCCCAACTTCGCCACCGCCATCATCGCGCAAAGGACCGCGGCGCCGCCGGACATGTCGTCCTTCATCTTGTCCATGTTCTCGGACGGCTTGATCGAGATTCCGCCGGTGTCGAACGTGATCCCTTTGCCAACAAGGCCGAGGACCGCGTTGTGCGCGGGCTTCTTCGGTTCGTAGCGGAGCACCACGAGGCGAGGCGGCTCGCTGCTGCCCCGTGCGACGCCCATCAGCATGCCCATCTTCAGGTCGGCGATTTTCTTCTCGTCGAGGACCTCGACCTTCAGGTCGGTAGTCCCGGCCAGCTTCGCCGCGCGGGCGGCAAACTCGCGCGGCGTCAGGACGTTCCCCGGTTCGTTCGAAAGCGCACGCGCCACGTTCGTGCATTCAGCCAGGACCCGCCCACGTTCCACGGCTTTGCTGTCGGCATCACCCGCGACGCGAATGTCGACGCGATCCAGCCATGGAATCGAATCGTCCGACGTCTTGTACGAGGTGCCTTCGTAGTTGGCGAGCACGGCGCCTTCCGCGAGGGCCTGAACCGCCTGGCTGAGGGGAACGGGGGACGATGAACGCACGACAACCGCGATGTTGCCGAAGCGTCGTTGACGGGCGGCCAGCCCCCCAATCGTCGCGGCCCGGCGCAGTTGCTCGGCCGTGACTTCGGCGCGCGGACCGAGACCGACCCAGAGTGCGTGCCGCGCCTTCCACTGGTCGCCTGAAATCGGTGTGAAAAGCTGCTCGTACAGACTGCCCGCAAATGCACCACGCCTGACCGCCGCGCTGTACTCGCCGCCAGAGGCCCGATCGAGATCGCGATCCCCCTTCAGATCGTCCTTTTCGAAGACCGGAATCACAAGGAAGTCGGCCTTCAGGTCGCGTATCGGGCGGGTCGTGGCCGTAATGGCCGGCGTCTTGTACACCGTGTGCATCGAGTTGAAGTCTGTCTTAGAATCGAAGACGCCTGCTCAGGGGATCAATCATGACCGATGCATGTCGCGCGTCTTGCACGATCGCTGCGCTCGCTGCGGTATTGGTGGCAACAGCCGCGTCCACGGCCGCGCAGCGCGATGGCGCGGACAAGAAACCAAGTTTATCACTCAAGGCGACACCACCCGCCGGCTTCGCGCCACTTCGCGTTCACGCGGTCGTCGACGTGAGGGGTGGTGCGAACGACTACGCCGAGTTCTACTGCGCCACCGTGCAGTGGGACTGGGATGACGGAACGATCTCCGAGAATTCCGAAGACTGCGACCCGTACGAAGCGGGCAAAAGCAGCATCAAGCGGCGCTACACCGGCGACCACACGTTCCGGTTGTCCGGCGATTATCGGGTGACCTTCCGACTGAAGCAGAAAGACAGGGTCATCTCCTCGACGACCACGACGCTGACCGTCAGGGCTGGCGCCACCGAGGGCTTTTAGTGCAGCTGTTCGTGCTCTGTTCCAGGCCCGCGAGGTGAGCGCCTCGACCGACCAAGTCATGGCGGAGCTGCAGAGCCGCGTCCGCGAGCGGGTACGCGCCGAGCTCGTGCGTCATGGTGCCTCTGCCGCTCTTGAAGATCCCGCGCTCTTCGCCGACATCGACACCATCCTGCGAGCCGCGATTGAACGAAGTCAGCCTGCCGCGCTGCTGCTGCCGGAGCTCCTCGGCGATCCATCCACGTGGCGGCTCGACACCGCCATTAAGTACCAGACGCATCGCGGCGCGGCGGGCGCGCCAATCGTCTTCGTGAAACAGCGCTTGCTGATGCCACTGCTCCGCTGGTTTTACGAGTTCAATCGCGACAACTTCGAGCGCCAACGCCGCATCAACCAGGTGCTGTTTGCCTGCGTGCAGGAGCTGGCGATCGAACTGGCGAAGCAGAAGCGCGAATTGCAGGCAGGCTCAACGCAGTCCGTCCTGCGGCGTCCGTGAAACTCGCCTTCGTCGTCCAGCGCTACGGCGCGGACATCGCGGGCGGCTCGGAGATGCATTGCCGCCAGCTCGCCGAGCGCCTCTCGCCGCGGCACGACATCACCGTTCTCACGACCTGCGCACGCGATTACGTCACGTGGGAAAACGCATACCCGCCAGGAACGTCGATGGAGAATGGCGTACGCGTTCAGCGTTTTCCCGTTGCGCGCACGCGCAACCTCAAGCTGTTTGCGGACCTCAGCGACGAGGTGTTTGACGATCTCGGAGCGCCGCCTGACCGCGAGGTGGAATGGTTTCGCGCCAACGGCCCTGACACGCCGGCGCTGATCGAACACCTTCGCGTACACGGCACCGAGTACGACCTGCTGCTGTTCTGGGCATTCCGCTACGCTCCGACGTTTTTCGGCCTGCCGTCGGTCTCTGATCGCGCGATTCTGCTGCCGACCGCCGAGGAAGATCCCGCCGTCGACCTCGACGTCCTGCCGCAGTTCTTCGCCAAGGCGGCGGGGTACTTGTTCCTGACCCCCGAAGAGGAAGCGCTCGTCTCGACTCGAGCAGGGCGCGCCTTGGGCCCGTCGCAGGTCATCGGCATCGGCTTGGAGCCTGAAGCGGAGAGGCGGCCATCGCGTGATGTGCTCGATGGTCTCGGCGTTCCGCAGGATTTCGTCCTGTACCTCGGGCGCGTCGACCGCAACAAGGGGTGCGCCACGCTCCTCGAGTATTTCGAGGAATACATCGACGCCGGCGGCAATACGACGCTGGTCCTGGCCGGGCCGTCCACGCTGATGATTCCAAATCACCCGCGCATTCGCGCCCTTGGCTATGTGTCGGATGACGTTCGCCGCGCGCTCCTCACACACACGCGCGCGCTCATCGTTCCGTCGCCGTACGAGAGCCTCAGCATCGTGCTCCTGGAAGCGTGGAACCACGCCACGCCCGCGCTCGTGAACGCCTATTGCAAGGTGTTGAAGGGCCAGGTACGCCGCGCCAGCGGCGGCCTGTATTACCGGTCGTCGCGCGAATTCCAGGAAGCATTGTCATGGCTGCTTGTTAATGACGGCGCCAGGCGCGAACTCGGCGAACATGGGCTCGCCTACGTCAATCGTGAGTACCGCTGGCCCACGGTGCTCGAACGTGTGGAGGAATTGCTGGAGGAAGTCAGTCGACGACGATCAGCGGCACCGGCATGAGCCGGTCGTCGTGGAAACCGTAGGCGCGAATCTCCATCCCGCCAATGGACCCGCCAAGACCGACAATCAGAAATATGAAATCGCGGAACGCCTGCTCGACGTCGGTTTCCGATGGTTCGGAACCGCCGCGCGGATGCGAATGATAGGCGCCGACGACGGCGAATCGCTCCGATTGCGCCTCGTTGATGCGGCGGCAGCGTCGAATCTGCGCGAAGTAGTCGATCGGAGAGATTTCGTATCGCCTCGTCGGATCCGCCGCACCATTGCTGCACGGAATGGCTTCCAGTACGTGGGGTCCGGCTTTAGCCGGACCTACGGTGCCCGCTTCAGCCGGACCTACCGCTTCCGACGACCCCTCGGCGCGGCCGACCAGCAATCCGCAGCATTCATTCGGCGCATCACGCCGCGCGTGCGCGACGATCGCCGTCAGCGCTTCGCGATCGATTCGAACGTCAGGCAGCCGGGACCTCGATAACCATCGCGATCCCCATCCCGCCTCCGATGCACAGCGACGCGACACCTGTGCCGCCGCCCCGTGCGCGCAGCGCGTGGATGAGCGTGGTCAGCACGCGAGCGCCGCTGGCGCCGATCGGATGGCCGAGCGAAATGGCGCCGCCCCGGGTGTTCACCTTGTTGCAATCGAGCCCGAGCTCCTTGACCACGGCGACCGCCTGGACCGCGAATGCTTCGTTCAGTTCGAATAGATCGATGTCCGACGCCTGCAGCTTCGCGCGATCGAGCGCGTGCTTGACGGCTGGCACGGGACCCATGCCCATGATGGCGGGATCGACTCCGGTGGACGCAAACGAGAGGATGCGCGCGAGCGGCTTCCGCCCGAGCATCGCAGCGCGCTCCGCGCTGGCGACGACGACCGCGGCTGCGCCATCGTTGATGCCCGACGCGTTGCCGGCGGTGACCGTGCCGTCCTTCTTGAACGCGGGCTTCAGCCCGGCGAGCTTCTCGGCGGTCGTACCGGCGCGTGGATATTCGTCGGTATCGAAGATGACCGGCTCGCCTTTCTTCTGTGGAATCGACACCGGCACGATCTCGTCCTTGAACAAGCCGCCTTTGATCGCGTTTTCCGCGCGGCGCTGACTCTCCGCCGCGTACGCGTCCTGCTGATCGCGGGTCACGTTGAACCGGGTGGCAATGTTCTCGGCCGTGATTCCCATGTGGTAGCCGCCCATCGCGCACGTCAGTCCCTCGAGCAGCATCGAGTCGTACACCTCGCCGTGTCCCATGCGGAAGCCCCACCGCGCACCTTTGAGGATGTAGGGCGCATTGGTCATCGACTCGGTCCCACCGGCAAGGACGAGGTCGGTGTAGCCAACGCGCGTGGCTTCGACTGCATGCACGACCGATTGAAGCCCCGACCCGCACACGCGATTCACGGTCTCGCCGGGAACTTCCTGCGGAACGCCGGCTTTGATCGCTGCCTGGCGGGCGACGTTCATGCCGGCGCCGGCCTGCAGCACGCAGCCCATGATGACGTCGCCGAGATCCTCGGGCCTGACGTCGGCGCGGCGGATTGCCTCGCGAATCACGATGGCGCCGAGATCGACAGCGGAGAGATCCTTCAGCGAACCGCCGAACGATCCGATAGGGGTGCGACAGGCGCTGAGAATGACTGCCGGTTCGTAATCAGGCATATGTGAATGGATTTCATTAAGGTCCGCTAAAGCCGGACCAAAACAGTTCAGGCGGATCTAAAAGCGGCCAACTTCCCCTTCGACATGCAGCGTTGCACCAGTCGCCGTCTTCACCCCGTCGAGGGTTGCATCCGCGGCAATCTCGCGGAGCACAAGTCCTTTCGGCGTCACCTCAATGACCGCCAGCTCGGTGACGATCATATGGACGACCTTCGTGCCCGTGAGCGGCAGCGCGCACTTCTTCAGAATCTTGTGCCCGCCCTCCTTCGTCGTGTGTTCCATCGCGACGATGACGCGCTTGGCGCCGGCGACCAGATCCATCGCGCCGCCCATCCCTTTCATCATCTTGCCAGGAACCATCCAGTTCGCCAGGTTCCCTTCCTCGTCCACCTCGAGCGCGCCGAGCACGGTCATGTCGATATGCCCGCCTCGCACCATCGCAAACGAGTCCGCGCTGCTGAAGTACGACGTCCCCGGCAGCTCCGTCACGATCTCTTTGCCCGCGTTGACGAGATCGGGGTCGATTTCCGACTCGAGTGGATACGGCCCAACGCCTAGCATTCCATTTTCGGAGTGCAGCGTAATGTCGATGCCAGGCGGCACGTAGTTGGCCACCAGCGTCGGCATCCCGATGCCGAGGTTCACGTAGTCGCCATCATGCAGCTCTCGCGCGATCCGGCGGACGATGCGCTCTCGCTTCTCCATTTCTATTGGTCGGTTCCAACAGTTGAAGCTTGGATTACGACAGCCCTCCGAAGACGATAAGCGACCCGCGACAACGGAGCGGGTCGACGTTAATCTCGAACAATGTCACCGGTCAGACCGCTTGTAGTTGACGCACGGTGCGCCGCTCGATTCGTTTCTCGAAGTACGCACCCTTGAACAGGTGTGTGACGTAGACGCCGGGCGTCACGATGGCGTCCGCATCGAGCTGACCGGGCTCGACGATTTCCTCCACCTCGGCAATCGTCACGGTCGCCGCCGTGGCCATGACGGGGTTGAAGTTCCGCGCGGTCTTTCGGTAAATCAGGTTGCCTTTGGTGTCGCCTTTATACGCCTTGATGAACGCGAAGTCGGCGCGCAGCGGCGCTTCGAGCACGTAATTGCGACCGTCGATCACTCTCGTCTCTTTCCCCTCGGCGACGATCGTGCCGTAGCCGGTCGGCGTGAAGAACCCGCCAATCCCGGCGCCACCCGCGCGCATTCGTTCAGCGAACGTCCCCTGCGGCACGAGTGTGTACTTGATCTCCCCCGCGATCGCCTGGCGCTCGAACTCCTTGTTTTCGCCCACGTAGCTGCCAATGAAATGCGACACCTGCTTCGTCCTGACGAGCATCCCGACGCCGAAGTCGTCAACGCCAGGGTTGTTGCTGATGACGGTCAGGTTGCGGGTCCCGCGAGCGTGCAGCGCCCTGATGAGATTTTCCGGCAGGCCGCACAGGCCGAAGCCACCGCACATGATTGTGGCCCCATCCGGAATGAGTGCGACGGCATCCGCAGCGCTCATGATCACCTTGTTCATGTCAGTGATTATCCTTCATCAACTCGGCGCGCCACTTCGCCGCCGCTGAGAAGATGGCCTCGATCGCCTCGCCATGCCGGAGATCGCCGCGCAGCTGCGTGAGGCGCGCGATCAGACAGTCGAGCGCATCGCCAATCGCATCCGCATTGGTCAGACAGATATCGCGCCAGACATCTGCCGGACTTGATGCGAGTCTTGTCGTATCGACCAGTCCGCGACCGGCCATCCGCAGCCCTTCGATGCCAGCCACGGCACCGACCGCCTCCATCAGCGCGCTTGCGTCAAGCTGCGGAAGATGGCTGACATATGCCATCACGCGGTCGTGTTCCTCCGCGGAAAGGATGCAGGGTCTCGCACCGAGACCGGTGACGAAACGCGCGAGGCGCTCCACCGCATCCGCCGAATCGTCGCCGCCGGGGGTGAAGATCCAGGGGCGTCCTGCGAACAAATCCGGACGCGCGAACGCAAAGCCGCCGCGCTCGCCGCCGCCGAGCGGATGGCC
>DASTZI010000296.1:0-8042 GCA_035764385.1 Vicinamibacterales bacterium
GGGTCGATGGTGCGTGACGAGCATCTGATGGACCTGAAGGAGGCGGTCCGACGAAGCACCTCCCTCCCGGCAACCGTATTCAACATCCCGCAGCGCGGCATCCTCCGCGAGAATTACTTCGCCGACATCGTCATCTTCGACGCGTCCACGATCGCGGACCGTTCAACATCGGACGAGCCGAACCAGTATCCCGCGGGGATTGACTACGTTCTCGTGAACGGCGTCGTCACGTCGACGCCACGGGGGCTCACGGGAGCACGGCCCGGCTACGGTCTGCTGCGCAAGCGGACCCGGCGATAGGCCAACGATCGCGGACCTAAAGGTCCGCGCCGCTATTTGAGAAGGTCCGCGCCGCCATGTCCCCCGCGTCCGCGCCGTTATGTCTTCGCGCTCGCCGCGTCGTAGAGCGCAAGATGGCGCTCCCACATGTGGCGCGGTGTGAGCTGGCGCTCCCAGCACTCACGCGATTTAACGCCAAGCGCAACACGCGTCGACTCTTCAAGCGAAGCCATACGCGTGAGGCCCGCGGCGATGGTCGCCGGCTCCAGATCGGGGAGCATCACGCATCCCGCGCCGAGGCGCTCGAAGGCGCGATTTCCGCCGACCGCGTGCAGCAGCAAGGGCTTGCCCGCTTCCGCCGCTTCGATCGTCGACAGATCGAACAGACTGAACCGGTTCACGTTAATCAGGAAGTCGACCGACGCGAAAAGCGCCGCGACATCGTCGACGCGTCCAAGAGCCCGCAAACGCGGATGTGCCGGCACCTTTGAAGGGGGAGGACCGGCGATCGCGATCGTGAGATTCAGGCTTGGCGAGAGCATTTCCGCCGCCGCCAGGAGGGCATCGAAGCCGCGGTACGGTTCGGCGCTGCCGAGGTAAAGGGCAACTCGCTTTCCTTCTAATGGCGGACCTGAAAGGTCCGCCCCGCCTGAGACACTTCCGGCTGGCGCGGCTGCTCCGCTCAATACGAACTGCGCGCGAGCAGCAAGCGGATCGAAGCGCGAGTCGATGACGCGGAAGCTGTCCGTCGCCTCGGGACACGGGAACACCAGACGATCGACGCGCGACCACACGTCGAGTTCCCAATCGATCCACGTCCGCACATCGGGATACTCCAGAAACGATCGCCAGTCAGCTTCGGGGATGGCCCAGCTCCAGACCGCATACACCACGATCGGCGTGACCCCGTGGCACATCATCCAGACCTGCTGACTGTGGGCACGCTCGCGCAGCGCCGCCTCCGCGGAGAACGGATCGTGGGTGAATATGACGTCCGCCCCCGCACTGGATGCCAGGCTCGCCTGCGACTCCGCGCATGTGTCCGTCGCCATATCGCGCAGCATCCGATCCACCAGTCCGCCGGGTGCAGCGAGCTCCGTGATGGACGGCCGGTAGAATTTCGGACCGAGCACTTTTCGCCGCAGTCTCGTGAGCAGGCTCAGGGCTGGCGGCGCTGGTCGCTTCGACGCGGTCATCGATGCCGGCGGAAACCGCACGATGTGACGCGGCTGAAGATCCGTGGAAGCGCCTGACAGGAGTTGATGAAGATAACCCGCGGGACCGCCAATCCGTCGTGGCGGTGGACCGGCGTGCGCGACGATCATCAGGTTGCGTTGATTCTAGACGATGGCCGGTGCGGACCTGTGCATCGACGCGCGAACCGCGTACACTCAATCGCGGGTGGACTTCCGGCCGGGCATCGTCTTCTCGCTCAAGAATCGCCGCTTCGATCATTGGACGCCGCAGTATCTGCGCTACCGGCTCCAGGCGGCCATCCGCGCGACGCTGCGTCCTGAAGAACCGTCGCTCACCCCGCAAGCGGTGCGCGAGCTCGATCGTCGTCTGACCGGTGATATGGCGGGCGTCGAATGGGGCAGCGGCAACACGACACGGTTTTTCGCGCGACGAACGAGACACCTCACGAGCTTCGAAACCGACACGTCCTATTACGAGTGGGTCGGCGGAACGCTTCGCGCCGAAGGGCTCGACAACGTGGACTACAGGCTAATCCCGCATGACTTCGAAGGTGAACATGACGAGGAGGAAATGCATCGAAACCCGGTCGTCGTGGCCGCGGATCAATTCGCCGACGGGTCATTGGATTACGCGCTCATCGATTCGGCTCCACGCGGGTGTCTCTCGCGGCGCATCGCACCGAAAATCAAGCCTGGCGGTCTTCTGATCCTCGACAATGCGAACTGGTACCTGCCTCCTCCTCCAACGTTGCGTCCCGTCGCACCCGGTTCCGTGGCGCAGGTGCCTGGCACGCCGGGCAGCATCGTGACCCATCATGCATGCTGGCCGGCGTTTGCGCGGCTCATCGCCGACTGGACCGCCCTCTGGTCATCGAACGGCGTGCAGATGACGCTCGTATTGATCAAGCCTTCAGCATGATGAGGTGGAATGCCGGGCGGCTGAGCAAGCAGATTACGCTCGGCGCGCTCGCGGTTGCCATTCCGCTCCACCTCTTCATCGACCCGGTCGCGGGATTGAGTGTCCGTGCGGCCGCGGCGATCGCATTCGCCGTGAGCGTGTATTCCGCAAAGCGGTGGCCTCTCACGCCAGCCATCGTCGCGACGGCCGCCGCGATCGCACCCGTCGCCCTTGCCGCGCTCAACGGCATGGCGGCGCTGAACGTTTTCTACACGGTGATTCTGACGGGCCTCCTGGGGGCGCTGCTTCCGACGCTGCCCCGCGACGGATGGCGATTGCCTTCGTCGTGGCGGTTTCCGATTGTCGCATGGGCGCTGACGCTCTCCTTCGGCTGGCCGGTGATGATCCTGCGCGAAGCGGGGCTTCGCCTCGGCACGCTGCGCGACACGGGCACACTCGATTCCTGGGCTCTGCTCACGACACCGCAGGTGGAAAGCTGGATTCTGTACGTTGCGATTACCCAGCTGATGGGCATCCTGTGGCTCGATTGGTTGTTTGGACCAGGGTTCGGGATCCATTCGGGATTCGAACGGGCTCAAGAAGCGAATCCCGAATCCAGAGTTCCGAATCCCGTCCAGGGGCTGTGGACCGGCGCCACGCTCGCCAGCGTCGTCGCAGTCGTTCAGGGCACGATTGCGATGTCCTTTCTCAACGCAGAGCCGTGGATTGGTTTGCGGCGCGCGGCGGGGACGATGCTCGACGCCAATGCCTACGGCACGGTTGCCGCGGTTGCAGGGCCGCTGGCGTTCGTGTCGCTCCGGCAACTCGGCAGTCGTCGCCTTCGAGCATTGCGGGCGCCAGCTCTCGCCATCAACTGGGCCGGCGCCTGGATGTCCGGTTCGCGAACAGCATTGCTCTGCGGCGTGTTCGGCACACTGCTGCTCGCTTATGAACTCGTTCGGAGCAGCGCACGCGACGAGACCGCATCGCGCAAGACCTGGTCGCTCCTCGCTGGTGTCGCCGTGGTTGTAGTGGTACTGGCGATCGGGGCCGCTGCGATTGGACCGCTCGAACGCATGCGCGCCACCGCAGCGCCGGTGCAGGAGCTGTGGACGCGGGGCGGCTACGGAACGGTTGCGACGCGCATGGTGCGCGACTACCCGCTGACCGGCGTCGGAATCGGAAGCTTCAACTGGATGGCGCCCGATTACTGGCGCGAAATCGCGAACGACAAGCTGCCGTTCGACAACGCACAGAACTGGTGGCGACACCAGGTGGCCGAACTCGGGCTGGTCGCGTCGCTCCCAGTGCTGTTCTGGTCTGTGTGGATGGCGTGGCTTGTCGTCACCAGGCGAGCCGGCGGCGCGCATCGGCTCGAAACACAAACGCTGCGCGGGCTGCTCATCGGGATTGGCGCCGCATCGCTTGTTGGAATGCCGACCCAGAACCCGATCGTGCTGTTGATGTTCTTCTATTGCCTCGCACGATTCGAAACCCTTACGCGATCGGAAGGCGGACCCAATGCACGTCGAATCCCGAATCCCGAGTCCCGAATCCCGACTGTTGCCTGGGCCGCAGCGTTCCTCATCGCCATCAGCTACGCCGGCGCTCACCTGGTGCTCGGGCGCGGGCCGCTGAAGCCGCTCGAGCGCGCCGCGCGCACAAACCGTGACTACATCGTTGGAACGTATCCGTCCGAGCCTCTTCCGCAAGGACAGTTCCGATGGACCCGCAAACGGGCGACATTCGCGCTCGGTACCCAAACTACGCATCTGATGATTCGGTACCATGTCGAACACCCGGATGTCGGGACCCTACCGGTACGACTGCGCATCACAACTCCCTGTCAGACGATCGTCGATCGTTTCTTTACGGACATGTCGGTTGACGGACAGGCGCTCGAGTTGCCCGAGGGGCAGAGCCGGGTGGTGTTCGACACTGAGGTCTCCCGCACCTGGCGCCCCATCGACTTCGGAAAGCCGGATCGGCGCGAGCTCGGCGCCGCGGTGGAAGCCGATTTCATCGCGACGCCGACCGTGGTGTCGTCGCTGGAGCGGTGGATCCCGCTGAAGCCCTGCCCGCAATGAAGACGGTATAATGATTGTTTGCGCCCCTTGTCGAAATCCGCTCCGTGGGAGCGAACCGCAACTGAGGGGCGAAGCGAGTCGAAGGGAAGGACACCGTGAAGGCAGGGATTCATCCAAAGTACGAAGAGGTCGAAGTTCGCTGCGCGTGCGGCAACACGTTCAAGACACGTTCGACCAAGCCCGAACTGCACCTCGAAATCTGCTCGGCGTGCCACCCGTTCTTCACGGGTCGCCAGAAGCTGATCGACACCGAGGGACGGGTCGAGCGCTTTACCAAGAAATTCGGCGCGCAGACGTCGGCGCAGCGCAAGACCGCCGCAACCGCGGCCAAGGCTGCCAAGGCATCGGCTGCGAAGGGAAAGACGAAGACCGCCAAGAAGACCGCTACGGCCTGAGGGTTCGAAACGTAATCGAGTACCTCAGCGACGCGACCGCCGGGATGCTGTGCTCGAAGTCCCGGCGCGCGTCTCCTGAAATCAGATACGCCGAGCGCGCCTCCAGCTCGACTTCGTGCGTCGCGCGCCTCGGCGGCAGGCCGCGCTGATCTTTCGGCGACACATACGGCCTGAATCGCATGCGGCTCATTCCGAGCAGCGAAATACCCGCAATCACGTCGCCAAACATCGGTGCATCGCGATGCCAGCCGATCGTCGCGTCCGGCGGGTACTCTGTCACGAGCGCCTCTACGAACTCGTCCGCGGCAATGTGTGCCCAATCGGCCGCCCGTTCACGTAACGGAAGCAGGAACGCAGGCAACGATTCTCCGGGCTTGGTGCGCCGCGAGTAGTACCCGTAGCTCCACCCGAAATGCGCGACGCGCCGGCGGGCCACTCCGCCATGCATCTCGACGCGCTTGAAGTCCAGCCGTTCGAGTTCGGTCACGAGCTGGCGTTCCTCGGCGGCCGTGACGAATTCAGGCTGATAGAAAAACCCTGCGGGTACAGGCGGAACGAGCAGAGAGAACTGCTGCCCTTGCGTCACGAGATCTATTAGAACAGCGCGGCTGATTGTGAACGCGGGTCGCAGCCGAGCTTGCGATCGAGCCGGGCCAGTCGATGCCTTGTCGCCTGCTGTCGACCAGCGGTTCCGTGCAACGACAGCGACTGCAGAGCGAAGGTGCGCGCCACCTCCAAGTCGCGCACACGATGTTCGTGGTGAACGGCAAGGGCTTCGCTGGCCTCGCGAGCGTATGCAGGCGAGCAGTGCGGGAACGACAGAAGATCGCGCCACGCCGCAGCGGCCTCTTCGTATCTGCGAAGCCGCCGCAGCACGATTGCAGAGGCTCTCAGCGCCTCGAGCCGGATCGACACCACGCCAGCGGCCACGGCGCGCCGATACGACGCCACTGCATCCTCCATCAGTCCGGCTCGCTCGTACAAACGTCCCAGCCCAAACGCTTCACGGCCGGTAATCGCCGCCGAGGGTCCTTCCTCCAACAACTGTGCGGCACGCGCCGTCAGCATGGCGAGCGACACGATATCCAGGCGGTTGTGCTCGAACACCGCCTCCAATGGGCGCGCATCGCCGCTGCGGACGTATTGGAAATAGCGCGATGGAATCTCGAAACCGGGGACATCACTCTCGCGCTCGTGCCCGCAGAGCGCCTGCTCCAGGTATGTCAGCCGGCACTCGACCTCTTCATCGCGCCACATTCGTCGCGCAGGATGCAGCATGTCCACGTGGGCGATCTCCGCGAATGGCGTCGGCATCCGCTGCAGCGAGAACCGCGTTTCAAGCAGCGGAAGGTCGAATGTCTTGCCGTTGTAAGTGATGATGCACGCCAGATTGCCGGCAAGCTCGCCGACGGCTTCGAGCAACGCGCGTTCGGCGCCGAAATCCGACAGAAAGAACTGTCGCAGTCGGAAAGTACTGCCGTCGAACCACCCGCAGCCAACGAGAAACGCATACGTACCCGCGCCGCCCGCGAGCCCCGTGGTCTCGAGGTCGAGGAACAGCATCTGGCCGTTGGTGCCGCCGAGCAATTCGAATCGCGCCCACGGCGGAAGACAGTCGGCGACCGTGACGCGACCGTGGCGATAGCCAGGTGAATACTTGCGGTCGACGACGAGGAATTTGCGCCCGCGCGATTCGCGCCATTCGCCGCCGAGAATGTCGGCGGCGTCAGAGTGCTGGGCCGGCTGAAGCCGGCCCCTACGATCATCTTCGTAGGAGCGACGATCATCTTCGTAGGGGCCGCCTTTAGGCGGCCCAGGGCATGGCCCGAGTACCCCACGAAGGCGATCGGCCAGCGAGCTCACGCGGACACCGGAAGCGCCGCGGTGCCCGCAGCGATGAGCTCAAGGATCCGAAGGGCCACCAGTTTGGCGAGCGGTCCGGTGTTGCCCACCGGTCCGACGCAGCCGGGACATCCGTGCTGGCACTCACATCCGGCGATCAGCTCACGAGTACGCCCCAGGAGATCCTCGTGCATCTGAAACAGCGGCTCACTGAACCCGATCCCGCCAGGATAGTTGTCGTAAACAAAGATGCGCGGCTCCTCGGACAGCGTTGACGGGATGCCGGTGCGCGTCAAAGCCGTTTCATCGCCCTGCTCGCCGCTGCCGATCGAAATGCCGATATCCTGCCGATCGCACATCAACAGCAGCTGCGCGACCTGACGCATCGCAAACGACAACCCGACGACGCCGTCGCGGCGGTCGTCGGAGGCGTACGGCAGCGCCGCCATGACAGGCTTCGGCACAGTCAGCCAGTAGGCCGTCGTGTGCATCTGCTGCTCGGGCAGATCGAGCTCGCCGGAGCCGACGTTCTCGTTCGTGTAGAACTTGATCTTCTTGAAGCCGACAACGCGCGAAGAGACGTGGACTTCTCCGTGGGACCTTCGCGGATGGGGATCGGGGATCGGGGATCCGGGATCGGGCGCATCAAATGCTCTTGATCGCTGGTCCCCGATCCCAGATCCCTCCTCAAATGTCTCCAACACCGTCACCTTCGTATAGGTGATCGCATCGGTGTAGTAATCGCAGTCGATCTGACGGACGTACGCTTTGCGTCCTTCGAAATCGAGCTTCTCCACTTGATAGAGCGTGCCTTCGATGATGTAGATCGCTTTTTCGTGCAGCGTCGGTGGGCCGCTCGTGAAGCTCGTCTCCCCGATGACATCAGCGCCGCTGGTCGTGTCGACGACGACGAAGTTATCAGACGAGATCGATCGAAGGCTGACGGCGTCCGCTGGATACGATTCGTTCGTCCACTGCCAGGTGCCGTCGTCGCCGGGTCCGGCTTCAGCCGTCCGATGCACGAACCCGCTCTCTTCGAGAATGCCAAGCACTTCCTGGACGTTGTGTTTGCCGTATTGCTCGCTCGTCGTGAACGGCAATTCGAAGGCGGCGCATTTCACGTGGTCAACGAGGATGTGAAGGTTGTCCGGATTGATCAGCGCGTGTTCCGGCGCCGAATCGAAGAAATACGACGGGTTCCGGACGACGAACTGATCAAGGGGGGCGCTGCTGGCAACGAGCACGGCCGCTGATCTGCCGCTGCGGCGGCCTGCGCGGCCAGCCCGCTGCCACGTTGCTGCGATAGTGCCCGGATAGCCCGCCATTACGCTGACGTCGAGCGCAC
>DASTZI010000297.1:0-3035 GCA_035764385.1 Vicinamibacterales bacterium
ACATAGTCGCGAACGAACACCATTGGTGCATCCGGGCGAGTGTAGGTCGTGAAGCCTGCCTCCCCGAGCATCGCGATGACATCCTTCTTGGTCCGCCTTGGATCGTTTGGATCATCCGACGTCAGAAAGTCGTGGCAGGAGACGACGATCGCGCGCGTTCGGCTCAGCGTGCGTCGCATCCCAGACAGTGCCATGAGTTCTGCGCCTTCGATGTTCATCTTAATGAGATCGATTCGCGGAAGATCCAGCGGGGCAAGCATGTCATCGACCGTCCGCGCTTTGACCGCCAACGTTCCTGGAGCCCCGACGACGGCGTTCTGCTCGTGGTGTAGAACATCGGACATCAGAAGCGTCGTCTCACGATCTGCCGCCGCTTCCTCAATGACAATGGTGTTCTCGAGGTGATTGATTGCGACGGCGAGCTTCAAGCATCGAACGGTGACCGGGTGCGCTTCGATCGCGACCACCCGACCTGTCGGACCAACCCATCGCGAAAAAATAACCACCTCGTCGCCGATGCCCGCTCCGATATCGATCACCGTGCTTCCCGGCGACAGTTGTGTCCCGTGGCACCAGTAGTCCCTGACCATGGCTTCGAGTCGATCAAGCGTGGGTGTGTGAAGATCAGGCGAGAACAGGGTCACGTCACGCTGACGATTGACCCACCAGCCACGTCGATCGTAGTGAAATCGGTGCAGTCGATGGGTCTGCAGCGTCTTCGCGAACGACACGCCCAATCCAACCAACGGCAATACCCCGGGATACTTCGTCATGGAGGGTAGCCGCGTCGTCAATTCGTCGAGGATTTTCTTCACCATGGCTCAACGTATACTGGCCTCCAGAAAACGATAGTCGTCCGCGAAGCGATCGCGGTCGGCTTCGTCCCAGTACTTCTGTGTATCGAGCGTGCTGGTCTTGACGACGAGACCCGAGGTCCACATCTCGTCGTGCTTGGTGGCGGCGGCGCGTACGCTCGCTTCGACGGCTGCGGTCGCCTGCTGGCACGTCATGTGTTCGAGGACCCACTGGCGCGGCGCATAAGACGCGCGGCAGTCGATCATCTCGAGAATGGCGTCGCCGAGCGCGGTCTCTTCGACGAACCGTCCCGTCTGATCGTTGATGTACGGATATTTGAAGCCAAACGTCAGACCGGTGCGCACGATGACCGGCACATCGGCGAGCATCGCCTCGATGATGGCGCGATTGGCGCACTCGCGCCGCGACCAGAGCACGTGGACTTTGGAACGTGCGAGCAGCGCGGATACGTCATCTTGCGAGAGCCGTTCGAACAGCTCCACCTGATCGCCAATCCCGAAATAGTTCGCCTGCGCGCGGATGTCCTCGATCGTCTTGTCATATCGGTAACCGACCAGCGCGACGCGCAGGCGGTGTCCGCGACGTCGAAGCGCGGCGATGGCCCGGAAGAACCGCCAGTGGCGCTTGATGGCGGTCCACGCGGCCACCATGATGACGTCGATATCACGTTGTCGGTCGGCCAGCGGCTCGATCCGCCTGTAGTCCACCCAGTAATTCGCCGCAACCGGCACATACGTCAGGTTCGTGTCGAGCGTCGCGAGCACGCGGTGATCCCGCGGTTCGATCGTCTCGACGAACACCGGTCGATCGAGACGGCTGTAGAGGAGAACCTCGGGCGTGCAGACGCCGCTCCAGCTGGGCTCCAGCACCAGGTGATAGCGGTCGGCGATTGCACGCAGGTCGAACAGTCCTGCGAGCGACGGGAAGACGTATGAGTAGTCGACGTACACCACTCCGCGTTCGCCCGGGCGCCAAGCCTTGGCAACCAGGAGGCGCGACCCAACGAGGCGAGTTGGACCAGCCCGAAACTTTGCGACAGCGGCCGCGATGATCTGGTCGTATGCCACCCAGAGCCCTGTCGAATCGCCATGCCGTTCGCGGGCGGTCGCGTCGCGCAGCTCTGCTTCTATTCGGCGATCGATCGCCTCGGAGAAGTTGCCGCTATGCGTACGCATCAACAGCTTGTAGGCGTCCGGGGCACGGCCGGCCGCGCGCATGGCCGATGCGGCCGCGTACAGGCTCGTCCCAGCGGCCCCCCGCAGCGGTCCCAGGTCATGGGCGAGGTGCTCGCGAAGCGCGGCTTTGGCGATGAACGCGGGAACGCTCACGACGCCGCGCCAGCACTCGGCCGGGACGTCGTGAGATTCAGCAAGATATGGGCAGAAGCCAACTTACGGTATTGTCCCTCAACAAAGGAGTTTCCCAGGATTTCACAGCACTGGAAGCGCCGCTGATCCGGGCGACCGTCCGATACACTTACAAGCTCAACCAGTCCCATTCGAGGCATCCATGTGCGGCATCTGCGGCGTCTTCGCACTTAACGGCACGCTCGATCCGACGGTCAGCGCCGCTGTACCTGCGATGACGCGCGCCCTCGGACATCGTGGTCCCGACGGCGAGGGGTACTACTCGGACGCGCGCGTCGCGCTCGGTCATAGCCGCCTCTCGATCATCGACCGCGCCGGCGGCGCGCAGCCGATGTCGAACGAGGACGGCAACTGCCACGTCCTTTTCAACGGCGAAATCTACAACCATCGCGAGCTGCGTCGCACGCTGACCGAGCGCGGCCACCGGTTTCGAACCCACTCCGACACCGAAGCCATTGTGCACGCCTACGAGGAGTACGGCCCGGCCTGCGTTGAGCATTTCGAAGGCATGTTCGCGTTCGCCATTTACGATGAACGAACGGCCTCGTTGTTTCTCGCTCGCGACCGGGTCGGCAAAAAGCCGCTTTACTACGGCGTGTTCAAGGGCGTTCTGCACTTCGGCAGCGAGATCAAATCGCTCGCGAAGAGTCCGTACTGGGACGATCGGACGGATATGAGCGCACTCGAAGGGTACCTTTCACTTGGCTATTTCATCGCGCCGGAGACCCCCTTCGCGCACGTCCGACAGGTTCCACCAGCGCACTGGCTCACGGTGCGCGCGGGCAGCATCGACGTCCGCGAATATTGGGACATTCCTGCCGCTGGAAGTGCCACCGAATCGGATGAGACGGT
>DASTZI010000298.1:0-12291 GCA_035764385.1 Vicinamibacterales bacterium
CGCCTGCCAACGAACGCGCGGTGAATGCGTTGCTGGCCGCGGTCGAGCAGAAGTACACGATCGATCAGAAAAAAGTCATCGTCACCGGATTCAGCATGGGCGGACAGGGAACCTGGTATTGGGGCGATAAGTACCCGGATCGCTTCAGCGCGGCAGTGCCGCTGTCGGGAACGCCGACCCCGTCCGCGGCCACGTGGCGCATCCCGGTGTTCGCGGTGCACTCACGCGACGATCAGGTGCAACCCATCGGTCCGACCGAGCAGCGGATCTCGGAATTGAAGAAAAACGGGGTCAACGCTCAAATTGTCGTGCTCAGCGGCATTCAGCACTTCGAGACCTACAAGTTCGTCGACGGCCTTCGTCAGGCGGTGCCGTGGATTCGCGCCATCTGGAACAAGAAATAGAGATCTGAATGAAATGAAGAAGACGATCGCTGGGCCGGCTAAAGCCGGCCCCTACTTGCTTGCGCTGGCGGCGGCCCTCGCAGTGTCGTTGCCGGTTGCAGCGCAGAACGCCTCGCACAGGTTGGCGGAACGCTGATCATTCGCCTGGCAGACTCGGACCTGCTGCCGCTCGAGTTCACCAATGTTGCTGACACCGTCCAGACGTATGTGAAGGAGCTCGGCAATCTGCTCAAGACGCAGCAGGATGACGTGCGGGAACGCAACCGCCAGATCGAGGAGGGCGTATTCCGCGCCATCAACGATCCAAAACGACCGCTTCAGGCTCCAAAGATGGAACGGGTGCCGCCGGCCTTGAACTTCGCGCCTCTCGAAAATGCGGCGGAAATGCTGACGCAGGCGGCAGCGCGCTATCGCAAAGCCGCGGATGCGGCGCGGCCAAAGGCGGCGGCGAACCTGCCGGTGATCCGTCAGGTGAATGTGCGCGTGATGCAGGCTGAGCGACAGTTGATCGATGGGGCCGGATTACCGCGGCGGCCGTGGTACCGACACCTGCTGTACGCGCCGGGTTTCTACACGGGCTATGCGGTGAAGACGATGCCCGGTGTGCGTGAAGCGATCGAGCAGAAGGAGTACGCCGAAGCGGAGAGTGAAATCGGACGTGTCGCCAAAGCGCTCGAACGCGAAGCGATGCTCCTTGATGGAGCGTCAGCGCAGCTCGAGACGATTCGGTAGGAGGTCGCCCGCAGGTATTGTGGGGTCCGGCTTTAGCCGGACCATCGTTAATTGGTCGCGACGGCTGCCGGTGCCTGCGACCCGCAATTCAGGAATTTCGACGCTTTCAGCCAGGCCGGATCGGGATAGTAAGAGAAGATCACTCCACCGTCGCGCACGGTGTCGATGACCTGGCGTGCCACCGCTTCCCGCAGCGCCGGGCAACCCCAGCTGCGGCCGAGCCGTCCATTGGCTTTCGCAACGTTCGCATCGACGTATGGCGCTCCGTGGATCACGATGGCGCGCTCGCGGGCGTGGCCGTTGAAGCCGGGTTCAAGACCATCCAGTCGGAGCGAGTAGCCGTTGTGTCCGACGTAGGTGTCGGCCGTCCGAAAGAGTCCGAGACTCGTTTCGCGGCTTTCCATCGCATCCGAAAACTGCGTGGCCATGTTGTCGCCGCTGTTGCGGCCGTGCGCCACGAGCTCGTTGAATAGCAGCTGTCCACTGCCCAGATCGAACACCCACAAACGAGGCGTCGTCGATGGCAACGAGTAATCAATCAACGTCAACGTCGGCGGCGCCTGAAGATCGCCCGACACGATGCCACACGAGACCGCGCCGAGGGCGAGGTTCAACACGTCGTCTGAGACGCCCGACTTCGTAGCAGCGGCGCGGTCGACTGCGATCAACCGGGATTTGGACTTCGGGCTTCGGGATTCAATGGTCACGACCTGCGCCACAACTTTCGAGGTTCTGGCGCGACCCGCCGTCTTCGCGCCAAGCGGCACAGCCAGGAAACAGACCAGTATTGCGAGCGCGACGGTAACCAGTTTTCTGCTCATCAGTTTGTGCAAATCCCTGAGATTGCGAGCGGGTTCAACCATATTACGGGCCGTGCAGAGCCCGTTCAAGCGGGGCCGAGGGCAATCCTTCGGACGATTGCGAAGTTTTTCGCACCCGGGAGGGCGCACGGGCGATATTGCGCCGATTTTCAAAGCCGACCACGGGTCTTCGCCTTGCTCTGCCGTAGCCACGGAGGTTCATATGCTGCTGCGGGCCCTGGCGATCTGGTGTGGCCTGTTGATGGTCGCTTTTCTGAACGGCGCGGTCCGTGTCATGTGGCTGATACCCACGTTGGGCGATTCGGCAGCGCATCTGCTCAGCGCGCTCATCCTCTCGACAGTGGTCATTGTGGTCGCGTGGCGGGCGATCGTCTGGCTGCAGCCGCACGATGCGAATGACGCGCTGTTGATCGGCGATGAATGGGTGCTGCTGACGATTGCCTTTGAGTTTCTTGCCGGCTATTACCTGTTCGGCGCATCGTGGCAGGCGCTGCTCGCGCAATACGACGTGTCGCGCGGCGAGATGTGGCTGCTGGTGCTCATCACCATGCTGATGGCTCCCGTGGCCGCAGCGTTCGGTCATCATCTCATCGGCAGACACCGCTTCATTTCTTCGCCGCGTAAGGCACGCTTCAGGCGATAATCTCCCCGACCTGCTCCCGCGCTCGTGCGCGGGTTCCAGCGCCACGAGGGTGCTGGAGCGCAACGCGCAGAGGCCGAAGGAGCTGACATGGCGAAGAAGACGGCGAGGAAAGCGGCGAAAGGGTCGAAGAAAAAAACTGGTGGACGCAAGCGCACCGCGAACGCTGCGTTCATGCGCCCGGTGGCGCCGGACGGCACCCTCGCGGAAGTCGTCGGCCCCAAGCCGATTCCACGGACCGAAGTCACCAAGCGGCTCTGGGCCTATATCAAGAAAAACGGACTGCAGGACAAGAAGAACAAGCGGATGATCAACGCTGACAGCACGCTGAAAGCGGTCTTCGGCGGCAAGTCATCCGTCAACATGTTCGAGATGACGAAGCTGGTGAACAAACACATGAAATAGGCGCGTCTGGCGGGTAAGGTCGCCTCCTTACCCGCCTTACCCGTCCTCCCAGCCTTATTCGCCCAACCTGCGTCAGATAATATCGACTACTGATCATGCGACGAGCGGCTCTCCTGGCCGTGTTGGTGGCGTTCTGCTCCAGTTGCGGCGACGACACGCCGACATCGCCTTCCTCTACTCCTACGAATGCAACCGAACGATTCGACGACATCATCAACGTGAGGGAATCGAAGTTCTTCCCGTTTTCCGTCGGATCCAGCGGGACCGTCACCATCAACCTGGCAAGCCTGTCGCCCGTCAATCGCCCAGGTGCCGTGAACGCGACGATGGAGATTGGATGGGGCAAGGCGATCAAGGACGATAGTGGCACCGTGATCGGATGTGATCTCGCCAGAGTGACGCAGACCACACCAGCGCTGGCTGCACAACTGAGCGACACGCTGGCGCCGGCATCTGACTACTGCGCCAACATTGCGGATGTGGGCGGATTGCGGGAGTCGGTGAATTTCTCGATGCGGATCTCACATCCATGACTCGGGATTCGGGATTCGTCCCTCGACACGCTCGGGACGCCCTGAGGCTCTCGAAGGGCGGGACGCGGGATTGGTCGCGGTGGTTGGTTGCGGCGGTCGGTGCGGCGGTCATTCTTGCTGGCTGTGGCAGCGACAACACGCCGACCACACCCAGCAATCCCTCGGGCACCGTCAAGGAGAACTGGTCGAGTGTGGTGGCGCCAGGTGGTGCCAGCACACGATCGTTCACCGTGAATTCGGCAGGCAACATCGTCGTGACGCTGACAGCCGGTCCGACCGTCGGTCTCGGCGTCGGCTTGCCGCGCACCAGTGGCGGCGGCTGCAGGCTCGGGGTCTCGGTGAACGCGTCAGCGGCCACCACCCCACAGATCAGCACGCAGGCTGACGCCGGCCAATACTGCGTGCAGGTGTTCGACCTTGGCACGCTGACAGATCCGATCGGGTTTGCATTGACGATCGAGCACCAGTGACCGACGTGTACGAGGAGTTTCTCGCCGAGTATCCCGACTACGCCTCCACGCACGCCATCGACGCGATGCGCGCGCGCGAGTACCGTCGTCTCGACGAACAGCACCACGCCTACCTCGATTACACGGGCGGCAGCCTTCACGCGGAATCGCAGGTGCTCGAACATGCGAAGCTGCTGAACGCGCACATCTTCGGCAATCCGCACTCCGCGAGCCCGTCCTCGCACAGCATGACGACGCTGGTCGAGCAGGCACGCCGCGCGGTACTCGACTGGTTCAATGCATCGCCCGATGAGTACGTGGCGATCTTCACCGCCAACGCGACCGGCGCGCTCAAGCACGTCGGCGAGTCGTATCCGTTCAGCCCAGGCGCGGGACTGCTGCTCACGGTAGACAACCACAACTCGGTGAACGGCATCCGCCAGTTCGCCAAGGCCCGGGGAGCTCCCGTCGAATATGCGCCGTTGACGGTGCCCGAGCTGCGGATCGAGAGGGGCAGCCTGGATGCGATGCTGGCCACACCGTCAACGGGTCCAGGGTTGTTCGCCTTTCCTGCGCAGTCGAACTTCAGCGGCGTGAGACATCCGCTCGACCTCATCGAGCTGGCCCACGGTCGCGGATGGGACGTGCTGGTCGATGCCGCCTCGTTCGCGCCGACCAACAGGCTCGATCTGTTTCAGGTCAAACCCGACTTTGTCTGCATTTCGTTCTACAAGATGTTTGGATATCCGACAGGCGTGGGATGCCTGCTCGCGCGCAGCCCGGCGTTGGCTTCGATGAAGCGGCCGTGGTTTGCGGGTGGCACGGTGAGCTTTGCGACAGTCGGCGGGCGGGCGTGCATCCTGTACACAGGCGAAGCGGGCTTCGAGGACGGAACGCTCAACTACCTGGCGATCCCCGCCGTCGAAGTAGGGCTTCGTCATCTGCAGTCTGTTGGCATCGATACGATTGCCACTCGTGTCCGATGCCTGACGTCGTGGCTGCTACAGCGTCTGGTACTGCTGCAGCACAGCAACGGTCATCACATGGTCCGGATCTACGGTCCGACGACGACCGACTCGCGCGGCGGCACGATCGCGATGAACTTCTACGATCCCGAGGGTCATCTGATCGACTACCGCCGTGTCGAGGAGATGGCCGGTGCAGCGGGGATTTCGCTGCGAACCGGCTGCTTCTGCAACCCGGGCACGGGGGAAACCGCAGAAGGAATCACCGAGGCCGACGTCCGTGCGGCGCTCGAACTCGACGCCAACATGAACCTTGGGCGCTTTCTCGAGCTGGTGACGAGCCGGGGAGGCAAGAGCGCCGGCGCGATGCGGGTGTCATTCGGGCTGGCGAGCAACTTCGCCGACGCACATCGATTCATGCAATTTGCCGAAAGCCTCCGCGATCAGACGCGGCTCGCCATCGGCAGCGTGACGTGCGACATCGCAGAAGGACGCGCGATTCGAGACGGCGCGTAGGTTGAACGGCACAGATCACGCATGCAGCCGCTCGCGTAATGGAGGGTATGCATGGCTAAGTACGGCAAGAAAGCGGGCGAGAAGGTCGAGCGCGCGATGCATGAGCGCAAGCGCGGCACGCTGAAGAGCGGCCGCTCGGGCCGGCGCGTGACGAGCCGCAAGCAGGCGATTGCCATCGGTCTCTCGGAAGCGCGAGACGCCGGTGCGAAGGTGCCCAAGCGAAAGAGCTCGCGCAAGGGTGCGCGCAAAGCGGCGTCGAAGAAACGATAAGTTATGTAGGTGACGATCGCCGCTCCTTACGGGACGTGGACCTCTCGCATCTCCGCCACGACCGTTGCCGAACAAGGACTCCGCTTGGGTTATGTCGCCTTTGACGGCGACGACATCTACTGGCTCGAGGGGCGTCCGCAAGAAGGCGGGCGCAACGTGCTTGTCAGGCGCACCGCCGATGGTACCGTCGCCGATCTGACGCCGCCCGACCACAACGTACGCAGCCGCGTCCACGAGTACGGTGGCGGCGCGTACGTCGTGTCGAATGGCGTGGTCTTTTACTCCAACTTCACGGACCAGCGGATTTATACGATCGGCGGGTCGTCCAGTGATCCAATTCCTCATCCAGTCACCCCAGAAGGCAAGTGGTTCTATGCAGACGCAACGGTAGACGAGCGCCGTCGGCGCCTCATCTGTGTGCGCGAGGATCACACACACGAAGGACGTGAGCCGGTCAACACCCTGGTTTCAATTGCGCTCGATGGCGATCCGAACGCGGGCCACGTGATCGCATCCGGTTACGACTTTTACTCCACACCTCGACTGAGCCCCGATGGCTCGCGGCTCTGCTGGTTGTCGTGGCGTCATCCGCAAATGCCGTGGGACGGCACCGAACTGTGGGTTGCGACCGTCACCAGCGGCGGAACGCTCGAGAATCTCGAGCTGGTGGCCGGCGGACCGCATGAATCCATTTTTCAACCTGGCTGGTCCCCTGATGGCACGCTCTCCTTCGTGAGCGATCGCACCGGATGGTGGTCGCTTTACAGGTGCGACGTCCGGCATGAGCCGTTCGACGTTCGTCCCGTGCTATGGCAGCCACCCGACGAGGCGGAATTCGGCCGTCCCCAGTGGCTGTTTGGATGGACGACGTGGGCGTGTGTGGACGAGCGGAGAATGGTCGCCGCGTATGCTCGTCGTGCACGCTGGTCGCTGACGCTGATTAACACCGAGACGGGGACGCTCACCAACGTTGCAACCGATCTCGAACCGCTCGAGTGGGTGACAGCGAATGCGACGCACGCACTCTACGTAGGGGCGTCGCCGTCACACGCTGCGGCCGTCGTGCGATGCGACCTTGTCACCGGTGAGACGGAGATATTGAGGTCGTCGTCCTCACTAAAGCTCGACGGCGGCGACATTTCGATACCGGAGGCGATCGAATTTCCGACCGAAGGAGGCGTCACCGCCCACGCCTTCTACTATCCGCCTCGCAATGCGGAATATCACGCGTTGCCGTCCGAGCGTCCACCGCTGATTGTGATCAGCCACGGCGGGCCGACAACGCAGACGAAAGCCGTCCTCGACCTCCAGGTGCAGTTCTGGACCAGCCGCGGCTTTGCGGTGGTCGACGTCAATTACGGCGGCAGCACAGGATACGGCCGCGAGTATCGTCAGCGCCTGAACTGGCACTGGGGAATCGTCGATGTCGACGACAACATCAACGCCGCACGGTATCTCGTCGAGCAGGGAACGGCCGATCCCGACAGGCTCATCATCCGCGGCGGAAGCGCCGGCGGGTACACCACGCTCGCAGCGCTGACATTCCATCCGGAGGTGTTTCGGGCGGGCGCGAGCTACTACGGCGTCAGCGACGTCGAGGCACTGGCGAAAGACACGCACAAGTTCGAGTCGCGGTATCTCGACACGCTGATCGGTGCATACCCCGAGGCGAAAGAGGTATACCGGGAACGGTCACCCATCCACTTCATCGATCGTCTGTCGTGCGCGTTGATTGTGTTTCAGGGGCTGGAAGACAAGGTTGTGCCGCCCGATCAATCGGAGCGGATGGCGCACGCGGTACAGGCGAAGGGGCTGCCCGTTGCGTATCTTGCCTTTCAAGGAGAGCAGCACGGGTTCCGTCGCGCGGAGACGATCATCCGCTGCCTGGAAGCGGAGCTGTACTTCTATGGCGCCGTCTTCACGTTCATGCCGGCGGGTCCGCTGACGCCGATTCAGATCGATAACCTAAGCTAAGATTCGCGATTGCCCGTATGAAGAACATCACATGTGCATTGCTCATCGCGGTCTGCGCACTCGCTGCGCCGCGTGCACAGGCGCCCCCGGGATCGCGCGTTACAGGAACAATTACGGTCGCGCTCGATGTGCGTGAAACGCCGCGGAAGCTGCTGCACGTTCGTGAGACGCTCAACGTGACGCCTGGCGCGCTGACACTCGTGTATCCGAAATGGCTTCCCGGCGAGCATGCGCCTGACGGGCCGATCGACGATCTGGTCGGGTTGAATTTCAGCGCCGCCGGCAAATCAATCGTATGGCGCCGCGACCCCGTCGATCTGTTCGCGTTTCATGTCGATATACCAGAAGGGGTCAACAGACTCGATGTCTCGTTCGACTTCCTCGCGGCGATCGGTCAAGGTGGTTTCAGCTCGGCATCGTCGGACACCGCGCATCTTGGCATCTACTCGTGGAACCAGCTGTTGCTCTATCCGCAGGGCGCGCGCACCGACGACGTGATGTTCCGCGCGAGCATGGAACTTCCGGCAGGGTGGAAATTCGGAACCGCGTTGCCTGTCGCGAATCAGAACGGCGTGACGATCGAATTCCAGCCGGTCTCGCTCACGACGCTTGTCGATTCGCCGGTCGTCGCAGGCGAGTACCTGCGAATCGTCCCGCTCGACAACAGCTCCTCGCGCCCGGTCGAGGCTGTTCTGGTCGGCGATACGTCGGCGTCGATCGACATCCCCAATGACTTGACCGCGAAGTGGAAGCGGCTCGTCCAGGAAGCGGACGCCATGTTCGGCGCGCGCCACTACAACAACTACCACTTCCTGCTGACGCTGAGCGACCGCGTCGCGCACTTCGGCCTCGAGCATCATCAGTCGAATGATTCGCGCGTCCCGGAGAACTCGCTGACGCAGGACAACTCGATCGGTGTCGTTGCCCACGAATACGTGCACTCGTGGAACGGCAAGTACCGGCGCCCCGCGGGCCTGGCGACGCCTGACTTTCAGCAGCCAATGGTTGGCGATCTGCTGTGGGTGTACGAAGGGCTCACGCAATATCTCGGGTATGTGCTTGCCGAGCGGAGCGGCATCTGGAGCGAGTCGTACTACAAGGAACAGCTCGCGCAGATTGCGGCGTTTCTCGACAACGAGCCGGGACGGCGCTGGCGTCCGCTCGCCGATACGACGACGGCCGCGCAACTGCTCTACTTTGCACCCGGACAGTGGACCGCCTACCGGCGTAGCACCGACTTCTATGACGAAGGTTGGTTGATCTGGCTCGACGTCGATACAGCGATCCGTGAGCTGACGCGCGGCCAGAAATCAATCGACGACTTCTGCCGTCTGTTTCATGGCGGCGAGAGCGGTGCGCCGATGGTCAAGCCATACACGTTGGAAGACGTAGTCGCCTCGCTCAATCAGGTGGCGCCGCACGACTGGAAGGCGTTTCTCGGCTCGCGCATCTACCAGGTGACGCCGCGTGCACCGTTCGACGGGATTACACGAGGCGGGTGGCGCCTGACGTACACCGATGTGAAGAACGAGTACATCAAGAGAGGTGACAGCGAGCGCGTGGAAGCGACCTATTCGATCGGATTGCGAGTCCGCGCCCGTGACGGCGTCCTCAACGATGTCACCATTGATTCGCCGGCGGGAAAGGCGGGTATGGGCCCGGGCATGCAGATCCTTGCCGTCAACGGGCTGCGCTATTCAGCCGACGTGCTGCGCAACGCGATCAAGGAATCGAAGACCGCAACCGGTCCAATGACCATCGAGTTTCAAAACGACGATGTCGTGAAGACGGTGTCGCTGGACTATCACGGCGGAATGCGGGAACCGCATCTGGAGCGCGACGCGGCGAAACCGGACATGCTGGCGCAGATTCTGGCTGCGCGGGCGAAGTAGGGCGGGGTAGGCGGGTAAGACAGGTAGGGGGCGGTGATGTATTCGTCAGCGTTGTGGTTGCACTCCTGGTTGCGGTGGGCGGTGCTGTTGACCGGGCTCGTCGCCTGGCTCCGTGCGATTAGTGGCAAAACGGCGCGACGGCCGTGGACGCCGAAGGACGAACTGTGGGGCCTGCTGCTCACAATCAGCGTCGACCTCCAGTTTCTCGTCGGCGTTGTCCTCTACGCGTTCCTCAGCCCCATTGTCAGGCAGGGCCTCCGGAACTTCAGTGTCGCGATGCAGATCAACGTCGTGCGCTTTTTCACGATCGAGCATGCGATCGGCATGATCGCTGGCATCGCGCTGGTGCATATCGGCCGGGTCAAAATCCGGAAGGCAGCTGACGCTGATCGTAAGCACCGCCTTGCGATGGTGTTCTTCGGGATCGCGCTCGTGCTGATGATTATTTCCATCCCGTGGCCCGGTCTGCCGGTTGCGCGTCCGTTGTTCCGGCCTTGATCGAAGTTGTTCGCGGCGACATCACGCAGCTCGATGTTGATGCCATCGTCAACGCCGCGAACGAGCAGATGCTTGGCGGCGGCGGCGTCGACGGCGCCATTCATCGGGCGGCCGGCCATCAGCTCTACGAAGCGTGTCTCGCGGTTCCTGAAGTCCGGCCGGACGTGAGGTGTCCGACCGGGCAAAGCCGCATCACACCCGGATTCAATCTGCGCGCGCGGTACGTGATTCACACGGTCGGCCCAGTCTGGCGCGGCGGGATGCGCGGTGAGCCGGCGCTGCTCGCATCGTGCTATCGCACGGCGCTCGAGCTCGCGCGTCAGCATCACATTCGCGCGATCGCGTTTCCGGCGATCAGTTGCGGCGTCTACGGGTATCCGCTCGATGAGGCTGCTGCCATCGCCGTGCGCGAGGCGCGCGAAGCAGAAGCTGAATTCGATCGCATTCTCCTGGTTGCATTTGACCTCGGAATTTTCGAGATACTCGATCGTTCGGTTCGTTCGAAACATGAGAACGATCCGAACGATCCGAACGATTCGAACGCTCCGAACGACTGAATGAAGACACTCCTCACCGAGAGACTTGGCATCGAGCACCCGATCGTCCAGGCGCCGATGGCGGGCGGAGGCGACACGCCGGCGCTCGTCGCGGCAGTCAGCGAAGCAGGCGCGCTCGGCTCGATTGGCGCGACGTATCTGACCCCACAGCAAATCCTCGAGACGTGCGCCGCGGTACGCGCCAGAACAGCGCGTCCGTTCGGCATCAACCTGTTCGTCCCGGAAGGGACTTTGCCGGACGACATCGCGACGGGGGTGGCGATCGCTCGGGTCGCGCGGTTTTACGAAGAGCTCGGGCTGCCGCGTCCGGAGCCGCCGTCGCGCGTCGCTCGGGACTTCGATGCGCAGCTCGATGCTTCGCTCGACGGCGGCGCATCGGTCTTCAGCTTCACGTTCGGCATGCTGCCTTCCTCCGTCATACAGAAAGTGAAGCGGCGCGGATTGTCGCTCGCCGGCACGGCGACGACCGTCGATGAGGCGATCGCCCTCGACCACGCTGGTGTCGACATCATCGTGGTGCAGGGCAGTGAGGCGGGCGGCCATCGCGGAAGCTTTGCGGAACCCATCGATGCGGCCGCGTTCGAACGCGGCATGATCGGGACGCTTGCGCTCGTTCCTCAGGTCGTCGACGCGGTCCGCGTTCCCGTCATCGCATCCGGGGGCATCATGGACGGCCGCGGCATCGCGGCGGCGTTGGCGCTGGGTGCGTCAGGCGCACAGTTGGGGACCGCATTCGTGACGTGCGACGAAGCGGGCGTGCCAGACGCCTACAAACAGGCGGTCATGGACGCCCACGAAGACCAGACGCGCATGACGCGCGCTTTTTCGGGACGCCCCGCGCGTGGGATCGTCAATCGGTTCATGCGCGAGGTCGGCGCGCCGTGGTGGCCGCAACAGTTGTCCGTCCTGCCGTTCCCGCTGCAGAACACGCTCACGCGTCCGCTGCGCGCGGCGGCGGCCAAGCAAGGGCGCGCCGAATTTCTGTCGCTCTGGGCCGGGCAAGGCGTTCGGATGGCGCGGCGCATGAAGGCCGCCGATCTCGTCGCTGCACTTATCCGCGAAACGGAAGCGGCCATCGCGCGCCTGCAACGCTGCTCGAACGTTTGAACGACTCGACCGATCCGAACCGGTCTACCGTTTGACTCCGTCGTACTCGAGCATTTGAGTCGTGAGGTCAAGCGGATACGATACCTTTACATCCGTGATCTTGCCGTCCGCTCCTGTCACCGCTTCGAGCTTTGGCTGCACGAAGCCGGTGTACGACGGCAGATTCAGCTTGTCGACTCTCGCGACGACTTCGTCGCGCAGCTTCGGGTCGAAATGGACGCCGTAGGTGTCGAACAGCTTGGCCGCGGCCGCGTAGTCGCCCTCTGACTTGATGCGCTGCACTTCGGCCAGCAGCCTCCCGACGCCCTCGCGAAACGCCTTGGGATCCACCATCGTCAGATACGTCTTGCCGTCGCGCGTCCGCTGTTCGATCGCCTTGGTGTTCGCCATCAGCCACCGCACGATCATCTGCCGGTTGCGCATGTGGTCTTCCGCGATCGTGGTGCCTTCGCGGACGCGGCGCAGCTGCACCAGCGCATTGCGCGTGTAGCCCTCGTACTCGGCGAGGACGATGTTGTCGTGATCGGC
>DASTZI010000299.1:0-31639 GCA_035764385.1 Vicinamibacterales bacterium
ACGCTGCCGCAGAAGGCTGCGACAGCCGCCGCCACGACAACGCCGAAGACGTTCAATTCATGGGTGGTCACGGCAAAGATGCCCGCCGCAATCAGGATGGTCTCTCCCGGCACCGGGAGGGCGATGTTCTCGAGCGCGATAACCGCGAAGATCGCGGCGTAGCCGTAGGTATGCAGCAGGTGCTCGAGATAGACAGCCATCGGCACGCGTTACTCGGGGTGCACGAGCGATGCCGCCTCGTGTCCGCGGCGAGGGGTTTCAGGCGCAGACCTCATCTGTGAAGAAGCCGCGCGCGTTAGGATCGCCTGCGTGAGAATCACCGTCTATCAGAAGCCCACGTGCACCACCTGCCGTCAGGTATACGCGGCACTGCGGGATGCCGGCGTCGATTTCGAGGCGGTGGACTACTACACGGATCCCATTCCGAAGACGAAACTCCGTGAACTGCTCCGCAAGATGGGCATTCCGGCCAGCGCGCTGCTGCGAACGAAAGAAGAGATTTACAAGACGCTGCGACTCGGCGAGATGGATCTCACTGACGATCAGATCCTGGACTTGATGGTCAAGCACCCTGACTTGATCCAGCGGCCAATCGTGGAGAAAGGGTCGCGCGCCATCCTGGCCCGCCCGGCCGAGCGGCTGAAGGAAATCCTGTGAGCTGAAGGTGTCCTTATCTGACGAGCCGCAACTCCTCCGGCTGGAGCCGCCTGGACCACTCGCCCTGGTCGTGGATGACAGTCACCTCGAAGGTGGCACCCGGCGATGCGAACAGATCCAGCGGAAATTTGCATGTCGCAAGCTGCGCTTTGTATGCCTGGCCAGTGGGCTTCTTGAATTCCAGCGGGTTGAACTGACAGCCTCCGGAAGGGTGGATCACCTGCTGATCCTTGCCGCCGGCGCTCGACACCTTGAACACGACTTCCGAGATCTGCACCGGCCCACGCGTCTCCCAGAACTGATACGCGCCGTTGGGGATGGCGATCGCGACGATCGCCGGCTCGCGCGCGGCTTCGCTGACGTTGGCCGCCGTGTAGTTACTGCGGCGCGCAACAGCACCTCTCGCGTCCGTGAAGACGCGATTCAAGGGACCCTGGATCGTGGTGACCACCGGACCTTGCCTGTCCAACAACCTCAACCCGAAGCCGTACTGCTTTTCCGCATCGGTGAGCGGTTCGCTGGTTCCGATCTTCTGGGCAGCTGCAATGGTTCGAGCGATCTCATCGGCTGTCGGAGCACTCGACTGCGCGCCGGCGACGGCGACAACGCTCAAGCCCATGAGCGCTGCGACCAATGGCTTGCGGTTCATGCCTGGATTTTGTCGTCTTTTCGCGCGCGCAGCAAGACGACGAGCAAGACGACGAGCGAGACGGTCGCGTGGGCTATGATGCGCATCCAAGTCAATGATCCCGCCTCGCACCGGTGCGGCCGTCGTCCTGCTTGCGGCGTGCTGTGTGATGGGGCCGGCTGTCGGCGAGGCGGCCGGACAAACCGACTTCAGGACGGCCCATACCGAGCGCAGATTACCAGCTGTTCGCGCCACCGCCGCGCTCAAAATCGACGGCTCACTCGATGAGCCTGACTGGGCTCGTGCGCCGCTGGCGCGTGGTTTCATCCAGAGCGATCCCCGTGAAGGCGAGCCCGCCACGGAAGACACCGACGTGCGCGTACTCTACGACGCCAACAACCTCTACTTCGGCGTGTTCGCGCACGATCGCGAGCCGCGCCGTATCCTCACCAGCGAGCTGACGAAGGACTTCAACCGCGAGTCCGGTGACGACTTCGAGATCGTCCTCGACACGTTCCATGACGAGCGAAATGGATATGTGTTCGCGACCAACGCGCACGGCGCGAAGTGGGACGCGCAGATGATCAACGAAGGGCTGGAGCTCAACGAGAACTGGGATGCGCTGTGGGACGTGGCGACGCGCATCACGGAGGCGGGGTGGTACGCAGAGATCGTCATTCCGTTCCGGACGCTGCGCTTCCGAAGCAGCGATGAGCAGACGTGGGGCATCAATTTCCAGCGGCGGATCCGGCGACGGAACGAGGACAGCTTCTGGGCGCCGGTCCCGCGCATCTACGACCTGCAGCGCGTGTCGCTCGCCGGAACGCTCGAGGGGCTGCAGGGCGTCCGGCCCGGCAACGATCTTCGCGTCAAGCCGTACGTGCTCGGCAGCGCCGGCAGCTCGACCGTCGCGGACGTTGGGACCGACGCGCAGGCCGGCGTCGACGTGAAGTACGGCGTCACGAGCGGCCTCACATGGGACTTCACCGTCAACACTGACTTCTCGCAAGTGGAAGCCGACGAACAGCAGGTGAACCTGACGCGCTTCAGCCTGTTCTTCCCAGAGAAACGCGATTTCTTTCTCGAAAACTCCGGGATCTTCCAGTTCGGGCAGGGACGCGGCGTCGTCTTCGGTGGCGGAGGCCTGACCAGTGGACGGCAGACCGACGCGATTCTGTTCTTCAGCCGGCGGATCGGGCTGTCAGACGACGGCGAAGCGATCCCGATTGCGGGCGGCACGCGGCTAACAGGACGCTTCGGTCAGTACAGCGTCGGAATACTCAACCTTCAACAACGCACCGGCAACACGTCGCCGGCGACCAACTTCACCGCCCTCAGACTGCGGCGCAACGTGCTCGCGAATTCCGACGTGGGACTCATCCTGCTGAACAAGGACGAACACGGGGCGCGCTTCAATCGCGTGGTCGGAGCCGATGCCAATTTCCGCTTCTTCAACAGCCTCGACGTCAATGGCTCCGTCGCCCGAACGCTGTCGCCCGTGACCGTCGTGGGCAGCGACGGCAGCGAGTCGATGGGCAACGCGAGCGTCCACTACCGCGACAGGCGCTGGGAACTGCAAGGTACCTACGTCAGGATCGGCGACCGATTCAACGACGAGATGGGGTTCGTGCCACGAACGGGCGTCTGGAAATTCGACAGCACGTACGGCGCACGCTTCAGGCCGACGGGCCTGTCGAAGTGGCTGCGAGAGTTGTTCCCGCATCTCGGGGTCACCAACGTGTCGTGGCTGAAAAGCGGGGAGCTGCAGTCGCGCCTGATCGGCGCGCATATGAGCATCAATCTTCAGGACGGGAGCGGCGGTGAGCTCGGTGTCGACCCGACGACCGAAAACCTGACCGTGCCGTTTCTGATCAACCGGCGGCGCGGCATCATCATTCCGGTCGGTCGGTACGACTTCAACGACTGGCACGCCACCTGGCGGACCAATGCCTCGGCGCCGTTCTCGGTGAACGGACGCTTCGACGTCGGCGACTTCTACGACGGCCATCGGCAATCGTACGGCGGCGGGGCGGCGCTGCGCGTCGGCGGCCGGTTGAATGCCGCCATCACCGAATCCCGGAATCAGATTCAGCTGCAAGCCGGCAGTTATACGACCGATCTGATCACCGCGCGGGTCGAATACGGACTTTCGACCAGGGCATTTGCCAACGCCCTCATCCAATACAACACCGACGCGCGGGAATGGACATCGAACCTGCGCTTCAACGTCATCCACCACCGCCTCAGCGACTTCTTTCTGGTCTTCAACGAACGCCGCGATACCAGCACTGGCGGCCTGCTCGACCGCGCATTGGTCGCGAAGGTGACGCAGATGGTCGCGTTCTAGCCGACTACTGCAGCGGCGGACCGGGTCGTGTCGCGATCGCGATATGAATCTCGACTTTCTTCGAGATGGAGACGTGGAAACCGTGCCAATCGGGAACGCCGTTCAGCCCAAATTCTGTGCGGTCGATTTGAAACGTCGATTCGAACGCCGTGCCCTCTGCTGAACCGCTCGCGGTCGTCGGTCGCAGTGTGACAGGGATCGTCATTCTTTTGGTGACACCGCGAATGGTCATGTCACCCGTCACCGAGAGCGTTCCGTCGGACCGCAAGTTGGTTGACTCGCTCGCGAAATGCAATGTCGGAAAGCGCTCCACGTCGAAGAACTCGGCCGACTTCAGGAGCTGGCTGTCCTCCGGGTTTCGCATGTCGATGCTGTCGGCATCCACCGTCAGGTCCACGCGGGTGTCGACCGGCCGCTCCTGGTTATATGACACCAGGCCGCTGAAATTCTTGAAGTAGCCGTCCCTTCTGATCTTGAAAATGGCTGATCCTTGCAGCGTGAAGCTAACGGTACTGGTCGCCAGGTCAACGATATACACACTGTTCGAGGACGCCTGCGCGCGCGCCGTGAGGGGCATCGCGATGACGAACAGTATCGCCGCAGCCGTGGACACTGGCAGCCGTACAAAGGCCATGCAAAATCTCCTGAGCTGATTCTTTTCTGACGGCGTAACGCCGCGTCTGGCTTTCGATTGCGTGTCGGCCATCGCATGGCTCGTGCACGCGAGGGCGGGCGTCCCGTGCGGGACTCGATGTATGACCATTCTACAAACCGCGCCAACCTGGACCGTGCCAGCCGCCCGCGATGTCCGCTGTGATCAGCGACGGCCCGCGCGCTACCTACCGTGATCGGGAATGCGTCCAATTCACGCCGTGGCGGCGGTGTGCGCGCGACTCAAGGCACCTCTCTTGCCCTATCAAGAGGCAACACGGAATACACAGGAGATGTCCTCGAATTCAGCCCAACAGCGTCAAACCTGGCCGGAACACGTGGGCGCTGTCGCCGCCATCGCCGCGCAACTTCTCGGCCTCGTGGTATTCGCAGGGTGGTGGCTGGGTATTGCAAGAGTCGTGCAGCCGATTCCCGGAATGCCGGAAATGGTCCAGGACACGGCGCTTTGTTTTGTACTCGTCGGAACCTCTCTTCTGCTGTTGCGGCAACCGTACCCGCGACGGCGGTGGCGACGGCTCGCCCAGATATTCGCGCTCATCGCGGTCGCGCTCGCAGCCCTCACGCTGATCGAATATGCCGTCGGTGTGGATCTCGGGATCGATCGCACCTACGTGAGTAGCCCGCTGCAGGCCGCGCCTGGATTCCCGGTGACACGCAGCGGGCTGGGCAGTGCGGCGGCATTCCTTCTGATCGGTCTGGCGCTCTTGACGCTCGACACCAGGCGGGCAGTACGCACCGACCTTTCAGAGGTGCTCGCCGTCGGTGCGGCGCTGGTCGCGCTGACCAGCGCGGCCGGATACCTGTACGGCGCGACCTTCCTGTACGAGACAGACATTCCCGGCAAGGGAATGGCGGTGCATACCATCTTCGCAATGCTCGTGCTCAGCGCCGGCGTGATATGCGTCCGACCGGACCGTCCGCTGATGGCGCTCGTGACCAGCAACCAGGTCGGCGGCTTTGTCGTCAGGCGACTGCTGATCGGCGCCTTCTCGATTCCGGTTCTCGGCCTGCTGATCACTGTGGGCCTGCGGCGGTCTCTCTACGATGAACCGTATGCGGCCGCGCTCCTGGCAGTGACGGCGATGGCCATTGCGGTGGTCCTCGTCCTGGCGACGGGCAAAGCGCTCGATCGCATCGACACCGCGCGCACGACGTCCGAGCGCGCGGTGGCCGAGCGCGAAGAGCGCCTGCGCGACCTGATTCGGCAGGCCTCCGATGGTGTCTTCCTTGCGGATCTTGACGGTCGCTATACCGAGGTGAATGACGCGGGTTGCAAGATGCTCGGGTATCGCCGTGAGGATCTCGTTGGCAAGACCATCATGGACCTGTTACCTGCCGCGGACCTTCCGCGACTCGATGCGTCAAAGGCCGCGCTTCTTCGCGGCGACCCGCAGGTCGACGAGTGGACCCTGTTGCGACGGGATGGCACCCGCCTGCCCGTTGAAGTCAGCGCGAAAATCCTCCCGGACGGACGCTGGCAGGGGCTCGTCCGCGACATCTCGGCTCGGAAGACCGTCGAGCGCGCCGGCGATGCCGTGGCGGAAGCGGTCACGAAGTCCCCGCAGTCGAGTCTGCGAGCAGTGCTGGAGACGATCACGATGCAAGCGAAGACCGTCGCCGACGCGGAGTATGCGGCGTTTGGTTTCGGTGGCGACAGCGAACACCCGTTCGACGAATGGGTATTCGTCGGACTGCCACTCGATGAGGCATCGAGGCTGGGCCCGCCGCCCCGACGTGTCGGTCTTCTGAGTCTCGTGCGGGATCACTCGATCAGAATCGCAAACGTCCCGAACCATCCAGCGTTCCGGGGTTTTCCAGCGGTGCACCCGCGGATGACGAGCTTTCTCGGCGTCCCCATCCGCAGACACGGGCGCGCCGTTGGGAATCTCTACCTTGCGAACAAGCGTGGAAAGGCGGAGTTTACCGTTGCTGACGAACAAGCCGTCGAGCGGCTGGCCGCGCGCGCCGGGACCGCTATAGAAACCGCGCGCCTCTATCAAGCCGAACGCCTCGAACGCGCCTGGTTGGCGGCCGTGATCGATCAGATGCCAGAGGGCGTCGTCCTCACGAATGCAACGGGGACCACGCTCGAGAACCGATCGATGCAGGCCTTCGCTCGTCACGACACTTCCGGCGATCAACGGTATCCGGCCGTGCGATATGACCTGCGCCTTCCCGACGGTCAGCCCGTCGCCCATGGCGATCAGCCCCAGACCCGCGCGTTGGCAACTGGAGCTTCGACAAGCAGCCAGGAGTTTTCGCTGCGACATCCCGACGGTCGACTGCTACCGGTGCTGGTCAGCGCAGCGCCGGTCTTCGACGAGCAGGGCAATCGGGCCGGCGCGGTCACGATCTATCAGGACGTTTCGACGCTGAAGGAGCTCGAGCGCATGCGCGAGGAATGGTCGTCGGTCGTTGCACACGATCTGCGTCAACCAGTCGCGATCATTGCGTTCGAAGCTGACCGGCTTGGAAGGATGTTCGATTCCGGGCGGCTGGCGGAAGGTTCAAAAGTCACCGAACGGATTCGCCGAAGCACGAGCCGGCTGAATACGATGATCAACGACCTGCTCGATGTGTCGCGCCTCGAAGCGCGACGTCTGTCGCTCGAGCGCACGAAAGCCGATTTGGCGTCGCTCATCGAGGACGCAGTCGATCGCCTGTCATCGCTCGTACCGGGTCGGCGCGTTCGGTTGCAATTGCACGTCAGGCCGGCGCCGGCATGGGTTGATGCCGCGCGTTTCGAGCAGGTGCTGGGTAATTTGATTTCAAACGCGGTCAAGTACGGTGAGCCAGAGGGCGAGATTGCCATCGAACTGGCCACGCAGGGGTCGCAATACAAGGTTTCGGTCGTCAACGCTGGGGGCGGTATTCCACCGGGAGAGATACCAACCCTGTTCGAGCGATTCGCTCGTGGCAAAACAACTCGTGGCAGTGGCGTTCCCGGACTCGGCCTGGGACTCTACATTTGCAAAGGGCTCATCGAAGCGCACGGAGGACGGATCTGGGCCGAAAGCATCCCGGGCAAAAAAACGACGTTTTCCTTTACGGTTCCAATGCTCCCCAGGGCCGCTCAGGCCGCCGCCTGACGACCAGCACCACCCTCGTGACGAAGTGAACCGTGTCGTGGCAATCGTACGGTGAATGTCGACCCTTTGCCTTCGCCCTCGCTCTGGAGTGTCACGGAACCGCCGTGCAACTCGACGATCTGATGCACGATCGCGAGTCCAAGACCCAGGCCGCCGATTTGCGGCGTCGACTTTAATCGGATCTGCTGGAACGGTTCGAACACCCTTGACTGGAAGGCCGGCGCTATGCCGATTCCGGAGTCCTGCACGACGATTGTCGCGGTCTGTAGGTCGCTTTTGACCGTCACGTTGATGCGTCCACCTGCCGGGGTGAACTTCAGCGCGTTCGAAAGGAGATTCCACACGACCTGCTGGAGCCGGGCCCGGTCGCCTTGTATCAGCACCGGATCCTTTTCGGTGTCGACCTGCAGCGACAAACCGTTTTCCGCAACCTTGGGCGCGACCGATTCGACGCTTTCGAGCACGAGTGTCCGAAGGTCCATCAGCTGCATCGTCAGTGTGAGCTTCCCTGAGGCGATGCGCGAGACGTCGAGCAGGTCGTAGAGCATTCGCGACACGGTCTTGGCATTACGCTCCACGGTCTCGAGCGCGTGTTCGCGACGATCGTCTGCTAATGCATTGGCCCGAAGCATCCACGTATACCCGAGGATGGCGTTCAAGGGCGTTCGCAACTCGTGTGACAGCGTCGCGAGGAAGTTGTCCTTGATGCGGTTTGCGCGCTGGGCCTCTTCGTACGCCTGAGCGCTCTCGATCGCGAGCGCCGTGCGATCGCCAAGTTCCTGGACCAGCAGAAGATCGTCCTGGACAAAGTGACGGCCTGACTCCCCCAACACGAACGCGATTGCGCCAATCACGCCCCGCTGCCCCACCAGTGGGACGCACATGTATGAGCCGATGCCAAGGGCGCGCACGAGCCGCAGTCGCTCCTCGCTGTCGGGAAACGCCGCAACGAGCATGTCATCGGTCACTCTTCGAACGAACACCGATTGGCCTGACGTCATCACCGAGCCCGAGGCGCCGGGAGTGAACTCGATGTCCGGAAAGCGTCGCCGCAGCTCGTGAATCATCGCGCCTTTCGATTCGTCCACATGCGCGGCGGCGACACGTTCCACCTTCATGTCCTTGCCGATCAGATCGACGGCACACCAATCGGCGATGCGGGGCACAAATACCGAGACGATGTGTGACAACATCTCCTGGTAATTCAGCGGTGTCGCCAGGCACCGCAATACGTCCGCGAGGACGCCCGCCCGCACGACACGCTGGTGCTCGTCAAACAGCTCGGCGTTGCTCACTGCCGCGGCTGTCAGATTGCCCAATGCAGCCGCGGTATTCACGTCGACCTCGGAGTACCGATGCGGCATACGGTGATAGAAGACGAACGCACCCTGCCGAAGACCGTTGAGGACCAACGGGATAATCAGCATCGAGGCAATCCCTTCCTGTATGTAGGCGTCACGTCGCGGAGCACCGGCCGGCCACTTCAATACGTCCTCCACGGTTACCGGTTCGGTGAAGTCAAGCTCGGTCTTGCCGAGCGCGCTGGTGATGCGTGCGAAGTCTGGTGACACGCCGTCGAAACCGAGTGGAAGCCAGCCTGTGTCCTGTCTCAGACGCCAGATGACGTACGCGTCAGCCGGCACGAGGTCCGCGGCGACGTGCAACGCGGCGGCGACGACGGCGGTGAGATGAGGGGTGCCGAACAGCTTCGTCGAAGCAGCCACGAGCATCAGGAGGCGGGCGTGCAGATCGGCGCGGGCGCCTTCAATCGCGGCAAGCTGAGTCTCGCGGCTTTTTCGCTCGCTGATGTCGCGCGCGATCTTCGACGCGCCAATCACATTCCTTTCGGCGTCGAAAATCGGTGAGATGGTCAACGAAATCGGAATCACTGTCCCATTCTTGCGAAGACGCTCGGTTTCAAAGTGGGTGACCGATTTGCCGGCGCGGATTCGGCGCAGCACTTCGTCCTCTTCACGCTGGCGATCGTGGGGAATAATCAAACGAATCGACTGCCCGATCGCCTCCTCTGCCGTATATCCGAACATCCGCTCGGCGGCACCGTTCCACGACGTCACGGTTCCGTTGAGATCCTTGCTGATGATTGCGTCGTCTGACGAGGACACAATCGCGGCGAGGTGATGGGAATTGCGATCGGAGGCGGTGATGCTCATATGGACCACGGCGTCGCTCTGGCCTTCGGTAGAAACCCTGGTAGGTGTGTCTGCGCACTGTTAGTGCCACGTCAGCTCACGGTCGAGCTCGGTCGCTGGATGCGCGAACGGCGGGCTGTTCGAACGCGCCAGCGTTGTCCGCGGTCACAAAGAGGGTGCGGCGTTCCCTCGCGGGCTGAGAGTCGTGGCGGAATCGTGAGATCGCGGCCTACGCGCCCACGCGGGCGGCCACGTCGATGCGGAACTCGTCGATGCGAAGCGTGAGCGCGACTTCTGTGGTGACGCTGGGGTGCTGGTACGTCACGCGAACGGTCGGCTCGGCGACGTTGATGCCCGCCTTCGCGGCGCTGAGCGCCACATGCGTGAGCAGCTCCAGAAGGCTGTGATCATCGTCCGGGACTTCGATACGGACACTTCGATCTGAAGCCACCGCGGTGACGGGACACCCGAGGCCGCGCGCATAGTCCCGGACCAGGCTGAGTACCAGATCGTTTTCGCTGACGAGCGTGACAAACAGGGTCATAGGTTCGCTAGTTGAAGCTCGCTTTTCCGGTGAACTTTGAGGCTTCGGCCAGCTCGGCGAGCGTCAACACCTCACCGACCATGGTCCGACCGTTGATAACCCATGTTGGATAGCTCTGTACGCCGGCGATGTTGCAGGATGGCGCCTGGGGTGCATTTGGTCCAGCAGGACTGCATTCGACGTACGGAAGCCGGCGCGCCGATGCGCCGAAGAGTCGCTTCTGCTCTTGGCAGTGCGGACACCACGATGCGCCGTAGAACACGGCGCCTTCGTCGGCAAGGTGCTCCGCAAGCGCGCGAACCATCGGGTCTTCCGGGCCTTCGGCCTCGGCTTGCGGCGCCACGTAATTGGCGTGGACGAGCAGGATCACCACCGCCGCGAACGCGCCGCGAGCTGCAACCAGACGCAGCCAGGAGCGCTGCGCGTATTCGGTGGGGCGTTGCACGACCACCAACGCGAGCGTGGCGGACATCAGGCCGAGTGATGTCAAACAGTAGGGACAGGCGGACCCGAGAATCGTGAGGGATACGATCGTCAAGTAGACGCTGTAGCAGATGCCGAACAAGGCGACGGTCCACGCATACGACCAGTGCCGGTCTGCTCGCTTGACGAATGCGATCGCCGCCAGCGAGCAATACGCCACCAGGCCCCAGACGGACGTCGGCAAACCGAGCAGCGTCGCCCAGCGGCTCGTGAGAACGAGATCGCATCCTCCGCCGGCCGGACATCCGCGCACGGCGCCGCCACTGAATGCAACCCATGAGAGGTACCCGGTCAAGGCGATGCCCAGGCCGCTCACCGCCAGGAGCGGCCAGTTGGGCGCAGCTCGGAGTGCGTGTACTTGCGCCGCGACCTTCTGTGGCCGTCGCTTTCTCGATTTGGTGCTCATCCTGATGCGCGTCACATACTACCCGAACCGCTTTCCGGCGTGAGTTGCAAAAATGGGAAGCAGGCAGGCGCGCAGACCGTGCGCCTGGGCGCACGGTCGCCGATCAGCTGCGCCGCCGATCGGATCGAATGGTCTTGCGCCGGGCGGAGGTGCGATGGCGCTTTTCCAGAGTGACGATTCCGCCGGGAGGCAGCACCGTTATTCCTCGCGTCAATTGCTCGATCGCGTATGGCGTGTCCAGCGGTATCACGAGCGCGGGATCTGACGCCGGCGGGAGTTCCTCTGCGAGGCCGTTGGTCGCGAGGTAGTGACCAAGCGTCGGATTCACATCATAAATACTGCCTGGGACGAGACACCGAAGGCTCACGCCGTCGACAACACCCTCGCCGTGTTTGAGGATGCGCACCCGCATGCCTGAAAGATACGGAATTTTGGGTACTCCTGAAAAGCACGACAGCACGTACGGTTGAGAACGACCTCGTCAACGCGCCACGGCACGCGGTGCCGGCTGAGTCGCTGGCACAATAGTCACGCTTGCAATCCGTTGTTTCGTGCGCACTCGGAGTCCTTCTGCTCGCTGCGGCCAGTTTGCATTCGACACGGCGGCGCGCCGTGGCCGCCACGGTGGCATTGGGCACATGGCTGGCAATCGCTCTCATTACTCCGCTCCCAACCAATCGATTTGTGATGGGGGACGGGTCCAGCATCGTTCAGAGCCGCAACAACTTCGACGAGATCGTCGCGCGCGGAGCCACGGTCGTGCGGTTTTCAGCCCACCTCGCGTATCGGTTGCTGGGTCGATTCGATGCGGCGCTCGGTTCGACCGCGGACTCCCCCGTCGAGGCGTACCGGATGCTGTCGTGGCTTGCCGGTGCGGTTTTCGCAATCACGCTCTGGTTTCTGGCGGCCACTGATGGGTGGAGTGCCCGCTCGGTTCGATACATCGCGCTCGCCTTGATGGCGCCGGCGACGCTGATGTATTTCGGTTATCTCGAAGTCGGCTACTTGTCGCTAGCCGCGGCGGCGTTCCCGTTCATCGCTCGAGATCTCATCAAAGGCGACGAACTGACCCTCGGGATGCTCTTCGGAGCCATCCTCTATGGGCTGGGATCCGCGATGCATGGCATTGGATATCTGAGTATTGCCGCGCTGTTCTTCGCGGTGATGATCGCAGCTGGTCTCCCACTTCGTCGCCGCGTGGTGTTGGCTGTGGCTCTCAGCGGTGTCGCAATCGCGGCCGCCCTGATCTGGGTCTGGTACTACCTCGCTGTCCTGGGATTCGATGTGATTCCCAGTCATGCATCGGGCGGGTTCATCATGAGAACGTTGTGGCGGCCGCGCGAAGCGGAAAGCCGAATCCTCTATCCCTTGTTCTCGATCGTCACGGCTCGCGACGTGTTCTTCAGTGGCTTGATCGCCGGCTTGCCGCTTCTGCTCGTCACACTCGTGCGCAGAAAACAATCCCCGCGCGAGGCACGACTTGCGCTGGCGTTTTCGATCCCCTGCGCGATCGCCTTCCTCCTGTTCTGGCCGCCACAAGGTATTGCGATCGAGATGGACATGATCGTGGCGCTGTTTCCGGCAGCCTTCGCACTGCTCTGGGTCTCGTCGACGTCCGTCCGGGCGAGCGTCGCCTGCGCCGCGCTACTTGTACTCGGGCATACGGTGTTCTGGTGGGTCGTTCAGAACGACCGATTCATCAATCTCATGCTCCGATAAGAAGCGTTCGTTCGAGTCGTTCGGATCGTTCGGATCGTTCTGAGAGCGGGAACGAGCTATCGGGCTGTGTGTCGTGTGATCAGGTCGTCCAGTTCGTCGAGGCCGAACTTGCACAACTGCACGACTGAGGCTTGCCGGCGGTAGGCCGGCGGAAGCATATTGCGCGCCTCTTCCTTGTTTTCCACATCCACCACGATCCACGCCTTGTGGACGCCGTCACAGCAACCAAAGTCCGCGTGCGTCAGGAAATGTGAACCGGTTTCCAGCAGCACTTTGGCGGCGCGCGCGCACGCAACGACTTCCGATTCGTGTGGAACCTCGAGGAGGAACTTGGGCATGCCCAGCAGTCTCCTGTCTGGGCATGCCTAAAGTCAACGCAAAGCGGTTAGGCGACTGCGCTAGAAGGCGTACTTGACCCCCAGTTGGATAATGCGCGGGGCGCCGGCCTGTGTCGTGATGCGGCCGAACGTTCCCGAATTCAAATTCGCCTGCCATCCCCCGGCGGTCAGCTCGGTTCCGGGCATGCCCCAGTTGAAGGTGTTGAATAGATTGAATGCTTCGAGGCGCAGCTCCAGGTTCTGCGTCGAGACCAAACCAACCTGGCGTGTTACAGCCAGATCCACGTTCCAATAATTGGGCCCCCTCAACGCCTGGCGCATCAGGTTGCCGAAGGTCCCCGGGTCCGGCTGCGCGAATGCGGCGGCATTGAAATAGTTCGTCAACGTCCGCGGATGCGCATACACGTCGTCGCTGACCTTGTTCACGCGCTGGTTCCGCTGCCCGTTGAGCGCGTTGTCGCGTCCGCTGATGATATCGATGCTGGTGCCCGACTGCATCGTCACGATCCCCGACGCGCGCCACCGCGACGCGAGCATGCCGAGCGCGCCGCCGCCAAGGCTGGGCGACTCGGCGCTAAGCGTCACGCTTGCCAGGTGCCTCTTATCCTGATCGCAGTAGCCCCTATCGAACTCGGGGTCGTTCGGGTTCGTGTAGCCCGAAGCGATCTGGCTGAAGGTGTTCGGCGTTTTCGTCCCCATGCAGCGCGACAACGTGTAGTTGCCGCTCAGGCTGAGGCCACTCGACGATCGGCGCTGCACTGACAGTTTCAGGCCGCGGTATTCCTGCCAGCCGATGTCGTCATTCAGATCCAGCGTGCCGATCAACGCGGCCTCGGTGGGATTCTCCTGATACAGCGCCCGCCGGACATTCAGATTGGCGTTGGTCGAGCAGACCGTGTACGTCCGTCCGTCGCGCAGCGTGCAGGGCCCGAGCCCCATGTAGAGGCCAGGATTGATGGCCGTCTGCGCCCACAGCCGGTCGGAGTAGGTGCCGATATAACTCGCCGCGACTCCCCAGCTCGCGCCGATCTGCCGCTCGAAGGTGACGTTCCACGTTTGCACGCGTGGCGAGTTGATGTCGGGATTCATCGTGCCGAACGAACCAAACGCTGGGTACGCGGTGTTGCGATTGGTCACAATGGGGTGCGGATCGCCCCCGACGGCCGCGTACGGGTCGTCCATGCGCCCGGGCGGATCGGTGATGAGCGAGCGGTTGCCGAACGGCGGCGCCGAGGAGTTGATCTGGTGATAGTCGCTCGACATGAAGTCATAGCCCAGCGAGTACGACGCGCGTACCGCCATGCGGCCGTTGCCGTTCACATCCCACGCGACGCCGGCGCGCGGCGAGAAGTTCGTCCACTGTTTATTGAGGCCTGTTTTTCCTGACGGAAAACCGTCGTCGCCGGGATAGAGAAAACCGGCGGGCGCGTTCACAAAGACTTTGCTCTTGACGCCCTTCCGGAAGTTGTCGATGTTGAAGTTGTAGACCGCGTTGTTGTCCACGTTGACACCGAAGTAGGGTTCCCAGCGGAGGCCGAGATTGAACGTCACGCGATCGGTGGCGCGCCAGGTGTCCTGCCCATAAAAGCCAGCGTAGTAGCTATGAACCGGCACGTCCTGGGGGGCGCCGTGCTCGACCGATGTGACACGGCCGAGCAGCATATCGGCCAGAGCCAGTCCCGAGGCGCTTCCGTCGAAGATCCAGATTCCCGCCGCCCGTGACGAAGAATTGTAGTGGCCGTTCCAGTACGCGACGTTGGCGCCAAACCCTAACTGATGCGACCCGCGAACGAGCGTCAGGTCGTCAGCCGCCTGGTAAAAGTTGTTGCGGAAGAAGGCGGATGTCGAACCAGCCGGTATCTCCCATGCACCGGGAACCTGAATCGCCATCTGCTGGCGGACGTAGGGATACAGCTTGATGCCCAGATCGCTGGGATCGAAGTACGGCGTGTTGTAGCGGTTCACCGTTGTCCGGTTGTACGCCACGCGGATAGCGTTCACCATGGAGGGGCCGAACACCATCGTGTCGCCGAGCGTCAGCGCGTGGGCGAGATTGTCGAGGCCCCCGTCGGCGGCCTTGATCACGATGTCGGAGCCACCCTGGTATGCCGGCGGCTTCTTGATGAACGTCGCCATGTAGCGGCCGAACACCGTGTGGTCCTGCGTCATCTGGTAATCGATCCGCCCGATGCCCTGCCCTTCATTGCTGTCGGCGGTCGTCGAGTACGTAATCTGACCACAGGGATCGGTCGCCGTCGGCAGACGACCCGCAAGCCTCATGGCGGCCGGGCTGAACAGCGCGGGATCGATCCGGTTGCCAACGAACCCGCCGCCCAGGTTGATCGTCCTGCCATTGTTGCAAGCAGGCGACGCAAATGCGGTGAAATCACCGGTCTTCATCGCGGCCGTAGGCACGAATGCAATCTGGTCGGCAGGCCGGAAACGCAGCGTAGTGCCCTGATAACCTCCAAAGAAGAACAGCTTGTCGCGCATGATCGGACCACCGATCGTGCCGCCGAACTGATTGCGCTTCAGGCCATCGTCCTGGCGCTTGCCGTCCTTGATCACGGCAAACGGGCTCGTCGCGTTCAAGCGGTGATCGCGCAGGAATTCGAACCCGATGCCATGAAGGTTGTTGGTGCCGGATTTTGTGACGGCGTTCACCGACGCGGCGGCGTGCATCCCGTTCTGCGCGGATAACCCGCTCGTTTGCACTCGAAATTCCTGCAGCGCGTCTGGGAACGGCATCGGGAGGTTCACGTTACTCTGCGGGCTGTTATGTGTCGCACCATCGAGTAGATAGCCAACGCCGATGGGCAGGCCTCCGGCGACGGAGATGGTCACCCCGCCAGGAAAGTTTCGAGTACCGACGACGCCGGTCTGGACGGCCGCACCGGCCAGCACGATCAGATCGGTCACCTGTCGCCCCTGCAGCGGGAGCTCCACGATTCGCTCGTTGTCGATGACGTCGCTGATGCCGGCGCTTTGCACGTCGACGATCGGCGCCGCGGCCTCAACCGAAACGTTCTCTGCAACGTTACCGATCGCCAGGACCACGTTGACGGATGGCGACGCGGCAACCTGCAGCACAATTCCTGTCTGTGAGTACGTGCGGAATCCCTGCAGCATCGCTTCCAGCCGATAGGGTCCCGTGGGAAGGTTCGGCAACACGTAGGTCCCGCCGGCGTCCGTTGTGACGCTGCGAGTGAGCCCGGTGTCGGTCTGCGTCGCGGTCACCGTGACGCCAGGGAGCACAGCGCCGCTCTCATCGGTGATGCGGCCGCTGAGTTGAGCGGTGGAAAGTTGTGCCGATGCAGATGTCGTGGTGAGCAGAAACGCGAGGGCGCCAACGAGCAGGGCGAGGGACGGCTTCATCAACGTACTCCTCTCCGGTAGGCCAGCGACTATGGACGAACTGGGGGGTAGATACTACCAGAAGCGCCGCGCGTCAATCCTGCCTGCACGGGGTCGCGGCAACGTCGCGTCAGAAGCGGAGATCCTGGCCAAGCAGGCGGATGATATGAGCATCGTTATGCGTGCACCCGATGTCACCTTGCGCCCGTATGCGGTCGCGGATGCGCCTGACATCTGTCAGGCGGTTCACGAATCGCTGAACGAACTGATGCCCTGGATGCCGTGGTGCCATCCGGATTACTCGCTTCACGACTCGAGAACCTGGCTCGAGAACCAGGTCAAAGCATTTCACGCGGGAACGGCGTTCGAATTTGCGATTGTTTCGACCGGCGGACGTTATCTCGGCGGATGCGGAGTCAATGACATCGGTCAGGCCAATCGGCGCGGAAATATCGGGTACTGGGTCCGAACATCGGAGGCGCGGCGCGGCGTCGCCACGGCCGCCGTGCGGCTCGCCTACCAATGGGCGATGGAGCACACCAACCTAATCCGACTCGAAATCCTCATCGCGGTTGGAAACAGAGCAAGCCAGCGCGTCGCGGAGAAAGCAGGCGCGGTGCGCGAAGGCATCTTACGGAAACGTCTGGTGTTGCATGACGAAGCGCACGATGCCGTGATGTTTTCGCTAGTACGGTGATGCGTTCGGTCGCACGCGGTACAGCACGTTGCTGTCAGCTCGAGACTTGGTGGGAACGAGAGCATCAGATGCAGGGAGGTGGAGGCCAACCGAGTCGTCGAAGCGAAACGCTATCTGGTACTGGATGCCTGCACCTGTTCTCAAAGGAATGCACCTAACGACCCGACCCACGGCGTGGACTTCGCCGCCAGCGTCAAGTTCAAAGGTCAAGCGTGACCGTTCGTCGTTGGGATCGCAGCGTTTCAGAGAGTGATACTCCGGACGGGCTTGGGTTCGCAGCAGCACGCCTCGCGAGGAAACATTTACCAAAGCAGCTCGCCCATCCCCAAAACGCGTAACCGTAACCCACGGCACGTGGTGACGCGAAAATCGGTTTTCGGTGCGACGTTCCGGCCCCTCGTTCAACGCGGCATACGCGACGTGCAGCTCGATGTGGTGCTTTAGTGTCCTGACGTCGGAAAGATAGCCGATGACGTCCTGGGTGAACACTGCGGGATCGCAGCCCGGCCTGGTCGTTTGTTTCGGCCGTCGCCATGGGAACACCCAACGCGAGCGCCGCTTGACGGAATTGTCAGGGCTTGCGAGCACGGGAACCCCGAGTATCTGCACATGCTTGGCACCGGGTATGGTGCCGAGGTACGAGATGACGTAGTCCTCGACGTCGGCCGGAATCAAGTCGGGCAGGAGAACAACGTCAGGGATGCCCTCGTCGATCAAGGAGAGAGCGCTGTCGATCGAGTCAACGACAACGACGTCCGCCGAGACGTTCGTGCGAAGACTCTCGCGCAAAAGGTCGGCTTGAGCCGAGTTGGGCTGGACGATGAGGAGCCACGACATACCAACGTGGCACCATCATTTTGCGTGCCCGGTTGAGTCGGAACCATGGACCGTGGCTAAGCTCTTCTGCCGCAGGCTGTTCGTGACCGATGGCGACGCCGCACATCCAGCCAATCCACCGTGTGTGTGAGCCAGGATCGGACACGGCCTTCGTATTCCGACTTCCCCGGCACCCTTTTCCCGGTCTGACACACGCCTTCACTATGGCGTCTAGCGGGCGATGGGACGACCGATTTTGGGCGCCGCCTCGGCTCCGGGTGGTTCGCTGAACGGCTCCATGGCGATGCGCTCGTAACGGACTTCGAGAATCTGCAGGTGGTGGGTGCGGCCAGGCGCGTGAAGAACGACGGAGTCGCCTGGTCCGGACTTCATCAACGCGCGTGCGAGCGGCGACACCCAGCTGATGTAGTTTCGATCGAGGTCGACCTCGTCGAGGCCGACGATGCTCACCACGCGCTCGTTGCCAGCGGTGTCGGCGTAGCGCACGGTGGCTCCGAAGAAGATGCGCGTCGCCGCCCGGCCGCTTCTCGGCACTTCCGGGTCCACCACTTCCGCCGCATCGATCCGCTTCGTGAGAAAGCGAATTCGACGATCGATCTCACGGAGCCGCCGTTTGCCGTATTGATAATCCGCGTTCTCGCTGCGATCGCCGTTGCTCGCGGCCCAGGCGACCACTGAGGTGACGGCGGGCCGTTCTCTGGTGAGCAGAAACCGTAGTTCGTCCCTGAGTCGCTGCAAGCCGCTCGGCGTGATGTAGTTCTTGACTCCAGCGAGGCTCATACGGCCAAGCATAGCCTGGACGCCGACGAGGTATCAGGTCATGCGACGGCTCGCGCCCTATTTCGTAGCGAACGTGATCGCCACGCCGTGCGGAACAAATTCAGGCGAGGCGTAGAAGTTCCGACCGTGCCACGTCACAGAGCGGCCAATGATGATGCCCGTGGCTGCACCCATGACAACGTCGCTCGCGTAATGCACGTTGTCGTGTAGCCGAGACATCGCCACGTACGTGGCAATCAGATAGGTCGGAATAGCGGCTTTGTAGCCGAGATGCTGCTGCAGCACGGTCGCGGCAGCAAACGTCATCGTCGCGTGACCAGAAGGCATCGAGTAGCCGGAATGAGGCAGCGCTCCCGAAACCGGGGACGGCCGTGGCCGACGAATCACGACCTTCGCCGCTTCAACGATGCCTTCGGACAACAGGGCCGATTCGATCTCGTCCATACCGAGATGTTGGACGCGTTCGTGATCCTTTGCGCGGCCGAAGATGTACGCGGCAAAGCCTGCGCCAAGAATCGTCGGCAACTCGCCGATCGCTTCGCCCGCGACAAATGGGTTGCTGTGTCCGACAAGGTGTCGATTAAGGTCCTTGTCAATCGGATGAACTGCATAGGCCAATCCGATACCACCTCCAAGCCAGTAGACACTGTTTCGTCGCGGAATATGTTTAACGTCGTCGGCGAGGTTATGTCCGAGCGCCGAAAAAAAGCCGCGCGTCGGTTTCGCGGCCTGACCGGCCGCGGCAGGTGGATTCTGCTGTGCTGGATCTGTATTGGTTTGCACCGCTCCCGGCGCAGGCTCATTAGTAAGGAGGGTGTCTTGCGCATACGCGCTTGGCGCAACGAGCAGGGTAACGCCAACGACCGCAAGAACAACTGATCGCATCACACAACTGTGTCGGTAACCGTCCTGCATTATCCAAAAGAGCACATGAACAAATCATGAACACCGCCGCCGAAAGGAATTCGTGGCTGCTACTGCTTGTGGTAGACGTAAACAGATGGGTTGTCCGTCGCGCTCTTGCCAAGGCCGGTAGTCGTACGCGTCATCGTCCGGCCGTCGGGCGAAACCGCATAGACGCGGCGACTCACGGGTTCGCCGTTGCGGGTTAACACTTCATCGATGCTGCCGTTCGGCATTAGCGTGGTTGCTTTCATCGTTCCAGCGACCACATTGCCGCCACTCGGCGCTGCAGGTTTGCCGGTGAGCGTGACCTCGTCGACCTGGCCAGTCGGCCAGAAGAGCTTCAATCCGTTTGAACCACTTCGTTCGAATGTGAGCTCCTCTGGGTTGTCAGTTTTGTACGACTTCATTTTCCATAGGCCGATCAATCCCGGGCGACCCTTCCCTTCCCGTTGCCGCACGTCTTCTTTCCACCTACCGATGAAGCGATCGATGTTGGGGGTAGGTGGTGCAGGTGTGGGTGAACCAATCTCCAACACATACCCAAGCATCAACGCAGAGCCGATCCGAGCGCGTAAGTTGACGAAACGAATCTGCATCAGCATTCCCCGACGACCGCACACACCTCCGGCGGGAACCGTTGTAATTGAGTTGGCGCTCACGTGAGTTTGTTGCGTCGAAACGGCCTAAATAATCCTCGTCGTCCGTCAACGTGTCAAGACAGTTGACACAGTATTTCTAACGATTGCGGCGGTAATTACGGACGTGAATGGGATGGGAACCTGTTGGGGCTAAAGGAGGGCAGCCGGTAGCTGCCCTCCTTTGTTCAAACCACCGTCCGGCCGCTCAACAGGCCGATTACGAAGAGAACAATCGCCAACACGAGCAACACATGGACGAAGGCACCGATAGTGTAGGTACCGACGATGCCCAGCAACCATGCGATCAGCAGAATGACCGCAAGTGTGTAAAGCATAGGTTCCTCCTATCGTTTAATGTCGTCAGCCAAGTCGTCGAGCGCTTCACCGACTTTGCGCCGGGCCTTGCCGAAGGTCTCCTGCATCTTGCCGGATGCCTCATCAGCAACACCCTGGTCATGAAGATCTTGATCGTCCGTGAGGTCACCGGCGGCTTGCTTGACCTTCCCCTTGATCGATTCCGACTTACCCTCAAGTTCGTCCCGGTTCTTCATGGATTAGCCTCCGGCGAATGAACCAGCACGACATGTGCCCAACGCCGCAGTTCATTGAGAAAGCGCGGTTTGTACAGCAGGGCTCGAGCACAAGCGTTTATGATGAGATACGGAGCGTGATGCTACTGGAGAGCTTCCTCGACTGGAACGTCGAAGGCAACCGTATTCACCACGCCCAAGCGTTGGAACTGCACCCAAACGCGGTACAGGCCACTCCGCGGAAATGCCATGTTGAACTCGATGTCCTTCCCGGCACCCCCTGACGAATCAGTTGCGGCGATCGGATGGTTGTGCGTCATGTCCACGAGGTCGGCGCTCGCGGCCAGCATGTGACCCCAGGCACCGAGGTACTGCTCCAAGCCCTGCTCCGGCGTCACCCGGAACACCATCGAGACATCCTGTCTCGCAACCACGTGGGAGGGCGAGAGCGTGAGGTCGACACGCGCGTTCTCAGTCGTCTTCGGAGACAGGTCGGCCTGGATGCGCGCGCTGTGCATCGCCGCCTCGTCGCCGGCCACGATGAGCGTGTTCGTGATCAATTGAGGCGTGGCGCCCGAGGGATAGAAATCGCTCAGCACACGGTAGAGGCCTGGCTTCGGCAGCCGGACATCGAGATGAAAGGCCTCGTCGCCCTGCCGCTCGGGATGGGTGTGCAGGAAGAACGAGAGATCTTGGCTCACGACGAAGACGTGATAGAGCTTCTCGTGCACGATCTCCAGCTTGCGCACCGGGCCTTCGGTGCGCGGATCGATCAAACCGAAGGTGAGCCGGGTGAGCTCATTGGGATGGGGCACCGCCGGATCGAGTGAGAGGTCGACCGGATATTCAAGGATATCCGGCACTCCCTCGACCAACGTCATACCGCACCGCGGACATTTGCCGGCTTGGTTGGACCGGATGTCGGGCTCCATCGGACAGTAGAAGCTGCCGTCGGTGTCGCCGCGCATCTGATGTGAGTGGCGCGAGGAGAGTGCGTCGAGCGCCGCGAGCACGCGCGGGTTCGGCGGCGGCGTTGTGTACAGACAGAACGCCGCCACCGCCAGGATCATTGCGATCCGAGCCAACGCCTACTTCTTGCCGGTTGGCCAGGGGGCGCCTTCGTTCTTCGCCGTCACTGCGCCAATGCCTTTGTAGGTGAATTTCTGGACGCGCTGTCCGCGATACGTCTCCGTCGTGTAGATGTTGCCCTTGGAGTCGGTCGCGATGCTGTGGAGCGCATACCACTCGCCGGGCTGGCGGCCACCGCTGCCAAAGCTGTAGATCTCGGTCAGCGTCGCGCGATCGAAGACGTGAATCTTGTGGTTCGCGCCGTCGGCGATGTACATGTACTTCTGCTGCGGATCGCGCGACAGCGCGATCTCCCACACCGATCCGTCGCCCTGTGTGTTCGTCTCAATGAGCACTTCCTTGACGAACGTTCCGTCGGTCTTGAATACCTGGAGGCGATCGTTGACACGGTCGCACACGTAGATCAACCCATCGTTGGACGGCTGCGCGCAGTGCACCGGGTTCCGGAACTGCTGCGCGGGCGGATCGCCCGGCTTGTAGGGCGGCATCGCGTTATCGGTCGGCGGTTTCCCGTAGGCGCCCCAGGCGCGCTTGAACTTCAGCGTTTCCGGATCCCAGACCGACACGCGGTGATTGCCGTAGCCGTCGGCCGCGATGAGCTCATTCGTCTTCGGATCGAAGCGGATCTGGGCCACGCCGCGGACGTTGTCGTTGTCCAAGCTGCCCTTGCTGCCGTTGGCATGCCCGATCTGTCCGAGGTACTGGCCCGTCTTGCTGAACTTCAGGATGAAGCTGTCGTGATACGTGACCTGGCCAGGTAACGCGACGCCAGCCTCTGGCCCCGACGTCGGCGATGCGCCCCGGGCCACGGGTGGAGGAGCCGCGCCGCGCGCGGCGGCTGCGAACTGTGCCGCGCTCCCCGGAGGAGGACCGGGCTGCCCGCCGCCGTTCGCGCCGAGCCACACGTTGCCTTTGCTGTCGACGGTAATGCCGTGATTTGACGTGGGCCAGTCGTGGCCTTCGACCTTGCCCCAGTGTTGAATCAGGTTACCGGCCTGATCGAATGCAAGCACGTCGGGCGCCGCGGTGCAGCAATCGGCTTCCTTGCGCGTCTGGTACGACTCCTTGGCCTCGAGCGAACCCGGCCGATGGACGATCCACACGTTGTCCTGCGCGTCCACCGCCAAGCCGATGGTCTGCCCGAGCACCCAACCGTTCGGCAGCGGCTTGGGCCAGAACGGATCGACTTCGAACTTAGGCGCCTGCTCGCCCGCCGCCTCGATGGCGGTGCTTCTTCCGAGCCATGCCGACCCTGCGCCGAGCGCAACAGCCAGCGTGATCACGGCTGTCCCTATCCACAAGTTTCGCTTCATGGCTGACCTCGCCCTCCTGGATGTCTGTCCACCGCCGTCAGGAAGATTCGGTGGACTCTACATCGTTTTTCCGGCATATACACTCTCGAAAAGTGCGTACTGCAGAAAGGATCCTGGCTCGAGCCCGTGTGTGCATCGCGGCCGTCGCGAGCCTGGTGCTCTGCGCCGCGATCGTCCATTCGGCGAGTCGTCCTATCCCGGACGTCGTCAACATCAAGGCCTTCGTCCATCTCGAAAACGGTTCGCTCGATTTGCTCGTGCGGGTTCCGCTGGCCGCGGTGAAGGATATCCAGTTTCCAACCCGGGGTGAAGCCGGATATTTGGATCTGGCAGCCCTGGCGTCGATGCTCCCCGGCGCGGCGGATCACTGGATCGCCGGCGGATTCGAAGTCTTCGATCACGGTGAGCCGGTATCCAGACCCGAGGTGGATCAGCCGCGTATTTCAACGAATGCCGATCAATCGTTCGACTCGTACCCATCCGCGATCGACCACCTCGCCGCGCCTCCGGTCGCCGCGACCGAGAATCTGTTTCTCGACCAGGTCTGGTTCGACATGCGCCTGCGATACCGCCTGGCGTCCGAACAGCCGCTCATCGCCCTCGATCCGAACGTGGCAGGGTGGGCTGTCCGGGTCTCCACCGACCTGAAGATCGTCGACGCCAGCGGTCAGGTGCGCAGCCTGGCGTTCGAGGGCAATCCCGGACGGATCTACCTCGCGCCGCGATGGACTGATGCCGGTCGCCAATTCATGGATCGCGGCACCCGGTTCGTCCGCACCACCGCGCCGCTGTTGCTGCTCCTGTTCTGTCTCGTGCTGCCGTTTCGGCGGTACCGTCCCGCGATCCCACCGGTCGTCGCCTTCGTGTCGACGTTTCTGGCCGGTTTGCTCGCGTCGACCCTGGGACTCACCGTTGAGACCGTGTGGTTCCCGCCGGTCCTCGCCACGCTCGAAGTCGTGTCTATCCTTCTCGCGGCATTTGCCAACATTGCCGATCAGGTGACGGCGCACCGGCGCGCGGTGTTCGCCTGCTGCGCCGGCCTGATCTTCGGCGCGGCCACGTCGTTGGACCTTGCACGCGCGCTTCAATTCGGCGGCTCACATCCGCTCGTGTCCGTACTGGCGTTCGGCGCCGGCGCCGCCGTCACGCTCGTCGCGGCGGCGGCCATCATGATTCCGGTGATGTCCTCCCTCTTCTCTCGCGCGCGGACCGAGCGCGTCGAGCGCATCGAGCGCATCATCGTGTCCGCGCTTGCCGCCGATACGGCCTGGGGCTGGTTCACGGATCAATGGAACCAGCTTGCGAAGATTCCCTTGGGGGTCGTGTTCGACGTCGGGGCCGCCGCACTGGTGCTGCGCGTGCTCGCCGGCCTCGTCCTCCTCGGCGGCGCGCTCTGGTTCCTGAACGAGTGGCTGAAATCGAACCGCCTCGGCGCCACCGAGGCCGTTCCGCCGCCCGGCGGCAAACCAACCGTATGAGGCGCATCGGCCTCGCGATTTTCGCGGCATGGCTAGCGTGGTCGGTGGCGGTCTCCGCCCACGACGTCCCCGATCTCGTGAGAGTGGCCGTGTTCTTCAAGCCGGAGAATGGCCGGCTCCAGGTACTGGTCAGAGTACCGTCCAACGCGTTCATCGATTTTCAGTTTCCGATTCTGGATGCCACATGGCTGGATTTATCGCAATCCGAGGCGATTGCTGCGGAGGCGGTGAGAGTCTGGGTCGCCGACCGCTTGTCGCTGTTCGAAAACGGCATCGCTCTTCCGAAGCCGACCGTCGTCAAGACGCGGATTTCGAGAATGAACGATCCGTTTTTCGGTTCGTTCGACGATGCGCTGATCCATACGAGCGGACCGCGCCTCCCCGCTGACGCGCTCGTCACCCAGGATCAGGGAGTCGTCGACGCATTACTCGAAGTCCCCATCACGTCCGCCAACTCTCAATTCTCTTATGAGCCTCGGTTCGGCCGGCTCGGAGTGCTCGTCAACAGCACGGTGACACTCGTCCGGCCGAACGGCCAGCTCCAGACGTTTCAATTCGAAGGAGACCCCGAGACATTCGATCTCGATCCGGTCCGCGGCGATGCGCTCACGCATTTCATGCAAACCGGCGTCGCACATTTCGTGCGAGACGATGGCTACCTGCTGGCCGCTCTGTGCGTGGGGTTGATCTTCGTCGGACGCTTCGCGCCGACGATGCCGTTTGCGCTTATGCTCGCGGCGATCGAGGCGCTGACGTTGATGGCTTGTGTTCGATGGACCCCGTCGGCCCCGTGGATTCCGCCACTCTGCGGCGCCCTGACCGCAGCGGCTGTGGCCTACTTCGGTACCGAGGCCATCGTCGGCGGCGACGGACGCCGGATGGGTTTGGGTGTGGGCGCCGGACTGACTTTCGGCGCGAGTTTCTGGAGTGGGTTGCAGCCGCTCCTGCAGTACGCGGGAGAGCACCCGCTCGCTGCAGGATTCGGATTTGCGGTTGGAGTCGTCGTCAGTCAGCTGATCGCGATCGCGGTCGCGTCCGCGCTCGTGAATGGCGCACTGAGGTTGTCGCGCGCCCCACGAGCGATCGTCATCATCACGGCTGCCGTGGTAATCCACATTTCGTGGCGGCAGATGATGGACCGCACAAGTGCTCTGACGCTCGTGCCGCTCGATCTCCCGCAGTATTCAGGCTCGGTCGTGTTCGCCGCCCTCGCGGTCATTGTGCTTCTGTCGTTGGCCTTTGCGTATTTCGGCCGCCGTCACTCGCCACGTGAAGTCCCGACGGCAGTCTGAACGATCCCGTCAGTGGCTGACTGTCGGCAACAGGACAAGGCTTGCGTCTGCGGGCAGGCCGTGGATGACCGCGCCAACCGGCACCGAGAGCGGCTTGCGGAGCAGAAACGGATGGTCGTACTTGCCCGAGTAGTCGCGGAGCCACACCAGTGGTTCGACCCGGCCATCCGGAAACTGGACGGTGATTTGCGCCTCGCGACTCGACGTGTTCCGCGCCCAGAACCCATCGAGTGTGAATGGCCGTTGAAATGTAAATGCACCGCGCGCCATCAGCTCGCCGGCGCGGGGCGGGACAACTGGCGGCAACAGGACTCGTGGACGTGTCGGCAGATCGTCGGGATTCCCTTCCGGCGCCCCTCCATTGACCCACTTCTCGAAGAGATCGAGTTCACCCTGTATCAACGACTGGTCGTTGCGGAAGCTGCCAAAGCCTTTGACGGCACCCCAGGGCGGCATTTTGCGGCGCAGCACCTGTTCCTTGATCGCATTCGCCCAGGGATTCGCTTCCGCGAAACTCATGAGCGAGAAGGCGCTGCCACCGGGATGATGGCACGAGGCGCAGCGGGTGAACACGAGGCGCGATATCTCCCGGTTCCAGGTGACGTGGGTCGTCACATCGTGCGCGTACGTCGTGGAGCCAATGACGAGCGCGATGAGCGCAGCTGAAAGCAGCAGCCTGAAAGCCGTCGCTTGCATCCCCATTCCGCCCCTTTTACATCGAATGCTGCGCGCTGACAAACGCACGGTGAACACTGACGAAGCCGCCGATCTGTCGAACGCGCGGCCGCAGAACTCGAGCCCGTTGTCCGTGAGCAGGAGTTGGGGCAGGCCCCGTTGCACGGGGCCAATCGATCCTAGATCCGCGTCACCGGTGGCGCCGGACTCTAAACCGAAACGCTACTAGTCTTCGGTGGTCGCCGGCGCTGGTGAAGTGTCTTGGTCTTCGGGGTCGGTCGAGAAAACAACGAAGTCGGTCCACGGGCCGATACCGCCGTTGCAGAACAGGCCACGCACTTGGACACGATAGGTCCCGCCAGTCTTCAGGAATTCTTTTGCTTCTGGTTTGACGACGGTGTCGTGCATGGCGAACACCCATCCATTCGATGCGTCGGATCGCTGGAATTCCAGCTCATATCCTCGAACAGCGTCGTCGCTCCCCACCCACGACATGTCGATCGTCGTGCCACGCACTGAGATGGGAAGTCGGATCGGACCGACGAAGGTCGTCCCTGAACATTCGCGGAGTGACAGCCGCCCACCCGCCGACGGAGCAGATGTGGTGGCACTTGGTACGCTGCTGGTCCCCTCAGCAGTGGGGCCGGTCATACTCGACGGTGAGTCCCCGCAACCAGCAGCCATGACAGTGGCCGCAAACAAAGCAATGCAACAGTGTCGAGTCAATTAGTCTTCTCCATTCTGTGTAAACGGGTTGAATGGCCTACGTCAGTCGAACGGATTCGCTCCGGCGGGCCGAAGGGGCAAGAACGGCACCAGTCGCCTGCCGCGCGCGGCGAGGGCTGACCCGCACAAACCGGCGTAATAACGGCAATCGGGCGACGCCGCGCCGAAGGTGCGCGCGACCGTTTCGCGGAATGTGGTGAGCCATCCCCGAATGCGGGCACTGGGGCGCGCCCGAACCCTACGACACGCCGCTCCGGTTCGTGAGCTGGATGGCGTCCGACGCCTGGGTCGGCGTGCTCAGCATCGCCCTCGGGATCGTCCTCTGGTTCTTCGCGCAGCGCACGAAGACGGCCTGACGTTCGCCGGGAGGCAACAGGCCACGCGCAGAACGTGTGAAAGGTGCCCGGCTGCGAGGTGTCGTTTGGCGTTATGCTGCGAGCCTCGCAGGGTCGGCCGCGATAGATACGCCGGGCGATCGACTGCAGCGGTCTCTCATTCGCGCGTGAGAAGCGAAGGTTAACCCCTCCGATCCAGTGCTACGCGGTACATGTCGTCGCAAGGAGGTAGACCATGACGCTCTGCGGATCGAAAGTGTCCTGGCGTGCGAATCTCGCCCTCGTCTCGCTTACGGTGCTCCTTTCATCGAATGTGGGGCACGCGGCTCCTTCCACCGCGATCACGACGTGCGGAGTTGAGATCGAAAGTCCCGGCGCGTACTATCTCGCCACGGACCTGACCTGTCCTGGTACGGGCATTCTGATCTTCGCCAGCGATGTCCGTCTCCGGCTGGATGGCCACACACTACAGGGGTTGTCGCGATTGTCCGAGGGCATTGAAGTGGTGCATGCAACGGGGGTCGTGATCCAGGGCCCAGGCACCGTCACCGGATTCGGGGATGGCGTGTCTTTGACATTCGTCGATTCCTCAACGGTGATCGGAGTGACAGCCACCGGGAACACCATCGGCTTTTTCGCGGTTGGCGTCGGCACCGACAACAATGTCTTCCAAAACAACGTAGCAACGCTAAACAGCCTTGGCATCGGCGTCGATTTCGGCAACGAGAACATGGTGATCAACAACTTCCTCATGAACAACTCACGCGGGATCGAAACCTTTGTCGCCCACCGGAACAAGTTCTACGCGAACACCGCCAACAACGGTCTGCTTGGATTCAATCTCGTGGCCTCGACGCAGAACGAGATTCACGGGAACACAGCGCTGAGTAACTCAAATCAGGACATGTCCGACAGCGCGCCGAACTGCGACGACAACCAATGGCAGGGCAATCGGTTCGACACGGCGAACCAAGAGTGCATTCAGTAGGCAGCACGGGCCGACGGACGCACAGGACGCTACTACGGCTGCCGACCTTAGTACTCTCAGAGCTTGTCGTTCGTGCGCCTCGGCGGTCCTGATTTTGCCAGGACGGTCGCGCAACAGCTACACCAGGCGTGAGCCGCAGCACGGTTGAAGGAGGACTTCGCAATGACTGCCATGTTGAAACTCACGGTTCTACTGTTTCTCCACGGGTTCGTATGGTCAGCGTCTGAGGGCATGGTGGACCTCGCCCCGTTGACGGGTTATGCGTCCAGCGATGCGTTCCTCGTGAACAACAGTGGCCAAGTCGTCGGGACCAGTTACACCGAGCGTGAGACGCCGCTTTCCTCGCGGGGTGGTTCGACCCTCCGTAGAGTAGGCGCGGGTCAGTAATAGACGTAGGCGGCGCCGGCGTTGAGGGCCGACTTATCGTCCTGGTTGCCGTTGACGCCCTTGGCGGCGCTATTTTCTTTTGGCGCGCCGACGGCGAGCAATTTACCGTCGCCATTCAGCGCAACCGAGATGCCGAACTCCGCGGCGGGCTTGGTGTTGGAAGCCTTGACGTAGGCGGTGGGATTCCAGGTCGTGCCGGTGCGGGTGTAAACGTAGACCGCGCCGGAGTCTTCCATGTGGAAGTCAGACTGATCCCCGTTGACGCTCTTGGCGCCGCTATCCTCGAGGTGCGATCCGACGGCAATGGTGTTGCCATCGCGGCTGATGGCCACAGCCCATCCGAATTGATCGTTCTCCCGCGGATTGAAAGCCTTCACATAAGCCTGTTGCGACCACGTGCCTGCCGCACGCACGAAAACGTAGGCTCCGCCGACGGAGTCCAAGACTTCCCTGCCGGCGCCGGCATTGATCTGGCTGAATTTATCTTCCACAGTACCGGAGACAATGGTGTTGCCGTCGTCGCTGATGGCCATTGAGCATCCCATGTAATCGCCGGTCTGGCCGTTCATGGCCAGGAGACGCATTTCCTGCGACCAGGTCCCGTTGTTGCGCGTGAAGACGTACACGGCGCCTCTACGGCCAGTGTCGTTGTATGCGCCCACGCCGAGGGTGTTGCCGTTGCCGTTCAAGCCGACGGAGTAGCCGAATAGTAGACCGGGCGTCGTCGTCCCCGCCTTGACGTAAGCCTGTTGCGACCACGTGTTGCCGCTGTGGCTGAAGATAAACACCGCTCCGGAATCCGCTGCACTTGTGTTCTTTTGGTCGCCGTTGATGCCGGTGGCATTGCTGGGATCGCTGGTCTCGCTCACGGCGAGCGTGCTTCCGTCACCGCTAAGGGAGACCGCGAAGCCGAACTGGTAGCCTATATCCGGCCCGCCGGTGTTTGACGATTTCACGTAGGCCTGCTGCGACCAGGCAGCGCCGCCGCGCGCAAAGACATAGACGGCACCCGAATCCGGCATCGAATCGTCACGCTGATTGCCATTGATGCCAGTGGCCGAACTCGCTTCTCCGGGAGAGCCGACGGCCAAGAGGTTGCCATCGGCGCTCAGGCTCAGCGAGTTTCCGAATTGAGCGCCTCCCGCCGCGTTCGACGCCTTGAGGTAGGCTTGCTGCTTCCAACCCTTGTTGTCTCGCGTATAGACATACACCGCGCCGGAATTTACCGCATGGTCTTTGGAAACGCCGTTGACGCCCTTGGCGGCGCTGTCTTCGGCGGTGGCGCTGACCGCAAGTGTGTTGCCGTCGGCACTGAGCGCTATCGCGGAGCCGAGCTTATTATTTTTGCCGGTATTGGAACCCTTGATGTAGGCGATCGATTTCGGCAGCCACGTTCCTGTCGGCCTTGTGGTGGTTTCCGGCGGTTTCGGCGGGCCGGCGTCCCGAGTATGCGCTTGCGCGAAGCTGGAGCTGACCGAAGCGCACATGGCTGCCATCGTCAGGCCGAGCACCGCCACACCCTTCTTGCTGTTCCTCATCGCACAGCTCCTTCCGGCAAGCGCCGACAAACCTCGGCGTCACATCCCACGCCGCAACGCGAAAGCGCGATCTCGAAGACGACCCTAGTTCGCCGATGCTGCCGGCGCGGCTTGCTCGGCCTTAATACTGTTGTGGATGACTTTCCCCGTGGCCGTCATGGTGATTTTGCTCTCGTGGGAGAGGTTCATATCGGGCGCGCCGTTTTTCGCTTGCGGGCCGATGATGGTGAGCTGGTCGCCGGCCTTGAGCGTGGTTTGGGTCCAGCCGTCAACGCGACGGAGTGCGGCGGCGCCTCCAAGTTCCGCCTGCCAGCGCTCGGTTTTGCCGCTGGCATCTTTGGCGTCGAACACGATCACAGAGTGCGGATTGGTGAACTGGAACTCAACGACGGTCGCCTGAACGGTGACGGGTTTTTCTTCATCGTAGCGCCCGGCAAAGCCGTGATGGGCGAACGCAGGCACGGAACTGAGTGTCAAAGTCAGAGTTACACAGAGTACGACTGCGATTCGAGTCATTATCCTGATCCCCCCATTTTTGCTGCAAAATTTCTCACCACCGCCTGGAAGTGTCAAGTTCGGAGTCACGCCGAATGCGCCGGGCATGTTATCGTCCGCTGACCGTCGGACAGTGACGCAACCGGACGAAAGGCCATAGAAGCGAGGGGTGCGACGACCAATGAAGTTCGGGGACAGGCGAAGGATTGTCGCGGCGGCAATTCTCATTATCGGAGCGCTCGGGGCCCGGGTGGCTTTCGCGCAGAACGCAGCAGCGCAGCAGCCTGTGATGGCGGACGACGTCTTCAAGAACGTGCAGGTGTTGAAAGGCCTCACCGTGAGCCAGTTCATGGAGACGATGGGATTTATCTCCGCGTCTCTCGGGTATAACTGCAGCGATTGCCACCAGTCCGAAAACGACTGGGCAGCGTATGCGATCGACAGCCCAACCAAGAATACGGCTCGGCGCATGATCGTGATGATGAATACGCTGAACCAGAATAATTTTGGAGGGCGTCGCCTGGTGACGTGCTACACGTGCCATCGCG
>DASTZI010000300.1:0-7259 GCA_035764385.1 Vicinamibacterales bacterium
CACGGCTTCCCACGGCAGGCCCGGGCGACCGAAGTGACCGTAGTTGGTCGTGCTCCGGTAGATCGGACGCAGCAGGTTCAGCTTCTCGATGATCATCCGCGGGCGGAAGTCGAACGCGCTTGTCACGAAATCGGCTGCTGCGCGGTCATCCCCCGTTCCAAACGTATCGACCTTCACCGATACCGGCTTCGCCATGCCGATGGCGTAGCCGACCTGCAGCTCGGCTCGCTTGGCGAGGCCCGACGCGACGATCTGCTTCGCGACAAAACGGCAGAAATACGCGCTGCTGCGATCGACCTTCGACGGATCCTTGCCACTGAACGCGCCGCCGCCATGGCGGCCCCAGCCGCCATAGCTGTCGACGATGATCTTGCGGCCGGTGACGCCCGCGTCCGCGGACGGGCCGCCGTGGCTGAAGTCGCCGGTCGGATTCACGTACAGCGTCACATCCTTGCGCCACCATGAGCCGAGCATGCGCGGTCCGAGCTGCTCGCGGACGTATTCGGTGATCTGCTTCTGATTGGCGGCGGGTGTGTGCTGCGTCGAGATGACGACGGCCGTGACTTCTTTTGGTTCGTAGTTCTCGTACAGGACCGAAACCTGTGACTTGCTGTCCGGGCGCAGGAACTCGACCCGGCTCTGCTTCCGATCGTCGGTGAGCCCTTTGGTCAGCTTGTGCGCGAGGAGAATCGGCAGCGGCATCATTTCGGGTGACTCGTCGGTGGCGTAGCCGAACATGATGCCCTGATCGCCGGCTCCTTGATCGCCGCTCTGGCTCGTCGCAGCGGTCACGCCCTGGGAGATCTGCGCGGACTGTCGCGTCATGATTGGGATCAGCTTGAGCGTCGTATCGCAGAATGGCTCGGACTTATCGGTGTAGCCGATTTCCTTCACCGCCTGGCGGACAATCCGGTCGTAATCGAGCTTCGCGCTTGTGGTGATTTCACCCGCAATCACGACCGTGTCACTCTTGCACAACGTCTCACAGGCAGCCCGGCTCGCGGGATCCTGTTCGAGGCAGGCATCGAGGATGGAGTCGGAAATGTAATCGCAGACCTTGTCGGGATGGCCTTCCGACACCGATTCGGACGTGAAGATGAAACGCGACATGTAGCTCCTTCGGGCAATAAAAAAGCCCGCGACTTGGTCGCGGGCGATCCTTCGCGACTTAGACAGTAGCGTCCAGGCTCACGCCTGAACGACCATACGCCGCGCGGCCCATCAAGTCGAGGAAATCGCCGCGCGCCACGAAACGGGGCAGTATAACACTGGCTAAGGGCCCAGGGCTAAACGCTCCAGGTACCTGGCTTAAGCCATACACGTCGAACAATGAGCCTCTTATTACTCGTTCATCATGGTGACGCGGTCGGTCCGGATGTGGATCCAATGCGTCCGTTGTCGTCGGCAGGCAGACTCGCAACGGAAAGAGTTGCAAGCGCTGCCATGGCGCGCGGCGTCAAGCCGACGGCGATCTGGCATAGCGGGAAGCTCCGTGCGCGACAGACCGCGGAGATTTACTGGAAGGCGTGTAATCCGCTGTCGTCGTTTACCGCCGAGCGAGGCCTGCTCCCGGACGACCCGCCCCAGTGGATACGCGATCGCCTCACCGGCGAGGACCGAACCATTCTGATCGTGGGACACATGCCGTATCTCCCGCGGCTGCTTGGGATGCTGACCGGGGCACGCGACGAACGTGCCGCGTCATTCCCGCTGCACGGATGTGTGGCCCTCGAGGCCGATGGAGCTCAGTGGAAAGAGATCTGGAGACTGGAATCGTAAAAGTTCGGACCGTTCAGAACGTGGATCCAATCCAACGTTGCGAACGATCCGAACGACTCGAACGATCTACCAACGGAACGTGAGACCCGCGGTCCCGCGCCAGAAATCGAACTTGCCGGTCGCGAACGTAATACCTGAGGTCTGTTCGAGATCCTGCAGGTCGCGGAAGTAGCGCAGATCGCCGCGGAAGCCCACATGGTCGGTCATGAAGCCCATCGCGCCTACGCCAACGTTCATGCCCCAGTCATTGCTGTCGACTGTGAACAACTGTGCCGCGTCTTCGACGTGCGTCTTCATCAATCCCATTCCGCCACTGACGTACGGGCGGAAGCCCGGGCCCTTCTGGCCACCAACGGGAATGCCGAGGACGATGTTTGCCATCAGGTTCTGGACGTTGTCGCTGTCCGCGAAGCTGATGTTGTCGGTGTTGTTCTCGAAGAACGTTGGTGTGTACGACCAGTCGGCTTCGAATCCAACGATGCCTGCACCCATCCAGCCAAGCGTTGCACCGTAGGTGAGCTTGTCATTCGAAGGTGTGTCTCCACCGAAGCCGACACCGATATTCGGCGTAAACAACCAGTCAGCGCGGGCGCTTGCGGGTCCGATCACCAGCAGCAACGCCGCTATCAGTGCGCACTTCTTTAACATCTGTGTCCTCCTCCGTCCGTGTCGTCGCCCTTCTAGCGACGGGGTTTCTCCGTCGCTGCGCGGTGCAAGCGAGGTGCCCGGAAGCCGCCGCAGAGCTCGTCAAATACGTGACAAAACTGGAGTTTCTTTTCTGTAGAGGCCGGTTTTTACCGTTGGCCTCTATGCAGTTGCGAGCGCGGCGGTGTGCTGCGACAGCAGTTCCCACGCGCGATGCGTGTGCGCGCCGGTCGTGCGCAGATGGCCGATCGCGATACGGATGGTGAAGGCGCCATTGATGCGCGTGTGCGACAAAAACACCTCGCCCGTCGCGTTCACCGCATCGAGAAGGCGCTCGTTGAAGAGGTCGAGTTCGGCGGATCCAAGTTGCAACGCGCGCGGGTTTGCCCGGAAACAGACGACGCCAAACGGCACAGGCGCGAGCCGTTCGAAATCAGGATGCTCATCAACGCGCGCCGCGAATTCATGAGCGAGCCGGATGTGCTCAGCCAGGATAGTGCGGAGCCGCGCCGCACCAAAATGCCGAAGAATCATCCAAAGCTTTAGAGATCGAAAGCGACGGCCGAGCTGGATACCCGTATCCATCAAGTTCCGCGCACCCTCACTGGCTTCCCGTGTCTTCAGATACTCGGGAACGAGGGAGAACGCTTCGCGCACGACGTCCATTCGTCGGCAGTAGAACGCACTCAAATCGAATGGCGTGAACAACCACTTGTGCGGATTGATCACGATGGAATCCGCGCGCTCCCAGCCAGCGAAATACGGCGCGCACTCGGGGAGCATCGCCGCCACGCCCGCGTAGGCGGCGTCTACATGGAGCCAGATGCGATGATCGCGGCAGATATCCGCAACCGCGTTGACCGGATCGATCCCGGTTGTCGAAGTCGTTCCGATGGTCGCGATGACAGCGACCGGCCGGATGCCCGCGCGCCGGTCCTCGTCGAGTGCAGCACGCAGGGCGTCGGGCCGCATGCTGTGCTGATCGTCCACCGCAATGCGCCGCAGGGACGACTGGCCCAACCCCAGCGTCAGGACGGCTTTGTCGATCGACGAGTGCGCCTGATCCGAACAATACACGCGGAGCCCGCCGATCTCGGGCCGTGCCGCCAGGCCCCGCTCCCGCACCTCCGGCACCGCTGCCTGACGCGCGGCGGCCAGCGCATGAAGGCTGGAGATCGAGGCCGTGTCGTAGATCACGCCGTCAAAGGCACTCGGAAGACCGAGCAGATCGCGCAGCCACGCCAGCGAGACTTCCTCGAGCTCGGTCGCCGCCGGCGAGGTACGCCACAGCATTGCCTGCTGATTGAGCGCTGCCGAGAGGAACTCCGCGAGGACACCGGAGGCGCTTGTCGTCGCAGGGAAGTACGCGAAAAACCCTGGATGATTCCAGTGTGTCAATGCGGGAACGAGAATGCGTTCGAAGTCCGCAAAGATGTCGTCGAAGCATTCGCCGGCTTCGGGGCCGCGCTCCGGCAGCGCGCGACGCACCTCGCCTGGCGCGACGCGCGGCAGAACGGGATACCGCTCCGATCCACTCAGATAGGCGGCGATCCACTCCACGAGCGCGTGCCCGTGGCGCCGGAATTCGGAGGGGTCCATTTGGTTGGTCGTTGGTGGTTTGTGGTTGGTGGTTCAGGTTCAACCACGAACGACCAACCACCAACCACGACCCGGCTATTTATGCGCGGCGATGTAATTGGTCGCGAACGTCTTGAGCGCGGGCGACAGCATCGCGATCGCATTGGCTTCCTCGGCCGCCCGATCCGCTGTCCATCCATCCTTCAGCGCGCGTTTGATCATCCACATCGACGCGGCACGACCGCCGCCGCCGCAGTGAATGTACGCCGGCTGATTGCTCTTGTCCGACACGGCGGCGAGGAATTCATCCGCCACCTTCGGGTCGGGCATCGCGCCGTTGAGCGGGAGGTGGATGTACTTGATGCCGGTTGTTTTCACGGCGGCTTCTTCTTCCGTCACGCCTTGCTCGGTAGGAAGCCTGAAGCTGATGATCGAGGCGAACCCTTGCTTCTTCAGGTTCGCCACGCCGTTGGCGTCAGTGGCGCCTCCGCACGCAAACACGGCGTCGATCTGATTGAAGTTGGTCACGCCCGGCACTTCAACCTTCTTGACCTGAGCAAACACCGGCGCTGCAAGCATCGCGACGGCAAGCGCCGCCACCAGACGGTAGGAACTCATGCGGTATCTCCTTCGGGCGGAGATATTACTTCGGTTAGTGGTTGGTGGTTAATGGTTCGTGGTGGTCACGAACCACCAACTCGCTACTCTTCCACGGTAACGGTGGCCGGCTTGACAACCCTCACGGTCACCGGCGTTCCCGACGGCAACGTCGCGGGATTGCGGCCGCCAGCCGCTACCGCGGCTGTGCCGGCACCGCCGCCGACGGACGCGCCAATCGCCGCGCCTTTCGCGCCGCCGAAAATCCCACCAATGATGGCGCCGCCGATGGCGCCGCCACCGATCTTTGCGACGCTCTCACCCGTCGGACTATCGCCGTCGCGATAAATTGTGTCGGTCTCGATTGGCACCCGCGTGCCATCGGCCAGCACGATCGACGTGAACCGGATGCCGAGGCGCGCCCGCTCCTTCACCTTTCCTCCGCGCTCGACCATCGTCACCTCGCCACGCGCTGTCGAACCTGCCGGAATCGCAACACGGTCGCCGACGCGGACGTCCCGCGTGACGCGCGCGGTGACTTCATCCTCAACACGTGCTTTTTCGCTCGTGAGCGCGCTCTCCATCTGGAGACCCAGTACAGAGTCGGGCGAAACAACCAGATCGACGAAACGCGGTTGCGGTGGAGCCGGCGGAGCCGGTGGGAGTACCGGCTCAGCAGCAACCGGCTGAACGGGCTTCGGCTGATTCACCCTGTTATCGACGGTCGTCGTCGGCGGCGTGGCGATTGGACGTGAGTCGGCAATCGCCGGACGCGCGTGTTCTGCCGGTCGAGGCGTGTTTTGCACTCGAGTTGGCGCGCTCCGCGCCGGGGCCGGAGCAGGACGAGGACTTTCGACGCGAGCTTTCGGCGGCGGCGCAACAACCGGCGCGGGTGCCGCAGATGGGGCTGGCGCGGCCGTCGGCGCCAGTGTGCTCGGGGCGTCGGCAATGACCCCTTCGGACTGCTCGACGCCGCCCGTGGCGACGTCCGCCGCAGCCGCAGGCGGTGGAGGAGCGGTGTCCTTCGACGGACGGCTGGCGAGAAACGCGCCGGCCGCGCCGATGGTGATGCATGACGCGGCGACGACCGCGACAGTGGACGTTCTAATCTCCATGGATGACCTTTAGAGCAAGGCCTATGCCCTGGGATTCCCGAGAATTCTTGTGAATTATCGCGATAGCCACGGACGTGCCCGGCGAACGGCTGTCCCCGGTTGTGGGCGAACGTCGACTTCGCTAGGTCTCATCCGTGCGGCTGATCCACGCGGCTTCCGCGGGTGCCGGAGGGGTAGCCAGCGCATCCAGCAGCACGCCGGCGTCGGCATGCGCCACGACGATCTTCCGATTGCCTCTCTTGATAAACCCCTGTTCGACACCGCGATCGAACTGTGCGATCAGCGGGTCATAGAAGCCGCACACGTTCAGCAACCCACACGACTTCCGATGGACACCAAGCTGCGTCCACGTGATGACCTCGCAGAACTCCTCGAAGGTGCCAAAGCCGCCGGGCATTGCCACGAAGGCATCGGCGAGCTCCGCCATCGTTGCCTTGCGGTCGTGCATCGAGTTCACGACGCGAAGATCGGGCAGGGCGCGATGCGCGAGCTCGCGCGCGACCAGCGCGTGCGGGATCACGCCAATCGCGTGACCGCCGGCTTCGAGCACGGCGTCGGCAATGACACCCATCAGTCCAACGCAGCCTCCGCCAAACACGAGCCCAATGTTTCGCAGCACCATCTCACGGCCAAGTTGAACTGCCGCCTGAGCGTACTGGGGGTTGTCCCCCTTGCTGGATCCGCAGAACACGCAGATGCGGCGAAGCTGCGTCACCGGCGCAGTATTGTTTGTGGAAGGCAGACGCCCAGTTTACTGCTTTGGGGTGGATCGCCCGGCTGGAAGGCCACGGTGCGAATCTTTTTGAGGAGCGTCATCGAGCGGTTCTACTCCACACGAAACAAGAAGGTCGACGAGCGCCGCCGTATTGGACAGATCGCCGGCGATGTAGGTGCGCGGCAGCGGCTGTTTCTTCAGCAGCATGGGTGTGAAGCAGATTCCGTCGGTTTCCGCGCGGTCCGGCTGCTGGCTCACGTCACAAATTTCCAGGCGCACCGCTCGCCGATCGAACCGCGCGAGCAGGGCTTCGCAATCGCGGGTCGCGGGGGCTGCGGAGGACGAGGTCGTGCTGATGTACAGCACGAGCTCGACCGACGGTGTTTGTGCGCGCCGACTTGGCCGCGGTGACACGGGTCGGCAAGTATGGATGCGGGCAAAGAACAGCGCAAACTCAGCAGCGCTCAGTACAATCGCGGGGTGAAGGTCACGGTTGTGGGCGGCGGCATCATCGGGTGCGCGGTCGCTCATGCACTGACGTCGCGCGGCGTCGCAGTTCGGATCGTCGATATGCGCGGCCCGGGCCGCGGTGCGACGCAGGCGTCGGCAGGGATTCTTGCCCCGTACATCGAAGGGCACGTCGACGCGCTTCTGCGGCTCGGTGTGAACAGCCTGGGCCTCTACGACGACTTCGTGGCGCGTGTGTCCGCTGACGCGCAGCAGCCGATCGAGTACGAGCGGTCGGGGTCATTGCACGTCGCCAGAAACGACGCGGCGGCGATGGAACTGGCAATTGCGGCGCGCCGCTTCGCGCATGCGGGAGTGGCCCA
>DASTZI010000301.1:0-20503 GCA_035764385.1 Vicinamibacterales bacterium
GGCTGTGACCGAGAATTCCGGCGAACTGATATCGCTCTTCGAGCTGCGACCGCAGATACGCGTTCTCTGACTTCAGGCGGCGCTGCTCGATCGCCTTCTGCAGGACATGCATCAGCTCGTCGAACTGAAACGGTTTGGCGATGAAGTCCGATGCCCCCCGTTTGATCGCATCCACGGCGTCCTTCATCGTGCCGTAGCCGGTGATGACGATGCCGACGATACCCGGATAACGCTCGAGGGCGGTTTCAATGACGCGAGTTCCATCGATGCCGGGCATCCGGAGATCGGTGATCACGACATCGAAGGCGAATTGTTCGAGAAGGTGAATCGCCTTTTCGCCGCCATCCGCTTCGACGACCTCGAATCCGCGCTCTCCGAGACGTTCCGCCATGAGCGAGCGAAGAGCCGGCTCGTCGTCTACGAAGAGGAGATGAAGCACGGTGCCAACATTTTGACACACGGTGGCACAAAAGGACCCGAACGCTGGGTGGTATTGGGGAGTCAGCGCTTATGAATCAGGTGTTTACGACGGCTAACGCTTTTTCGCAGTTCGCCCGATACAGGTCATTGAGCAGTTGGGTGCACGTAACGGGCAGTTGATTCCCCTAAAGTCTGGTAACTGGTCAAAGCCCGACGCCTGACACCTGACACCAAAATTTATGGACAGACAGACACTTTCAATCATGAAGGCCTGCGAAGCGGTCGGCGTCAGCCGCCGTACGATCTACAACTGGATCTCGGCGGGCAAAGTGGAATATATCCGCACCGCGGGCGGCTCGATTCGCATCTTCGCCGACTCGCTGTGGCGGGACGCGGGCGCCAGGCCAACTGGCTCGAATGGAAACGGTTCGCACGCGACGCACGCCACCCCGGGGCATTCGGCCTAACACGCCACGCGGCACCGAATCGCACGGGAAATGGAAAGCATCGCTACTGACCAACAGCTCCGCCTGCTGTTTCACCAGCTGAATAACCAGCTCGGCGTCGTGCTCGCACATGCCGAACTTCTGGAAGCCAAATCGCCTGATGTCACACACCGAGCCCGCGCTGAGCAGGTCGTGAAAAGCGTCCTGGAGGCCCTGGGAACGGCAAAAGAGATCAGGCGTCGTTCTGAGCCACTCGTCACCGCGTAAGTCTCGTCGCGAAACATTTAAAGCCTCGTTCCTCGAAGCCTGTTTTAATCAAGCACTTCACCCTACTTCTGTAATCCGAACCGTCAATAAGTTGGCGAAATCGGCCGCGCAAAGCGCCGATCCGTTGACGATTTGCACGGCACTGCGCAGACGCACACCACCGCGACCCATTCACAGGAAATATCGCTAACGCGCAATATTTCCAGCGCGTTAGCGGCACACTCCTGCCGGAAATTGTCATGTCGTACTCACTGGCTCTGCCGTTTGGTATACCAGTTGCCTATGCCGGGCGCCGGAGGTCAGTTAAATGCGCTCGCGTCAGCGTCAAGGCAAAGAAAATCCACGGGTCGTTGCCCATCTCCCGTTTGTCGAGCAGCTGGCTCGCCGGGTGGCAGCGACGATGCCTCATTCGATTGATATTGGGGACCTTGTACAGGATGGTGTCATTGGCCTCATCGACGCAGCGCACCGGTTCGACGAATCGCGCGGCATCAAGTTCGAGACCTTTGCCGAGCGCCGCATTCGCGGCGCGATGATTGACGCCCTTCGCAAGGATGCATGGCCGCGTGGCGTTCGCCGTCAGCGGCGCGAGCTCGAGGCGGCTCGGGAGCAACTCCGGCGCGAGCTCGGGTGCGAGCCGTCGCTGGCCGACCTCGCAGCCAAGATGGGATCCGACGAAAAGCGCCTCGGCCGAACCATCGTCCGCATCAACGCCATCGAATCGACCTCCCCGCTGGCGAGCGGAGAAAACCTCGACGAGTCGACGTTGCCTGCGGCGCTCATCCCGTCCGAGCCCGAGCAGCCAGACACCGCGTACGAGAAGTCAGAAACCAAGGACCGCATCCGCGCGGCCATCGAATCACTCCCGCCGCGCGAGCAGAAAGTCATCGGGCTTTATTACTACCAGGAAGCCACGATGAAACAGATCGGCGCCGAAATCGGCGTCAACGAGTCTCGGGTATCGCAGCTGCACGCGCGTGCAATCCGTAGACTTCGCGACGCGCTGGCCGGTGTGATGCCGGCGGCAGAAGCCGCGAAGGCGATGCGCACTGCGATACTTGAGTTCCAGCACAAGCCGCGGATGGCGAAGGCGACGCTCGACAGCGTGCAGCCGGCCGTGGTCGTACCGCTGTCGGCTGGCGCCGCGCCAAAAGCCGACTACGCGAGCGTTTCGCGGACGGCGCGCAGCAGCTCGGAGAGCCTGAATGGTTTGGCCAGCCAGCGGCAACCGCTGTCTTCGAGGAAGCGTTCAGCGTCGGTGCCTGCGACGTCCCCGGTGACGAAGATGACGCGGCGTGCGAGCTCCGGCGTCGCCGCCGCGATCGCGCGGTAAAGCGTCATCCCGTCGACGCGCGGCATCTTCAAGTCGCAGATCACCACGTCGTAGGTTCCATGTCTCAAGCAGGCGAGGGCTTCTTCGCCATCGCCTGCATGATCCACTTCCAGACCTGCATCGGTCAGCGCTTCGGCGACCGCGGTGGCGAGCGCGCGCTCGTCCTCGACGATCAGGACAGACGCGCCACGAGCCGCTTCCATCGGCGTCAGCGTCTGTCGCGCGGGCCTTGAAGCCCCATCAAGGCCGCTCAACGGAAGTTCCACTGAAAACGTGGCACCGCCGCCAGCGGTTGGCCTCACGCGAATCCGACCGCCGTGTTCCTGAACGATCGCGTACGCGACGGTGAGGCCGAGCCCCGTTCCTTTGCCGACCTCCTTCGTCGTGAAGAAGGGGTCGAAGATCCGCGTCTGCGCCTCGAGGGGAATGCCGGGCCCGTTGTCCACGACCTCAATGAGCGCCACGTCGTGTTCGCCATCGTGACGGGTTCGAACGACGAGAGACCCGCGGCCATTGCCATCGAGCATGGCCTGCTCCGCATTGATCATGAGGTTGAGGAGTACCTGCTGGATCTGGTGTGCGTCGGCAAAAACGCTCGGCAGGTTCGACCCAAGATCAGCGGACACTGTCAGCGTCGGCATCCGATCGTAGGCGCGAAGCGTGATTGTGTTGCTGACCAGCCTGTTGAGGTCAATCATCGCGCGCGTGGACTGCCGTTTTCGCGCGAACGTCAGGAGATTCCGCACGATCCGCGCCGCACGTTCCGCTTCTCCGAGAATCACGGACACGCCGCGTTTCACCGTGTCGTCGAGCGATTTCTCTGACAGCCGCTCCGCCCAGCTCAGAATGGTCGCCAGCGGATTATTCAATTCATGCGCGACACCGGAGATGGTTTGTCCGAGCGCGGCCATCTTTTCGGACTGCAGAATCTGCTGGTAGATATCTTTCGCCTGGTCGTCGAGTCGCTTTCGCTCGCTCACGTCACGGACGAGCGCTTCGATCCGCAAAAGCCCCCCGCTTCGGGCGGTGCGCGCTCGCGCGGTGACTTCCACCCAGACCGGTGAGCCGTTGACACGCCGCATCCGAAGAAGGTGATCGGTGACGGCGCCCGCCTCGGCGAGGCGCGAGACCAGAGCGCTTCTGGCGCCCGCGTCGACGAACCGCTCGGGCGCAAATGGCGCGACGTCAGCGTCCGCGGCGTCCACTGGATAGCCGAAGATCTGTTTGAGATGAGGATTTGCGGCGAGCGTGGTGTCGGTCGCGTCGACGTCGGACGGCGCGAGCGCACCGATGAACACCCCTTCGCGGACGGCCTCGAACAGCCGCGCGAACGCGTCTGCACGGGTCTGCGCAGCAACGGAACGAGACGTTTTCGCGATGGAACCAATGGTAAGCCGGCGCGGGATCGGCGACAAGAAAACGCGGCGCGCTTCGGGATGGCCCACATGAACGTGGCTGATACTCTGTACGGTCTGTGTCTCTCGAGCATCCGAACCGCCGCGCGTATATCGCGTGGATTGCCGTGTGCGTGCTCTGGGGAACCACTTACCTGGGAATTCGAATCGCGCTCGAAACGATTCCGCCGGCACTTGTAGGAGGCCTTCGCTTCACCGCCGCCGGCATCCTGCTCGTCGCCCTGCTTGCCAGCCGGGGAGAACCGGTTATTCGCCCTAGGCAGTGGGGCGGGCTCGCCCTAACCGGCATCCTCACGATTTGTGTGGGTAACGGCGGTGTGATCTGGGCAGAGCAATGGGTACCGAGCGGAATAGCCGCGGTCACAGTCGCCACCATCCCGTTCTGGATGATCGGTATCGAGGCGTTCGCTCGCGACGGTGACGCGCTATCGACAAGGCTGGTCCTTGGGCTCGTCGTCGGCTTTGGCGGCATCCTGCTGCTCGTCTGGCAGGACATTGCCTCCGGCGGCGCAGCCGGACGTCAATTCCTGGCTGGCATCATTGCGCTTCAGGTCGCATGTGTTGGGTGGGCGCTTGGGTCGTCGGTGTCCCGGCGGCATGCGCTCAAGGAAAACGTCATGTCGGCGAGCGCGATGCAGATGCTATTCGGCGGCCTCGTGATGCTCGCGGCGGCTACTGTCCGAGGTGAATGGAACCAGCTGTCATTTACTTCACGCACAGTGGCCGCAGAACTCTACTTAACGGTGTTTGGTTCCATCATCGGGTATTCCGCCTATACGTACGCCCTTCGACACCTTCCGACCGCGACCGTTTCCCTGTACGCGTACGCCAATCCGGTGATCGCGATACTGCTCGGCGCGATCGTCGCGGGAGAACCATTTGGAATGCGCGTGGTGGTCGCCTCCACGATGGTGTTGTTAGGGTCCGCGCTTGTGCAGGGGAAGAGCGACGGCGGCGTGACGGACCGCAGCTTCCGAGCTACGGCCCAATCACGCCGAAGCTTGTCTGATTGGGGTGCCAGCGATGTTGACTCAGACGACCCGGCGGCCGCTGACCAGACGCACCAGGAACAGCACGACCGCGATCACCAGCAGAACCCAAATAAAGTTACCGAGCGTGTAGCCACTGACCATTCCCAACAGCCAGAGAACGATCAGAATAATCGCAATGGTCTCGAGCACGTCTAAACCCTCCTCACAGCAGTTGCTGTGCCTCGCCTACCGAGGCTGCAACATGAGTACCGCGAGGTGTGGCGTTGCGCTGATCGTGGCGCTGTCCTGCGCCCCACCATCCGTTTCAGCCCAAACTATCGATGTCGTCCGGTTCTTCGCCGGCGCTGCGCTTGGGCTCGGGTTCCATGAATCGGCTCACGTCATTGCGGATGAGGCGTTCGGTGCAGACCCCGGGGTGCGGAAAGTCTCGGCCGGTTTCATCCCCTTCTTTGCCATTACGCATGAGCCCGTCACACCCACGAAGGAGTTCATCATTTCTTCCGCCGGGTTCTGGGCTCAGCACGTCGTCAGCGACATCGTCCTGTCGAGGCACCCGCAACTTCGCGAAGAGCACGCGCCTGTGCTGAAAGGATTGCTCGCTTTTAACGTCGTGACGTCCGTCATCTATTCGGGCGCCGCGTTCGTGCGTCGCGGTCCACTCGAGCGCGATACACGCGGAATGGCGCTTTCCGCCGACGTAGACGAGCCGTGGATCGGGGTGACGGTCCTCGCCCCGGCAGTACTCGATGCAGCGCGGTACTACCGGCCGAACTCACGCGTGTTGCGGTGGGCAAGCCGTGCCGCGAAGGTTGGTGGAGTGCTGCTGATTTTCAAGGCCGCTGACAGCGATTAGTCGACTGAAGACGAGCTCAGGGCTGCACTGGACCCAGCGCGAACGTCATCGTTCCGTCGACGACAATTCGTCCTTCCACCCGCGCGACGCCTTCGAGTTGGCCCATGCGGCTGCGCAGGCGCTTGACGCGCGCTTCAATCTCGACGACATCGCCGGGGTGCACCGGATGGCGGTAGCGCACGCGATCGATGCCCATGAAGAAAATCAGCTTCTCCCGGTTCTCAGGCTTGGACAGGATCAGAATGGCGCCGACCTGCGCCACCGCCTCCGTGAGGATTGTCGGCGGCAATGCGGGTGGCGTCCCTGGCTGGCGCGAGAGGTACCGTTCGTTCAACGAAACGTTCTTGATCCCGACAATCCGTCTGTCCGGTTCGAGCTCGGTGATGCGATCCACGAGCAGAAACGGGTACCGGTGAGGGATGATCCGCTCGATCGCGCTGTAGTCGAGCGGCAGCGACAACGATTCCATTGGGGACCAGTCAGTATAATCTGGCGTCTTATCCCGGGCTCCGCACATGAGCGATCATCCTTTACGGCCTCAGGCCGCGCCGTCTCGTCCGGCGACCGATACCGACCTGCTTTCGACGCTCTTTGAACTCGGTCGGGAAGTCACGTCGGTGCTCGACCTCGCGGATCTGCTCGAAAAGATTCCGCAGCTGATTGCGCAGATCACGCGCTTCAGCGCATTCGCGGTGTACCTGCTGGACGAATCACGGCAGGAACTGCATATCGCGTACGCCGTCGGCTATCCCGATGATGTCGTGCGCACGCTCCGCCTCAAGGTCGGACAGGGCGTGGTCGGCGCGGCCGTCGAACAAGGGCGGCCGATTCTCGTCAACGACATCGGCAAGGAGCCGCGCTTCATGGGACCGCTGCGAAACATGGTTGCGCAGCTCGCCGTTCCGATGCGCAGGAAAGGACGGGTGATCGGAGCGCTGAACCTGCTCAGCGAGCACAGCGGTGCCTTCACCGACCGCGACGAAGCGCTGCTCCGGCAGTTCGCGGCACACGTGGCGGTCGCGATCGAAAACGCGCGCTTGTTCCGCTCGGAGCGGCATTACAACGAGACTCTCGAAACCCTCGCGGAGATCGGGCGGGAGATGTCGTCGATCCTCGATCTCGACGTCCTGCTCACGCGGATCGCAAGCCTCACCAAACGCATCATCGACTACCGCACCTTCGGCATCCTGCTGCTGAACGAGACGACGAACATGCTCGAGATGAAGCTGGCCGTCAGGTATGGGGAGGAGAACTCGGCGAAGAACATCAAACTTGGCGAAGGACTTGTCGGATGGGCCGCGCTGTACAAAGAGCCGCTCCTCATCTCCGACGTGTCGAAAGATCCGCGCTATATCAATCTGGTCGAAGACGTTCGGTCCGAGCTCGTGATCCCGATGCTGATTAAGGACCGGTGCATCGGTGTGTTCGATCTCGAAAGCCCGGAGCTCAACGCCTTCACCAAGGAAAACAAGGAGTTGTTGACGCTGCTCGCCAGCCAGGCGGCGGTCGCCATCGAGAATGCGCGGCTCTACGAGGAGGTTCGCCGCAACGAAGAGCGGATCGAAAAGGAGCTGCGTTTCGCGCAGCGGGTTCAGGCGGCGCTATTGCCGACCGAACCGCCGCGACGTCTTCGCAATGCCGACGTCGCAGCACGATTTGCCCCCGCACGTGAACTGGGAGGCGATCTCCACGACTTCATCGATCCCGAACCGAACAGCCTCGTCGTCGCAGTAGGCGACGTGTCGGGTAAAGGCGCGCCGGCCGCGCTGTACAGCGCGTTCGCGGCGGAACTGGTCCGATCGCGCACCTATCGGCGGAGATACACACCGGATCGGTTCAGTGTGGCGGGTGTACTGCAGGCGATGAACACCATCCTCCACGACCGCCAGCTCGAGGAGTACTACTGCACGCTGTGTTATGCCTTCTTCGATTTCAAGCGGCGGACGGTCACGCTCTCGAACTCAGGATTGCCGTATCCGGTGCGGTGCTTGGATGACGAATGCGGCCAGATCGAACTTCCCGGCGTACCGCTCGGATCGTTTTCAGGTGTGACCTATGACGAGGTCACGCTGCCGCTCCGCGCCGGCGAGCTGTTCGTGTTCTGCACCGACGGCATCTTCGAGGCAATGAATGCGGATGGGAAAGAGTACGGTGCCCAACGGCTGTGCGATGTCGTCCGTGAGAACCGCAAGGCGACGGCGCGCGAGATCGTCGATGCGATATTCGATTCCGTCATTCTGTTCAGAGGAACGGCGCCGCAGGGCGACGACATGACGGCGGTGGCCGTCAAGATCACGTCGTAAATCCCAAATCCCAAACCCCAAATCCCAAGCCCCAATCTCGGTTCCACGAGCATTGAGATTTGGGGTTTGAGATCTGGGATTTGGGGTTTTCTAATACTTAATTTTCCGTTTCGATTCGTCGATATGGAGGCCGACCGACTGACCGCCAAAGGCCGCCAGTTCCTGGACGCGACCCTTCACATCAACGCGGCTGCCGGTCGGAGGCACGCGACCCTGATGACCGATGACGGTGATCTGACCGGTACCGTCGTCAACGTTGTAGAACTGAAACGGCACGAGCGGCAGTCCCCAGCTCTTGGTCACGACGCCTTGCACGCTGACGGTCTTGTTGTAGTAACGAGCCGGCTGGTCTTTCAACTGCGCAACGTGCACTGTCCGAAGCGCGCAACCGGAAATGAGAAGCGCGCCGACGAGCGCGAGTACGAGACTCGAAGCCTTGGCCATGTCTGCAACTCCTGACCTCCATGTCCCGCTTCCAACCGAAGAAGGTGAAACCGGGACTGGACGTCGAAAAGGTCGCGACCGGATCGTGAAAGAACCGCCGGAATGCGGCGATGCCAGCGCCTGCCTGATGTTACGCACCCCGGTGATCCGGCGCGACCGATGCCGGCTGGTTCAAAAGATATGCCCGGTCAAAAGCCGCGGTTCTTGGCCGGATTTCGCCGAATTGGACACAGGCGCCGTCTCTTAGAGAGGTCAGAACTCAGGCGTAGACGGACAGCCTCGTCTTTCCGACGACATGGCGAGAGAGGAGATCAGAACCCCTGAACGAGCGCGATTTTCGCGCGCCCCATTCGTACGTCGTCCTTCCGCCATTGGTAGTCGTAGCTGCCCACGATCGAGGTGAGTGACGGCAGGAGGATCTGGAGAGCCGCGCCTGCGGTTTTGGCGTGGAATTCGCCGGCCTCCTCGATCGTGAAGTTTTCGAAGTTGTCGACCCCGCGCACGAACGCGCCTCTCGCCCAGATGCGCGGCGCGAGTTCGCGCGCGATCCGCACGTCAAAGGTGTTGTTCCGTACACCAGTTACCGTGGCGTAATCCGTCGAGGTCAAGGCATAGCGCAGGCCAACCGTCCATCGCGGTGTTGGCGTTACGGTTACGCCGGGAGAGAGCATCAGTACGGTGGCGCCAAAGAAATCGTAGTAGCGCACCTGACCCGTCCACGTCGCACGGCGATACCCATAGTCGACGCGCCCCAGATAGTCACCTTGCGGCAGCACGAGGTTGTCGTTACCGATGAGAGCCTGCCCGGTGAAGGTTCCCCACGGCGTCCAACGCCACGCAACACCGCCGCCGTCGAGGTTTTCCCGATGGCCGGACATGGTCTGCAGTTCTGCGCGGCCGATCAGACGCACCACGTCGGACAGGCGAAAGTTGATCGCGATGTCCGATACGCGGGTTGACGGTGTGGGGCTGCTGAAGTCTTCGTCGTACGCCTGCGCTTCGACACGATGCCCGTAGGCTCGCCTCGCATCCTCGAGGAGCATCAGGTTCGTCGTGGTCGGAGACATCGTCACCACGCGCTGCCGGTACTCGATCGATCGACGATCGTCGCCTGCGAGTTGATACGCGCTCGCGAGTGCGCCAACGACCTTCGCGTTCTCGGGGGCGATTTGCTCTGCGCGCGTCAGCGCGTCGAGCGCTTCAACGATGCGGTCCTGATGAAGAAGAGCGGAACCCAATCCAACCCACGCGTCGACGTTGTCTGCGTCTTCGACGACGATGCTGCGGTACACGGGTTCGGCGAGCTCCGGATGTCCCATCCGCATGTGCACGTTCGCGATCCAGAGCCGCGCGAGGTGATCCTCTGGATTTGCGGCGACGATTTTCTGCATCGCAGCCAGCGCCTCGGCATTCCGCCCCGACTCTGCGAGCTCGATCGCGGCCGACAGATCGGAGGCGGCGGCAGTCGTCTGCGCCGGTGCAACATCCTGCGCGAGCAGGAGCAAGAAAAAAGACAGCAGCATACCGGTCGTTTCGGCCGGTGATACAGCCGCCAACAGGCGGAAATCAGGTGCGTGATGCGGCGATGGGTTGGGTAGTGCTTGGCGCCGGCCAGGCAGGAACGATGGCGGCAAGCTGCGCGGCGATGACTGCCGCGACCGCCTGTGTGGCGGCATTCTGTTCACGGCCGTCGCGCAGTTCGGCTGCAAGTACGCCGACGCACCCGTTGATACCTGACAGCGGGACCGCAACCGCGCCATGCGACGCCGCGTCCGCGGGAACCGTGCGCATTTGTGCACTCCGCCATGCTGCAGCCGTCGCGTTCGCGGCGTTGCGCGGAATGGGCCTGAAGCGCGCAACGATGCGCTCGTCGTAACCATGAGCCAACGCGGGGAACAACTCTTCTCCTGCGCCGATCCAAACAACGATGCCCCGCGCGTCGAGGACAGCGGCCGCGCGTGCCAGCGCATCCCGCAGCGAACCGGCGTCAGTCGTTCGGGCAAGAGCGCCGCAGACATCCGCGACGACCGCGAGATCTGGTTGCGGCAGTGCGGCAGCCGGTGGCGGCACAGGCTGCGAAGCCGAATCCGATGGTGTCCTGTCCGACAGCCCGAGGTTCAGGTTCCCGAAGCTGTGCTCGGCCGGGGGCGCCTGTGCCGACGGCGTCAGCAGCACGAGTCCCGCAAGCCAAATGACCGCGATTCCAGCGAGCGCTCCCCATTGCTGCCGCTCGAGGTCCGATCGCATCGCAGTAGTGGCCTGCTGTTCCGATGCGTCGATGGTGCGCAGCTCCTTCACCACGACGGCGATCGCATCGCGGCCTTCACCGAAGATCAGATCCGACGCCAGGAGGCGTTCCCCCTGTTCGAGGTACTGCCGACTCCTGCCGTCGATCAACACCATGGTTTTGAACTGCTCGTCGACAGCGTCAGCGGCGGCGAGATCATCACGTGACTTCAGCAGGGGACGAACGCCGGACTGCAGTTCCCTGAACTGCTGGAGGAGCATGGCGCTCTTCTCGAACCATGGCTGCTGCGGTTGACCCTGGACGACGTACGCTTGCTGCGCGGCGGCGAAGTCTCCTGACGCAGTGATCATCTGTTCGATGCGGCTGTGGACCTCCCGCGCCTGCGTCTCGATATCTGCAGCGCGCCGACGTGCGTCGAAAACAAAAAAGCCGCCGATGGCGGCGGCGGCGATGAGGACGGCAGCAACGACGTACCGGATCGTCGGCTTCTGCATCGACGACCAGTATAAAGACACCGGGTTCTAATTTCGATCCCTATCTCGCGAAAATGAACCCGTCAGAACTCGACGAGCGTTTGGACAAGCAACCGATTCTCGTTCACGCGACCGGAGGCGGGCTCGTAGTGCACCTGTTCGTTGGTGGCTACGAGAGCCACGCGGCTATTGCGTGGAAAGCCGAACCAGTACGCGCCACCGGCAATGATGCGTCGCTGTGAGTTGTCTGCCACCGATTGATTCGGATCGAACAAATCGACTCGCGCCAGTGCGGCCCATCCTTGAAGGCCCTGACGAATCTCGATGAACCCTGACGGCCCGCTCCGCCAGATATTCCGCGGCATTATGGGGTTGGGGTTTTCGAGGGCTTTCACGTATTGCAGTGTGCCGACGAGGTGCGTCTGCTCGAAGCTGCCCATCACGATGCCGAGCCGCCGCGGTCGGTCCGCGGCGTACCAGCCGCCGCTGAAAAATCCTGAGAGCCGGAAACCGTTCGCAGTGCCGCGGCCCGCAAACGGGCGCAGCGTCACCCGTCCCTGCACGCTCTTCTGCTTGCTGATGTCCGTCTGAGCGTAACCCTCCCCGTTGTAGACGCCCGTCTGGATGTCGATGTACTTGCCGACAGGCGTGAAGTAGCCGATGCCGAAATCCGACGAGCCCGGAATCAGACCTTCGCGTTCTGAAAACATCGTGCCCTGGACGCGATATCGATCGATTGATTCTTCGAAATCGAGCCACGGCGTCTGGTGTGCGCCAAATCGCACCCACGATCGCTCTGTCTTGAAATTGTCGAGCTCGACAAACGCGTACTTGATGCGGAGTATCAGCGAGCCGGACAGTGTGGTGTCGCTGGTCGCGCGCCTGACATCCGGCGTTATTCGAAAGCGCACGTTCCGCGCGAGTTGGCCGTTGACGTTGATGTAGCCGCGCGTCAGGTCGAACACGTTGAAGCCGTCGCGATGCTCGAGCTCGGCGTCGTACTGCACATAGGAAAGGACGCCGACACGAACGATCGGGTACTCAGGTTCGGCGGGGGGGGTGGTGGCGGGGGCCGGAGTTTGCGCCTGGGCAACACCGATTGCGACCAACATCAGCGAGAACGCGACGACGATGCGCTTTGTCATGCGAATGTGATTTGTAAGACGGCGACGTTTCCGATGAATCACCGTCGCGTTACGAGTGTGTTAATCAGCGGGTCTGGCGTGCCGGCGGAGTCCGCCTTCAGGCGGCGGCTCAATACACCGGCAGGTATGGTTGGAGCGTGCGGGCGATGACGGTAAACCGGTTCGTGAAGATCAGAATTCCGATGATGACAAGCAGCGCGCCCGACGCCAGCTCAATGGCGTGATAGTGCCGGCGGATCCGCGCGAACGCCGCGAAAAACCGGTTGATAGCCAGTGCGGTCGCGAAGAAAGGAATCGCCAGCCCGAGCGAATACGCCGCAAGCAGTCGAACCCCCTGGTCGATGGTGTTCTGCGCCGCGGCGACCGCAAGAATCCCGGCCAGGATTGGCCCGATACACGGCGTCCATCCAAACGCGAATGCAATGCCGACGAGCGTGGCTCCGAGAAAACCCGCTGGGCGCCGGTTGGTCTGCACTCGCTTTTCCTGATAGAGCCAGTCGATGCGCAACAACCCCATCGTGTGAAGGCCAAAGAGCACGATGATGGCGCCCGCGATGCGACCCAGGATCGTCAAGCGTGACATCAGGAACTGTCCGAGGGCACTCGCCGACGCCCCGAGCGCCACGAAGACCAGCGAAAAACCGAGGATGAAGGCGAGCGACGACACAATCACCCGACTCCGCACGGGCGCCGCCACCGCTGCGGTGCCCGTCCCGCGCATCTCGTCGAGCGAGAGTCCTGAGATATACGACAGATATCCCGGGATGAGTGGCAGTACGCACGGGGAGATGAACGAGAGGAGGCCCGCGCCAAACGCCGCCAGGAGCGTGACGTTTTCAATCACGGCTTGTTGCCGACCGGAGTCAGCGGTACCGCTCCGTGCGGTAGCGCGTCCTCCATCTGCACATTGTGCCCCTTGATCGGCGGCAGATCCTGATACATGAAATCCCACTTCCACCGCTCGGAGGGGTTCGAGGCCTGGAGCCAGCTCCGTGCCGGCATCGCGCGTGCGAACGTCACGTCGGCGGCCTGCGCGTAGGATGTGCCTGGCATTGCGGCGGCCAGCGCCCGCCGGATATCGCCGCTCGTCCGATATGACAGCGTCATGCCGAAGAGCGCGCCGAAATTCGCGAGAATCTGCCAGTCTTCGCGCGCCTCACCGGGAGGCACGATCGCGGCCGCGGCACCTTGGACGCGCCCCTGGTCGTTGGTATAGATCGCGTCCTTTTCCACGTACGCCGCACCTGGAAGAACGAAGTCAGCGGCCCCCGCGAGGTCCGTCATGACGACGCCCTGCACGACAAGCAGGGGCAGTTTTCCGGCACGGCGCGCTTCCGCGACCCACGAGACATCGCCGATCGAGCCGTCAGGTCCGGGGTCGATCACGTACAGCGCTTTGACGCGTCCTGATTCAACGGCGGTTCGCAGCTCTGCCAGATCCGGAAGACCGTCGTTCCCTTTGCCGACGCGATAGCCAAGGTCGCGGGCTCCGTTGACATTCGGTGCGTCAGTTGGCGGAACCTTGAACTGCGTGGCGGCAGGCTGGCTCTTTTCCGTTCGCCTCCACGAAATCGAAGCGGCACTGAGGCCATCGGTGCCGAGCAAGCCTTCAATCACCTGTTTGAGGACGAAGAGGTCTTCCGTGGATGCATGCGCGGAAACCAGGAATCGAACCGAAGCGGCATCGGCCGAAGCGGCGGCTTGAACCGCATCGCGCAGCCGTGGCTCGACATCGTGCCACCCGGCGGGCTCGAGCATGTCGCCGCGTCGCAGCAGCGGTCTTCGCAGGCGAGTGTCCCCTTCGACCCAGTGGTAGTCGAACCGGCCGATGTCGCACATCCAGTAGCTGTTCACATCGGGATTGAACCGCGGCGTCATTCGAATGAGTCGCGACCCTTTCGCCCATTCCGGTTTGGCCTTCAGCCATGCACTGGTGTTGCACCCTCTCGAGCACAAGGTGCACATCGTATCGACGACGTTCGGGTTGTCCCACGGACGGCTTTTGAACCGGTAGTCGCGCGTCGTGATGGCGCCGACCGGACACACGTCCATCAGATTCCCTGACAGAATCGAGTGGACACCTTGCTCTTGAAACGTCGCGATCTCGCTGCCGTAACCGCGATCGACGATGTTGATCTGGGCATCTCCGTCGATGTCGCGCATGAAACGTACGCAACGCGTGCAAAGGATGCAGCGATTACGGTTCAGCATCAACGTCGGACCGAAGTCGACGTCCGCCTTGACGCCTTCGCCGTCAAAGACGCGCCGCGGAAAATCCATCCGGCTGTCAGCGGGCCCGAATGTGTAGGAGAAGTCCTGCAGGGGGCACTCGCCTCCCTTGTCGCAAACCGGACAATCGAGCGGGTGGTTGACGAGCAGGAATTCGAAGACGCCCGCTCGCGCGGTGACCACCTCCGGATCGCGCGTGCTCACCACCATGCCCTCGGTGCAAACCATCGAACACGAGGTCTGCAGTTTCGGCATTTTCTCGATTTTGACGATGCACACACGGCAGGAGCCGTCGACCGAAATGCCGGGGTGGTAGCAGTAATACGGCACGGAGATGCCGGCCTCGATGGCGGCCTGAAGGACCGTTCTTCCTTTTTCTACTGTGACTTGCCGTCCATCGATGGTCAGCGTGACCGTGTCCATATCTTGGAAATCATATCCGACTCGAACCAGAGTAGAGCTTGACCGACGCTTTGCAGGGGTCTACATTCCCAGTCCGAGGCCGATGGACGCCACGCGCGCTCGCGTCAGTTCGCTTTTCGAGTGGCTCGCCGCACTCGCCTGCATTCTTGGCGTCGTGGCGATTGGGTCCATGCTGATGCGCGACATGGGCAACGTGGTCGCGATCGCGCCCGTGATCGCCCACGAAGAACCGCTTCCGGATCCTCCAGCGACCGTTCCGCCTCGCTCCGTATCCGTTCCGGTGATGCTGCTCGCTGATGGATCCGAACTGCGGGTCGGGGACAAAGCAGTCGATGCGTTCGCGCATATCGGCCCGAACTCGGAAGTCGCGGCGCCCGCAATCGATCGCACGCCGCTCGGCGAACGGGTGACACGGTTCTATGCGCAGAACGGCCAGCGGTTCGCGGTCGTCCTGCAACCGCTCGCCCGCGGTGGCGACGTCCAGGTCGCGGCGATCTATCTTCCCGCGGCTCGCTGAAGTTCGTTGAAGCGCGCCAGCGCCGCCGAATCCCGATTGATTTGCACGTCGCGCACGGTTCCGCGTGTCGGAATCCGCTGCTCGACGTGTGCGTCGGACACCGGGACGATGACATCCTGCAGGCGGCCGTCGGCGTACTGGAGCGTCACGGTGACAGGGACATCGAAGATCGTGGTGCTCTCCTGATCGAATTGCACCAGAACCGCGCCAGTCTGAATGGTCGATGAATAACGAATGGTTGGAATGTCCGAACCATGGATCCAGCGGTCGAAGAATCGATCGAGCGATCGTCCTGAAGCGGTCTCCATCGCCCGTTCAAAGTCGTCCGTCCCCGCCTTCTGGAATTTCTGCTCGGCGTAGAACCTGCGGAGGCCGTTGAAAAAGGCTTCGTCGCCGACGAAGCGTCGGAGCATGTGCAGAACGGCGGCGCCTTTGTTGTAGATGATCGCGCGGAAGATGCGCCCTTGTCCCTGGATGAGCCCGAGCCGGTAGCCAAGGTCGACCGGACCCTGGTCCGACTCCGAAAGGCTCCAGCGCCGGAACTGACGAAGCATCGCGGTGAACGAGGCATCACCGTGCGCGCGCTGCGCGTAGAGCGCGGAAAAGTACTGCGCGAACCCCTCGCTGATCCACTGTTCGTGGTAGTTCTTCCAACCGATGGCTTGACCCCACCATTGATGTGCGAGCTCGTGCGCGAGGAAGAATTCGGGCACCCCTGCAAATGCCGACGGATCGTTGCCCCAGTACAACTTCGAGAACGGCGCCGCGTTGTTGATGATGGAGAAGTACGCCGGGCTGTGACCGCCCGGCACATCGTGCTCGAGCATCGTCACGGTGAGCGATTCGTACGGCATGTCGTCCATCAGCGTTCCGTAAAACCGCATGATGTCGGCAGCGAGGGGCGCAATGTCTCGACCGCGCCCTATCTGCCGCGGATTGGCCTCCACGCCGATCGACAGACGATCATAGCGGCGCATGTCGACGCCCGGCCGGCCAGGCGACTGATACGTCGCGGCGATGGGAATCGAACTATCGCGGACGTTGACCGTGATATCAGTGACGTGCGTCAGCCGGCTCACGACGACGGCGAAGTAGCGAACCGGCTGATTCGCATTGAACACGAATGCGTGTCCGGGTGTCTGGGTTGCGGCGTCCCGCAGCGAGACGTCGCCAGGCGTCAACTGACCGCTCCCGACGCACCCATAGCCTTCGGGTACGGTGACGCGGAGACGCGCGCGCGCATAGTCGGTGACGACATTTTGCGGGTACCAGGCGGAGCGGCTGCTCAGGAGAAAATTCGGCTCCGATTGAATCAGTGAATCCGGCTCCGAATCATCGCCGCCCTGCTGTGGCTCGAGTGCGACGGTCTCGCGATCGAGTTCCTGCGTTGGGAGACGTCCGCTGTACACCACGTCTAGGGCCAGCATGGCCCCGCGCTGGGCGGACACCGGGAGATTGATGATCAGGCTGTCGTCGTTGCGGACGCGAAAGAACAACAACCGCCCGAACTCGCTGCTGATCACGCTCGTGACGGCCAGTGGCTCTGCGAGCCGCATGGTCAACGTGGCGGCGGCGTCAGCCTGAATGCGCAGTGTCACATGGGTCCGACCCTCGATGAACTGACGATCCGGGTACACCACGGTATCGATGTTGTAGTCAATGACGTCGTACGTTCGGAGGTTGTCTTCGTTGTAGGTCGCTCCCCGGACCGCCAGCGTGGACGGGGACGCGTACAACGAAATGGCGCGTTTGCGCACGCGATCAAACAGCGTGACGTCTTCGGCATTGCCTCCGCTGCGTGAGTAGGTCAGCGTGCCGAACTTGTTCGTCCGAACTTCCGCGAGGAAGTCGCCGCTCTGGGGCAGGATGTACCACGTCTCTCGACTGAGATCGCGGAGATCGATGTTGAACGACTTCGGCGCCTCCGCCGCAAACACGTCCTGTGCGCGTCTGGCCTGTCGCGGGTCGGCGGGCACGCCCCGGAGCCCCGATGCGTCGACCCGGGTTTCATAGTCGGCTGGGTGCATGCGGACGAAGGCGGCGCCGAACGGTGTCGCCAGCGTTTCATTTCCGCTGAAGATTCGGAGCTGTCCTTTTTCCGTTTGCGACGCCGGCGCAAACCTCATCTCGCCGCGGCCGAGCAGGATAAGGCCGGTCACACCTTCCCCGCTCAGGACCTGAAACACAGCCCCCGTGTGAAGCGTGAACTGCACGTCCTGCGCGCGGATCGTGAACTCACGAGCGGTGTACTGCGTCGACGCGTCGAGTCGCAGCCGGTACAGGCCCTGAACGAAGGTGAGGCGGGTGATGGCGACAATGCGCCAGGAATCGATCGCGCCACCGCGCGGCCGGCGGACGTCGACCCGAGCGGTCAGCACGCGCGCTCGCGCCGCCGTTTCCGTCATCACTTCGACCACGACCGAATAGCCGTCGCCCGGAAGGGCACCTTCGAGCGGAGTCCGGTCGCGTTCCTTTACCACCGCGCGAATCGTTTCGTAGGAAAACAGGTCGTCCGTTGCCTGTTCCGCTTCCGCACCCGTGATGTCCGGGGTCGATAGCAGCGAAGGAAATTCGTCCCGGTTGTTCTGCTGAAGCAATTGCTCGAGGTGATTGAGCAGCTGGGCGATGCCGTCCGCCTTCGCGTCTTCGACGGTTCGGCGAGACAAGTCGGGCGAACCCGGCGGTGCCGCACCCTGGGTCTGGCCGTACGCAGGCATCGCGCACAGCAGGAGCGCCAGCGGGAGCGCGGATCGGAGATTTACAGCAGCCATGGGGTGACGCGGTCACGCCGTCGCGTACCGCGTATTATCGTCTCGGCCGGAAGCTTGGGAAAACCTCAAATCACGCCAATCGAGCGTCCGACCTTCGCGAAGCCATCGAGCGCGAACTGCAGCTCATCACGAGTGTGAGTGGCCGTCACGATGGTGCGAACGCGCGCTCTGCCGCGCGGGACGGTCGGAAACCCTAGTCCCTGCGCGAACACGCCATTTTCGAACAGGACGTCGGACAGCTTCATCGCCAGCGCTGCGTCGCCGACGATCACGGGCGTAATCGGGCTTTCGCTCGCACCCGTGTCGAAGCCCAGCGACTGCAGGCCGCTCTTGAAAAAGCGCGTGTTGTCCCACAGCCGCTCGATCAGCTCTGGCTCGCCCTCTAGCACGTCGATCGCCGCGAGACAGGATGCGGCGACTGCCGGCGGATGCGACGTCGAGAAGAGAAACGGCCGCGCTCGGTGATACAGGAATTCAATCAGGGCACGGGAACCTGCGACGTAGCCGCCAAGCGCCCCAATCGCTTTCGACAACGTGCCGACCTGAATGTCGACGCGGCCATGAAGGCCGAAATGATCGATCGTGCCGCGCCCGTTGGTCCCGAACACGCCGCTCGCGTGCGCATCGTCCACCATCATGACGCAGCCGAACTCCTCGGCGACGTCACAGAGCGCCGGCAGCGCGCCGAGATCACCGTCCATGCTGAAGACGCCGTCGCTGATGATCAATCGGCGTCGGTCGCGCGGAAGCTCCTGCACGATTGCGCGCGCCGCCTTGGCATCGCGATGCGGAAAGACTTTGATGGTGGCGCGACTGAGGCGCGCGCCGTCGATGATGCTCGCATGATTCAGTTCATCCGAGATGATGAAGTCCTCTTTGCCGAGGATCGATGAGACGGTGCCGGCATTCGCGGTGAAACCACTCTGAAAGACGACCGTCGCTTCCGTCCGCTTGAACGCGGCGAGCCGGCGTTCGAGCTCCATATGGATGCTCATGGTGCCGGCGATTGTTCGGACAGATCCCGACCCCACACCGAGTGTTCGCGTCGCTTCGAGCGCGCGTTCGCGCAACCTCGGATGCGTCGTCAGTCCAAGGTAGTTGTTTGAGGACAGATTGACGACAGAGCGATGGTCGATCGATGTGTGGGCTTTCTGTTCATCATCGAGCACACGCAGGCGCCTGTACAGACCCTGGGACTTGAGAGTGTCCAGCTCTTCGGCGAGATACTGCAGCGGATCAGCGCGCACGTCCGCATTCTAGTACTGAACGGCCTCATCGGAGAGCAACTAGGACGTCGGAGCCGTCGCGGAAGACCTCGGTTGCGCCGAGGCCGAGCAGTGTCGCCGTTGTGTCGCGGCCTTCCGCGTTGAGGTACGCCGCCTCGTGCACGATTACATGCGTGACGCCCAGTTCGCGCAACGTCTCCACGGAAACGTCGGGATGCCGCGGCACCTCTGAGAGCGCCACCGTGGCCCGTCCGTAATGTGGCGGAAAGAACCCGCTATATCCGTTGACGATCGGCCGCCAGCGCTCGATGGAGTAATACATGGCGCGCAAGTCGTAGTCCGCCTGGCCGAGCGGAAGGTCGGCGATGACGGCATCAGCCGGCAACTGATTGACGGTTCTGTAGACGAGCGGCGCACGCCGCGGGAGCTCCAGCCGCGCAGGAGGCGTCGCGAATCCCTTCACCGGCGACATCCCGTTGATGACAAACGGTGCGGCACTGGCTTCGTACAGAAACAACGCCGCCAGGACGCCAAGCACGATCACTCCATGCCGCGTACGAGCGACCGTCGCGGCTCCGAATGCGCCAAGCACCGCGAGCATCAAGGCGACGATCATCGCGAACCGCGCGGGGACGCGCAGTCCCTCGAGGCCAGGGATGTAGGTCCACAGAAATCGATACGGCGATGCGAGATCCAGCGGCCTGCCGAGCACCTGCGGAGAAGGGCCAAGCGACAACCAGGCTGCCGCAATGAGGGCGAGCACGAAGAATCCGCCGGAGCGCATGAACGCCGCCGCGCGCGCGCGCATCGCAGGAGACGAGGAGAGCGCGATACCATACGCGACCGCGCCGCGCAGGAGAAGCTGCGTCACGTCTCCCAGCCGCAGATCGAACAGCCAGAGATCGAGAACCAGACGACGAAACAGGACGGTCGCTGCGGCTGCAACCGCATGGAAGACGGCGATCAGCCAGAGGAGTCGCGCGATGATCGTTCGCGTG
>DASTZI010000302.1:0-6986 GCA_035764385.1 Vicinamibacterales bacterium
CTTTTTCAAGTTTGCGCGCCGCGGATGAACGGTCTTCGGCCGAGGCCTCTCCAGCGATGGCGCGCATAATCGTCTGAAGCCGAGGGCTGTACTGAAGGAAGGCCGTCAGAACGGCAAGTGCGATTGGGTCGCAGTCATCACTCTCGCAGAGCTCGAGGAAATCAACCTTGGCGCCTGGCGGCAGCGCCGAGAGGAACCGTTTCGTCCATTCGCCGAGCCACACGTCGGCGCCTTTGGACTTGGCGTCATTAATCAGCTTCTCGAGAATTTGACGCTCTCGCTCGACAAGCGCGGCAAGGCGCTCGCGTTCGTCGGCCGTGTCATCGGTGGGTTCCGCTGTCCCTTTTTTGTCCCCGTCGCCGCTCGATTCCACGTAGACATCGTATTCCTCGTAAGGCGAAACCCTCCATTCTTCGGAACAATCTCGATAACTCGTTGAGGCGAAAGGACCGCCCAGAAGTGCGGAGCCGGGCTGCAAAACCTCGATCCCCGGTTCAAATCCGGGCGGCGCCTCCAACCTTCTTAACAAATTTAAGACTAGCCGGTGCGAGCAACCGCGCAAGCGGAGCAACCGTAGCCAAACCGTAGCTTTTCGCATTCGGATGAGGTTAGGCTTGGCGCTCTTGGCAAAGAAGGCTAGGACACCCCGCCGCGGCAAGTCGAGTGAGATTACCGCGGCGCCTAACCGCAAGCGCCCAGCCAGGAGACGCCCAGCTGCGAATCGCGCAACAAAAAAATCGACATCAAAGTGTCAATCGCGGTTCACCGAGATCCAGATACCTAAGCAGCTTTGGATCCGAGCCGGTATCGGTGAAAAAGAATTCGACGTCCTTCAAGAATTTGACGGCCTCAAGGGAACCGCGAGGCTCGCGGCAGCACGCCAGAGCATCGTCGAATCGGTCATCGACGCCAGCGTGTCTCCGGGTGCTCTGTTTGCGAGAGCGATAAAGGAGCGTGAATTCCTTCTAAACTGCTACGCACATTGACTCAAAAGATTGCCCGATCGATCTTGCGTTTGATAGGTTGGACGGTGGCGGAAAATCTGCCCGACGCCCACAAGTATCTGTTCATCGGGGCACCACACACCTCCTATTGGGATTTCCCCATTGGGCTTCTCATGGGAAAAGCGCTCGGATTGAAATTCAAATTTCTCATGGCTGAAAAATTTTTCCACAAGCCTTTTAACCTGGGCTGGGGAGGGTGGTGGCTGAGAAAAAATGGCGGAATCGCTGTCGATCGGTCACGGCCGAACGGTTTGGTCGATCAGGTGGTCGCGGAGTTCGACGCGCATGACGAGTTGGTCATCGCGCTGTCTCCCGACGGAACCACCAATAAAACGGATCATTGGAGGTCAGGGTTCTATTACATCGCGCTCAAAGCGAACGTTCCCATCGCCTTGGGCTTTCTGGATTACGACAGAAAAATCGCCGGTATCGGAAAGACGATACACCCCGTAGGCAACATTGAAACCGACATGAAGGTCATTCGGGATTTCTACGCCGACAAGCGAGGCAAGCACCCTGAAAGAGAAAGTGATATCCGGATCAAACAAGACCGATTGGTGCAAGCCGCGGTGGTATTTCCGCGGCCTGACGGCGAACCGGCAATGCCCGCCATTGAGAATGACACTTCCGGCGATGTTGGGCACCATCCAGCCGTATTGGACACCACGCAGCACCACTAGCACGTGCTGAATTGCTAGCAAAATTGCATAGTCCCTAGTGCTCTGGGGCAGCTTCGCAACTGCAAACTGTGGAAAGAGTAATTGTGACGTTGATAATTGCGCCTTCCGTTATCGCTCTTCTCTTGGTTGCCCCTCTTCACGCGCAGTGGGTGAAGGTGCCTCCGCCCAACATTCCACGGACAGCGGATGGCAAGCCCAACCTGTCGGCACCGGCCCCGCGGTTGCCTGACGGCAAACCTGACCTCTCGGGAATTTGGGTGCCGGACAACAAACACAATGGCGAGCCGGCGAACTTTGCTGCGAACCTGAATGTGGAGGACGTTCCGTTTCAGCCTTGGGCGAAAGCGCTGTACGACGAGCGGAAGACCGGAGCGCAGTCCAAGAACGATCCATCGGCGCAGTGCCTGCCCCAGGGCGTGCCTCGCGTCAACGCAGCTCCAGGATTGTGGAAGGTTGTTCAAGCTCCCGGCTTCATTGTCATCCTGTATGAGGCTTTCGAGAGTTTTTGGCGCCAGATCTTTCTCGATGGCCGGGAAGTCGCAGACGATGCACCATCCACTTGGCTCGGATATTCGACAGGTAAGTGGGACGGCGACGTGCTCGTAGTGGACACCAAGGGTTTCAACGGAAAGGCCTGGTTAGATCTACTGGGCAAGCCGTCGACGGAGGCATTGCACGTGATCGAACGGTTCCGACGAACGGATTTCGGCCACATGGAGCTTCACATTACGATCGACGATCCGAAGGCCTATACCCGACCCTGGACCGTCACCGAGCAGGTGCGCCTCTCGCTCGACACGGAACTGATGGAAGCCATCTGCAACGAAAACAACCGTGACCTGGAGCATCTACCAGGCCAACCGTTGCGTTGAATGCGCAAAACAATAGAAGGACGCGCGAATGGCGCTCGAAAGAAGCAGCCAGACGCCTCGTGATTACTTCGCGCCCACCACCTGGCGGATCATGCCGTCGGTTTTCGTGTAGACGTATAACTCGCCTGCCGCGTCAACCGCGATCCGCGTATCTGCCCGTCCCATACCCGAAACATCCGCGCGGCCCGGCAAATCCGGATCCTTTCCACCACGAGCATGGTACGCGGCCTGAGCGATCGGAAACATCGTGTCGTAGATCTTTGCTCCGGCGTCGGGCGAATCGTTTGGATTTTTCCAACTGATTTTCAGCTCGTGGATCTGCGCCATCGTCTTCGGATTGCCATCGTCGGCTGCCAGCATGTCCTTGTAATCGGTGTACCAGATGCGGCCGGTCGTAATATCGGTGAAGACATACTTGCCCTGGAGCGCCGGAATCGCCTTGCCGCGGTACACATAGCCGGTTCCAATCGCGTCACCGCCTCCAGGCACGTGTCCATATTCGGCGACCGGGTAGGTCGGAATCACCGCTTCCTCGGTGGGCGTGTCGTGCACGTAAACCAGAATCTTGTCGATCGGAGGTAACGGGCCGGTCGTGTTGTCGTCCTTCACGATCTCGTTGCCTTCGCGCGCGGAGTACCCGTAGTTGGCGCCTTTGTGGATGACGTTGATCGTTTCCCACGTGTGTAAGCCGACCGAGTTCACGATGAGACGGTTATTGGCGGCATTGGCCGGATCGACGGCCCAGCTCAGACGATGGGGATTGCGAAACCCGTAAGCCCAGATTTCTTTTCGCGCACCCGGCTTGGACACGAACGGGTTGTCGTTGGGAATGCGGTAGCGGCCGTTGTCGCTGATCGTGCTCGTCGAGACGTGCTCGTACGGGTCGGGGATAATCCGCAGAACCTTGCCGAGCAGCGTATCGAGCCGCTGTGGATTGCTCCGGAACGGCGTTTTCGACTCGCCTGACGCGCTGTCGCCCTGACCGATGTACATGACCCGCCAGTCGGCGTCTCCGCGACGGGCGGTTGGATTGAAAACGATCTCGCCCGTCGGGTGCGCCCGACCGGTGAGCTGCACGCGCATGATCTCGCGGGCGGTGCCCTCGAATGTCGAATTCGAAATGTTCGTGTCGGTCCACTCGATGATGACTCCTTCGATCACGGCCTGACCGGGAGAACCAATCATCGGCGTGGGCACGTATGTGGAAGGACTCAGACCAGGAAAATTCTTGTTGTCCGGCACGCTGGACCCGGCGAGCGACGTTTCCTCGTCGTGCACGGTGTAAAACTTCCCGTTCCTCCGGTAATCAGGGTCGAACACAAAGCTGTTCAGCCCGACGCCGTATCCTTGTTCGAAGCTGAACCTGTGGAACATGCCCGGGCGAGTGTCTCGACCGTTGAAATCCAGATACGTCGTCAGCTTCTGCGTCGCTTTGTCCAGGATGTATAACGGCCCATTCTGATCGGGAACGAACAGGCGCGTCGCACCGCCAGCTTCTTCCACCACGGCGTTGACTCTTGCGAAGAACACGTCGTTCGCGGCCTTCTCATTGGTTAACCCCGTCTTGGGCATCGTGAGGTAATCCTTGACCTCGATGGTGAGCTGTGCCGAGGCGGGGCCGGCCGACAAGGCAATCACGGCCAGCGCGAAACCGACGATCTGCGTCTTGTGCGACATGTGTCCCTCCAGCATCTGAATCTTTTGGGATGCGGATGTCCTTTGCCTGGTTTCGATGACCGGCATTGTAGCGCCGTTGGTCGCGCTAACGCATCGATGAAGTTCGACGGTGCCTCGCGTTCCACGTCCACTGGAGGACGATTACGATATCCGTCTTCGCGGGTCCATTCGTATGGATATGATGACGTGCCATGATCATGACGCCGCGGCACATTCTGTTCTCTGCGCTCGCTGTTGGTGCAGTTGCGCTGAGCGCAAACGGCATCCTCGCCCAGACACGCCCCGCTGACGCGCGCGAAGCAGCTTCGCTCGCGTCCCCTAAGTACGGGAGCTGGGGCTTCGACGTCATCGGCATGGACCTGTCGGTCAAACCGGGCGACGACTTCTTCCGGTACGCGAATGGTAAGTGGGCAGACCGCACGGAGATTCCGCCGGACCGTACGCGGTACGGCAACTTCGACCGGCTGGCGGAGCTTTCCGAGAATCGGCTGCATGCGATTCTCGAGGATGCCGCCGCGGGGAGGATCAACGATCTCGACGCGCCGAAAGTGGCCGCGGCTTACGCGTCCTTCATGGACGAAGCGCTCGCTGAGCAGTTGGACGCAAAGCCAATCGAGCGCGAACTGTCGGAAATTCGCGCCGTGACGACGAAAGACGGGATGATCGCCTTGATGGGCACGGCGAACACCACTGGGTTCGTCAGCATCTTTCCGCTCTTCATCACGGCGGACGCCAAGGCGCCGACCCGGTACACGGTAATGGGCGTCACAGGTGGATTGGGCCTTCCCGATCGCGATTACTACCTGCAGCCCTCCTTCGCCACCCAGAAAGGGAAATATCAGGAGTACGTGGCGACCTTGCTCGGGATGATCAGATGGGAGAAGCCAGCGGAGAGCGCGCGGGCGATTGTGGATTTCGAGACCAGGCTCGCGCAGGACACCTGGACGCGCGCGGAGCGGCGCGATCGCGACAGGACCTACAACCCGATGACGGTGGCGGAGCTCAACACGGCGACGCCGGGCTTTGATTGGAGTCGCTATCTGACACAGAACGAGCTGCCAAAGGTCGAGCGAATCGTGGTCACGACGAACACGGCGTTCCCGAAGTTCGCCAGGATTTATTCCGAGACCCCGCTGGATACGTTGAAGGCGTGGCAGGCCTTTCACGTCGCCGACGGCGCGGCACCGTATCTCTCAAAGCGTTTCGTCGACGCGTCGTTCGAGTTCCGCAACAAGACACTCGGCGGGCAGCCGGAGCAGCGGCCACGATGGAAACGGGCGGTCGCCTTCATCGATCGCACGATCGGCGAGTCGGTCGGCCGCATATACGTCGCCCGCTACTTTCCACCGGACGCCAAGGCCAAGATGGATGCGCTGGTGGCCGACATCCAGACTGCACTGAGAGAGCGGATCCAGAAACTCGACTGGATGGGCGCCGACACCAAGGCGCGTGCGCTCGAGAAGCTCTCGAAGTTCACGGTCAAGATCGGCTACCCGGAGACCTGGCGGGACTACGGCCGGCTGACGCTTTCAAACAATGATCTCTACGGCAACCGGGTCCGCGCGGCCGCGTACGAATGGCACAGGGACGTGAGCCGCGTCGATCAGCCTGTAGACAAGACCGAATGGGGCATGACGCCGCAGACGGTGAATGCCTACTACAACGCGACGAACAACGAAGTTGTCTTCCCAGCTGCGATCCTCCAGGCGCCCTTCTTCGACCCCGATGCCGATCCGGCCATCAACTACGGAGGGATCGGCGGCGTCATCGGTCATGAAATCAGCCATGGCTTCGACGACCAGGGACGCAAGTCGGATGGTGACGGTGTGCTGCTCGACTGGTGGACCGCGGCCGATGCGGCGAAGTTCAAGGCGCAGGCCGCAACGCTCGGTGCTCAGTACTCAGCCTTCGAGCCGCTGCCTGGTGCACACGTGAACGGCGATCTGACCATGGGCGAGAACATCGGTGACATGGGAGGCGCGTCGCTGGCCCTCGATGCATATCACGCCAGCTTGAGGGGGAGACCGGCACCGGTCATCGAGGGTCTGACCGGCGACCAGCGGGTGTTTCTCGGGTGGGCGCAGGTGTGGCGCCAGAAGATTCGGGACGAGACGCTGCGGCAGGGGCTCGTCTCCGATCCGCACTCGCCGGCACGATATCGAGTGAACGGCGTCATCCGAAATATCGACGGTTGGTACTCGGCTTTCGGGATCCAGCCCGGTGACGCGCTCTACGTCGCGCCGGCCAGTCGGGTGAGGATCTGGTAAATCAGGAAGCGATCTACGCCACCGACGCGGAGCGCGCTCGCCGCCGACGACTGCGGCACTCTGTGGCTTATCTGAACGAAAACCGTAAGGGATACGCAAAACCGGGCCGGCGACGGGCGTCGCCCCGGCTCCCGCTCTTAGAGGATGGCGGGATAGAACGGTCGGGTGTAGTATGCCGCCCACTCACGTCTCTCACTCGGTCAAAAACGAACGGACCCGGGAAATCCCCAAAGGAGGTCGCAGATGAAAGCGGCGTCGATTCGAGGGCTCCTGATTGCGGTCGCGATTCTTTTCCTTGCACCACCTTCATACGCTCAGGAAGCCACCTTCACGGGCACGGCCACTGACTCCACCGGCAGCGTGCTGCCGGGCGTCACCATCACCGCCACGCACGAGGCGACGGGCAACGTCTTCACAACGGTTACCGACGAGCGCGGGGAGTTCCGCCTGCCGGTCCGCGTCGGCGCGTACAACGTCAAAGCCGAA
>DASTZI010000303.1:0-13308 GCA_035764385.1 Vicinamibacterales bacterium
GCGGTACCTCACCGCCCGTTTTCGCGCCACGAATTGGCTGGCGCGACTGGACGCGTCAGGGCTGTACGTCCAATTTCGTTCGTACTTGAACTACGCGCTGTCCGACGTCGATGAAACTGTCGTTTTTATTGGCTACCAGGAAATCCGTTCGGCGCGAGTGGTGATCGAACACACCACATTTGCCGACGCGGAGGGACATCGCGCGACGAAAACCACACGCTTCGTGGAACTCGATGTGACGGCCGACGTGACGGCACTCGCGAAGGCGCTAAGCGTCGAACGCGCGAGGCCTGCACCGAGCGAGAAGCGCTGGTACGGCACGAGCCGCACGCTGTACAACGATTAATCTGTTCACGTCGAGCGTCCATCGTTCGTTCGGGTGCGATGGGCGGCGACGCCACGTGCATCGACGTTCCTCGAAGCGCTGAAGCCAGCAGTGGAAATTGCGCCACCGCTCTCGCTGTTCGAAGATCTCACGATGCTCGCCGCACAAACCCCGGAGGACCAAGAGCAGCAACTGCTCAAACTCTACGCCGCGGGTCAGACGGTAGAGGCCATCTACCTGGCACGGCGCCTGTACGGCTTCGACCTGGCCACGGCAAAGACGTTTGTCGACCGATTGCGTCAAAGTGGCGTTGCTTGATGTCTCGTCCGTTACGGCGCCGCGCCTATCATGCCGGCCGCGATCCTCTGGGCATCGGCCCGCGTGAAATCGCCGCTGATCACAGCCGCCGTGCCGATCGGTGATTTCAGCGTTGGTACTGCGACGACGTCACCGTCGATGAGAATCGCAACAGGTTTTCCGAGGTGATTGGCCGTCGCCTGGCGCATCTTCTCGGCTCCGGCAGCGTTCAGCCGCACGTCTATCCAGAAGCGTGCAGGGGCATTTCCGGGAATCACAGTGCTGCCTTCGATGTCGTTGTTGGTCACGACGATCTCAGGATGAACGTAAACGGTTCGGTCTGAGCTCCCCACGCGCACGGCGCGCAAACCGGGCGCCGGCTGATCCTCCGCGAGCCGCACTTCAAATCGCACGGCCGCTTGCGCCAGCGAGCCGTTGCGCTGCGACATCGACGACGTGACGACGATCATCCCAATCACTGCCAACGTGGCGAGCACCGAGAGAAGGACCGGTCGACGCGTGTGCGTCGATGGCGCGTCGTCACGCGATCCGGCTGCGACGACCGCCAGACGCAGACGCTCGCGCTCCGCTTCCGTCGGCCTGCATTCGTGTCGAACGGGATCCGCGGCGGCGAGAACGTCTCTAATCTGTGTCATCGGTGACTCCAACGTACGGCTTGAGGATACGAGCGAGCTCGCGGCGACCTCTGGAGAGATGCCAGCGAACAGTAATGGCGGTGATGCCGAGAACCGACGCGATGTCACTCATCGTCAGGCCTTGGAGTTCGTGCATGACGACGATTGCGCGGCGCCGCGGAGGTAACACGTCGAGTGCGGACCACATGGCGGAACGGGCGACGAGTGCCGCTTCCGGATCCGATCCCGTAACCAGCGAAGGACGCATCTCGTCGTGGTATCGCCTGCGGACTGCGGCCTTGCGCCATTGATCCCGTCGAATGTTGACGAGCACGCGTACCAGCCACGCTTCCTCGTCGGCGAAGCCGGATGGAATCGCGCGTGGCGCGCGGGCAGCCTTCAGGAAAGTCTCTTGAATGAGATCGAGCGCGTCATCGGCAGTTGGAACCAACCGTCGGGCCAGGCGATACAGGCGCTCGTGGTGAGCGTCGAACAGCACGGCCAACCGCTCTGCGGCTGAGTGCGGCAACGTTGCCGGAAGCGCGGCAGCGAAGGGCAGCCCGTTCATACCTAACTAAACGCGCCAGTGGACGAATGTGTTGGCGACCCTGGCGTCCCGCGGCCTCCTGCGGCCCGCGCAGCGCGTTCGGCACGCGTATACGGGACGCGTGGCGCATGCACCCGACCGCGTCACCAGAGGCGATGTCAGGCGCCCAGCTTTGTCGCGAGGTCGTTGAAGTCTCGCGCCGCGATGTCGACAGACGCGTTAGGCTGCAGATCCGGCTTTCCATCCGGTCCGAATTCGAGCGGTCTTGTCACGAACGCGGTTCGCAGCCCGACGCCTTTCGCGGCTCCCAAATCTCCGAGATGCGCGGCGACCATCATCACTTCGTCAAGCTTCAGATCCAGAAAGTCCGCCGCGGACTGGTAGACCTCACGGTCAGGCTTGTAGTGCCGCGCCAGTTCCGCGCCGAGGATGCAGTCCCACGGAAGTCCGCCGAACTTGGCGAGCTCGGTCATCAACGAGATGTTCCCGTTCGAGAGCGGCGCGATGATGAACTTCTTCTTGAGCCGCGTGAGACCGCTGACCGAATCGGGCCACGGGCGAAGCCGATGCCACACATGATTGAGCGCATCGACCTCTGACTCGGACAGGCGGCCGGCGATGCCGAAGTCGACGAGCAGTTTGTCGAGAATCATTCGATGCAGGCGATCGAGCTTCGTCCACGGCAGCTCGCCGGTGCGGACTCGACTCATCGCGGGCTGATAGCCGCCGCGCCACGTGTCGGCGAACTTGACCGCATCGATCTTCAGTCCCTTGCGCGTCGCCAGTTCCTGCACCTGCTGCGTGACCGAGGTGCGCCAGTCGACGACGGTTCCGAATGTGTCGAAGACCAGCGCCTTCACGCGGCTGAAATCAGGATGCGCCTGGGATGTCTGCTGTGATTGTGCGAGCGCGACCATGGAACCTCCAACCAACCCGGCAGCGTAGCCGACGAACAGCCGTCGCGACATCTCGTTATTCATGGATGTGGATGATACGTCCGCGACGCGCAGGATGGCCGATCGAATGCGCAGGATGGAAATGGAAACGGCGTCGCCATTGCAGGGCGACACAGCGGGGAGAGTGAACATGCGAAGAAATAGAAATAAGGGGATGTTGATCGGCGGGGTAGCGCTGGTGGCGGAGGGTACGGCCCTCACGATGTACGGAACGCGCTACCTGGACTTCATGGAGCGCCACGGCCTGATGGACTTCGGCAAACGGCTGCTTCGCCGGACGGGCATCCGCTCGCGCAAAACCCTCGCTGCAATCGGAATTGCTCAGGCGGTCGTGGGATTGGTCCTGATCGAGAGGATGCGCCGCCACCGGCCGGCTACCGCATAAGCACGTCTTCGTGAACTTCGTGCCCGCGCACGAAGTGCGCCTCCGTGATTACTGGAATCGCTGGCGGAATCGCTGCGCGGCGCCGCTCTTGATCGGCCCGCCGTGCCCGAACACCGCCGCGTCGAAGTCGAGCGCCGCGAGTTTGCGCAGGCTTCGCTTGCCTTCCTCGAGATCCTCATAGCAGAGGGCATAGCCCAGGTTCGGCATGCTCGCGCACGCATCCGCGGCAAACAGCACACGGCGCCGCGGCCAGAGCAGCGCAACCTGTCCGGCGCACTGTCCCGGGATGTGAAAAGCCTTGATGCCTCCGGCGATCGGTAGTTCGGTGCCGTCGTTGATCTCCTGATCGATCGCGCACGGCTCAATCGGTGTCGGTTGCTTGGGAACGAACATGCGGTACATCAGTCCGCGCAACAGACCTGGCGCAGGCGACATCGGCCGCGTGGTTTCACCCTTCCTGACCATCGCCGCATCCACGGGATGCATGTAGACGCGCGCGCCGCTCCGGCGCTTGAGCGCAGCGACGCTTCCCGAATGATCGGCATGGCAGTGCGTCACGATGATGTGCTTGACGTTGGTGACGTTTTTGCCGGTGGACTCGATCGCCGCGACGATCTTGTCGTCGCTTTTGGGGAGCCCCGTATCAATCAGCGTGAGTTCGCCGTCGTCGATAAGGAAGGCATTCACGGCGCCGAGGCTGATCTGCCACAAGCCTTCGACCACTTGAGTCGGTGCTGCCATGGGCGCTGAGCTTACTTCAGGTGGCAGGGGGCAGCTGGCAGAGGCAGGATCTAACTCGTTAGAACATTTGACCTTCGGCCATCCTGCCCGCTGCCACCCGCCACCTGCCGCCTGATACAATTAGAGACATATTGCGTTCGCCCAAACGCAATATCTAGTGGTTTGAGCTTGACAACCCCGATCCGTGAGCGCACCATCACACGCGCGCTCAACGAGGTTGAAACGGCCGGAAGCCGCCCAGCATCCAGCCGCCGCCAGGGTCTTTCAGGACATCTCGAGCGCAAACCATAACAAACGATTTCGGACGTTCTCTCGGGGGAAAGAACGTCCCATTGTGGCGCGGGCGAACCCGCGCGGCGCGGACTTTGAGGTCCGCGGCACGAACGGAGGACGAGCATGGAAAGAGGGCCTGCACAGACTCAAGGCGTAGCCGTTGAAGCGCGCGCGAAAAAGAGCGCGGAGTCCAGAAGTGCATCCGTTCCAGGCCTTGAATTTCCACGCTACTTCACGCTGCCCGGCGTCGACCCGTTCGACGAGATCGAATGGGAGACCCGCTCGGCCGTCATCGGCAACGAGAAGGGCAAGGTCGTCTTCGAACAGCGCGACGTCGAAATCCCGTCCTTCTGGTCCCAGCAGGCCACCAACATCGTCGTCTCGAAATATTTTCGTGGGCAGATGGAATCGCCCGAGCGTGAGCGCAGCGTCAAGCAGCTGATTGGGCGTGTCGTCGACACGATCACTCGCTGGGCGCGCGAGCAGCGTTACTTTGCCAGCGAGGACGCGCTCGCCTCCTTCAGCGCCGAGCTGAAGCATCTGCTCGTGTATCAGAAGGCGGCGTTCAACAGTCCAGTCTGGTTCAACTGTGGTTTCGAGACGGCTCCCCAGTGCTCGGCCTGCTTTATTAATTCTGTGAAAGACACCATGGACTCGATCCTCACGCTCGCGAGGACCGAGGGGATGCTCTTCAAATTCGGCTCGGGGACCGGCAGCAATCTGTCCACGATCAGGTCGTCGCGTGAGCTGCTGGCGGGCGGTGGCACGGCGAGCGGTCCTGTCTCGTTCATGAAGGGCTACGACGCGTTTGCGGGTGTCATCAAGAGCGGCGGCAAGACGCGTCGCGCCGCGAAGATGGTCATCCTCAATGCCGATCATCCGGACGTCGAGGAATTCATCAACTGCAAGGTCGAGGAAGAGAAGAAGGCGTGGGCACTGATCGATGCCGGGTACGACGGCTCGTTCACGGGCGTCGCCTATGGATCCATCTTCTTCCAGAACTCGAACAACAGCGTGCGCGTGACCGACGACTTCATGCGCGCGGTGCTCGACGATGGCGAGTGGCAGACGAAGGCGGTGACGTCGGGCGAGGTGATGGACACGTATAAGGCGCGCCACCTCATGCGCCAGATAGCCGAAGGCACGTGGGTGTGCGGCGACCCCGGCATGCAGTTCGACACCACGGTCAACGAGTGGCACACCTGTCCGGAGACCGATCGCATCAACGCGAGCAACCCGTGTTCGGAATACATGTTCCTGGATGACTCGGCGTGCAATCTCTCGTCGATCAACCTGATGAAGTTCGTCAAGGGCGACGGTGAGTTCGACGTCGCAGCGTTCAAGGCGGCGTGCCGGACGATGATCACGGCGCAGGAGATCATCGTCCCGAATTCGAGCTATCCGACGAAAGCGATCGAGAAGAACTCGCACGACTATCGTCCGCTCGGTCTCGGTTACGCCAATCTCGGGGCGCTGTTGATGTCGCGCGGCCTGCCCTACGACAGCGACGAGGGGCGGGCGTATGCGGCGGCGATCACCGCGGTGATGACGGGCGAGGCCTACGCGCAGTCGGCGCGGGTCGCGCGCGATCACGGCGGACCGTTTGCCGGCTACGAGAAGAACCGGGAGTCGTTCCTGCGCGTGATGGGAAAGCATAGGGACTCGGTCAGCGAGATCACCGCGAAGTTCGTCCCGAACGATCTCTACGCGGCGGCGAAGCAGGCGTGGGACGAGGCGGTGGAGCTCGGCGAGGACTTCGGCTATCGCAACGCGCAGGCGACGGTGCTGGCACCGACCGGCACCATCGGCTTCATGATGGATTGCGACACGACCGGTGTTGAGCCCGACATCGCACTCGTCAAGTACAAGAAGCTCGTGGGCGGCGGCCTGATGAAGATCGTCAACGGCACCGTGCCGATGGCGCTCGGCAAGCTTGGGTATACGCAGCCCGAGATCGAGGCGATCAGCCACTACATCGACGAGCACGAGACGATCGAGGGGGCGCCGTTCCTGAAGGAGGAGCACCTGGCGGTATTCGACTGCGCGTTCAAGCCGGCGAAGGGCGAGCGGTCGATTCACCACATGGGGCACATCAAGATGATGGGCGCCACGCAGCCGTTCATCTCGGGCGCGATCAGCAAGACCGTGAACGTGCCGCGCGAGGCGACGGTGGAGGAAATCGAGAAGGCCTACGTCGAGTCGTGGCGTCTCGGCGCGAAGGCGATCTCCATCTATCGCGACGGCAGCAAGCGGACGCAGCCTCTGAACACCTCGAAGGCCGGCGTCGCCGATACGAGAAACGCCGTAGGGGCCGGCTTTAGCCGGCCCGATATGAGCTCAGGCCGGCCCGAGGATCAACCCCGGGAAATCGTCCGCGAGGTCGTCAAGATCGTCGAGACGCCGAAGCGGCGCAAGCTGCCGGACGAGCGCAACGCGATCACGCACAAGTTCGACATCGCGGGTCACGAGGGCTACATCACCGTTGGCCTCTTCGAGGACGGAACGCCGGGCGAAATCTTCCTCGTGATGGCGAAGGAGGGCTCGACGATCTCGGGCTTTGCGGACGCCTTCGCGCAGGCGATCTCGTACGCACTGCAGTACGGCGTGCCGCTGCAGGCGCTGGTCGACAAGTTCAGCCACGCGCGCTTCGAGCCGTCGGGGATGACGAAGAACCCCGAGATCCGGTTTGCGAAGTCGATCGTGGATTACATCTTCCGGTGGCTCGCGACGAAGTTCTTGTCTCCCGAAGCTCAGTACCGGGCCGGGGTGAATATCGAACAGCCAATCGAAAACGGGGAAGCACCCGCGCCTCCCGCTGCTAGCCGCGGCATCCGAATTCGCGCTGAAGAGCCTACGTCACCGCCGAAGAGTGAATCGAAACCGTCCTCATTCGCCGCGATTCAGAACCAGGAGGACGCGCCGCCGTGCAGCACGTGCGGGTCGATCATGATCCGCAGCGGCAGTTGCTACAAGTGCACCAACTGCGGTACCACGAGTGGTTGTGCTTAGACTGATGTGACCTAGGTTTCACGCTCTCGTGGGAGGCTTCATCCGTCGCCTCCCTCATCCAACCGAGGGGCCGGCAAATGCCGGCCTTTCGTTTTTTTGCGAGGTTACGGGCGCGGGATACAAGTGAGCAACGGTTGCGCGGCCACGCCAACGACGGGTATATGCTCTCCACCGTCCTGGCGCTCCTCGCCTTTATGAATGGAGCTTCTATGCGGAAGACGACGATGCGATGCGCGTGGCTCGGGCTGATAGTGATCGCGATAGTGGGTCTGTGTGTGCTGCCGGGTGCGGCGCAGAAGCCGGCGAAGTCCGCCGGCATGCCGGTGTTCCAGGTGGATCCGACATGGCCCGTGCTCCCCAACAACTGGGTCGTCGGCATTGTCTCGGCGGTCACCGTCGACAAGCGGGATCACGTCTGGATCCTGCATCGCCCGCGCAGCGTCGCCGCGGAGCTGAAGCAGCGCGCGGCCCCGCCGGTGCTCGAGTTCGATGCGAACGGCAAGTTCGTGAACGCGTGGGGCGGCGACGGAAGCGGCTACGACTGGCCCACGACCGAGCACGGGATCACGATCGACAGCAAGGACGTCGTCTGGATCGGCGGGAGCGGCGTTGGCGATGACATGCTGCTGAACTTCACGCTCCAGGGAAAGTTCCTGCGTGAGTTCGGCAAGGCCCGCGAGAGCAAGGGCAACGCGGACACCGGTAACGTCAACCGGCCGGCCGATATCTTCGTTGATGCGAAGACCAATGAAGCGTACGTCGCCGACGGCTACGGCAACCGCCGCGTCGTTGTCTTCGATGCGGCCACCGGCAAGTTCAAGCGGATGTGGGGTGCATTCGGCAACGCCCCTGACAGCGATCCGCCGGCGGGTGGATTCGGCGGTGGCGGCGGAGAACGCGGCGCGGCTGCGGGCGGCGGCGGCCGTGGACGTGGCGCGCAGGCGGCGCCGGTCCTCGACACCCAGGGAAATGGCGACGAGCACTTCGGCAATCCCGTCCACGCTGTGAAGATCTCGAACGATAACCTGGTCTATGTCGCGGATCGATCCAACCGGCGCATCCAGGTGTTCACACCGGCAGGCAAGTACATGACGCAGGTGTTCATCAATCGGGCAGGGCCGTCGGCGGGCTCGGTTGCCGGACTCGCGTTTTCGCCCGATCCGCAGCAACAGTTCCTCTACGCGGCCGACTACGGCAACTCGCACGTCGCCGTGCTCGATCGCAAGACGCTCGAGGTGCTCTATCAGTTTGGAACGCGGAGCGCGAAGCCGGGCGACTTCCAAGGCCCGCATCACATCGCCGTCGATTCGAAGGGGAACCTCTACGTGGCAGAAGTCGCTCCGGGTAATCGCGCGCAGAAGTTTCTGCTCAAGGGGATGTCGCCCACGCCACCCCCGAATGCACTGACATCCGCGCAGCTGGCGCCGGCGCCGTAACAGAACGGCGGGAGGGGCCTCCCCGCGCCGCCTCGCAGGCGCGACGAGCGCCTTCGGCGCGAAGGAGCGCCGAGGACGGCGTGTGGAAACCCGCCGACAGGACCCGGGTAGCTCGACTCCGCTTTACAGACGATCAGCGAGCTATCGGCGATCGATGCGCCGACGAGAACGCTGGGTCGCGCTCGGCACCGTATACGCAGTGTTGCTGATGGTGTTCGGATACCGGTGTGTGGGAGCGCATCGCCGCCGGGCTCCTCATGCTGTGGCTGATCGTCCTTGCTGTCGCGCTCCTGCGACGCGGCGACATGACAGCCACCAGGATCGCCGGGGATGTGCGCGCAGCCGCTTAGCGGCGGCCGTCTGCCATCCACCGATCTGCCTGTAGGACTGGCGCCGACAACGGCGGCGGCGCCGTGTATCATCCCTCTGGCTCGCGTCTCGCCAAGAGGTTCACGCGGTGAAGATCGTTTCCGTCCTCGTTCTTTTCGCGGCGGCCGCTGTCGGTGTGTGGTGGTTTGGATTCAGACAACCGCCGGTCGTTGAACCGCCACGCCAGACTGATTCGCCGAAACCCGTCACCGTTTCCTCGTTCGACGAATTCAACCAGGACCTGGCCAAACGCGTCACCGACGTCCTCGTGCCCGGCGGAGCGCCAGACTTCCAGGTGGTCGTCACACCGGCCACGGATCCGATCGGGACGCTGTACCGAAAAGGGCGCTCGGTCCCGTACGACGATATGTCCTGCGCGCCGCCGGCGGATCCAGCCTCGCGCAGCATGCCGAACGCGTTCCCGTCGTATGCCCTCGACGCGAAGATCGCCGGAGAGGCCGGCCTCGATCCCGCGCTCTTCCAGGGGGTCGCCAACGTGGGTGCGACGCTCGGCGCCGCCTCGTCATTCAGCTTCTCGGTGCTGAACGCGCAAGTGAAGACGCTGACAGACGCGGTGATCGAGCGCGTGCTCGCCGGCGCGGGCTGCGTTGGCGCCCTGCGAGGCGAAATGGTCATCGTCCGCGGCTACGTGATCGGCCAGCGACAGTTCTCCACGAAGAGCAGCAGGAGCGCAGGAGCGAATACCGCCGTAACGAAGGTCGGGAGGTTCGAGGTCAGCGCGGACAACAGCGGCGTGCTGACGATCACCGACACCGCGCCGCAGCAATTCCTGCAGATCCTCTCCGTCGTGACCCCGCCGCCTGCAAGCGCGCGCTCCGGCATACCTCGTGTCGCGGCGCTCACGTTACCAACAGCTGTCAACGGTGTCGGCCGGATTTACGTGCAGCAGCCCCGCATCGACGATGCGGCCAAGGGGCGTCAGATCGTTGGACTGCTGAGCGACACCGGCCTCAATGTCGTGCCGCAGGTCGAAGGCACCGAGAACGATAAGACGCCCGACAGGGCGCAGGTGCGGTACTTCAACGAAGCCGACAAAGCGAACGCGACGAAGGTGCTCGATACGCTGAAGCAGAAATACCCGGACGCCGTCCTTGTGCCGATCAAGATTCCGGCACCCTCAGGGCAGGTCGAAGTGTGGCTGCCTCGTGTGCAGACGCCGCCGACCGCGCCGACGCCGCCGAGGGGTGGCAGGCCGAGAAACGCCCCAGCGGCGCCACGAGATCTGATCGTGCAGTAGGGCGGAAGCGCACGCTCGGGTAGGCACCTCTTTCAAATTCGTCGTCGTCGAGCAATATCTGTCAGTGACGACGAGATTCGAAGTTCAGAATTCTCTTCGGCGCTACGGAAACATCCGTTGACAGCGACGGCGACAACTTGGCGTTGTTCTTGCCCGCCTTTATGGCTCCCCGGAGAGAGGACACGATGGGTTGGTTCAAAGCTCTGAAGCGCGGAAGTCCGTCAGCAGGCGATACGGGCCCTGAACGGCGACAGCGACAGCGAACCGAGCAATATTTCGATTGCACGTGGATCAGTGTGTGGGGTGAGGAGCGATCCCGTGTCAGCAGCCTCGGCCCAACGGGCTGTTACATCGAGAGCCGAACCACCCCGACAGAGGGCACGGACATTCCAGAGATCGTTATTCAACTGGCCTCAGGGCCGGTCACTGTGCAGGGAACGGTCATCAGTACGATGCGAGGAGTCGGGTTCGCGGTACGCTTCACCGACGTCAGCGAAGACGCGGACGAGAGGCTTAGGGCCCTCGTTCAATCCCACGCCTATTCCGCAGCGTCCTCTTTTCGTTAGCAGCAAGCTAGCAGGAGGACCCCTTCGCGCCTCAGCTCGCGCGCGATGCGACACTACGTCGAGTGACGGTCTTCACCATCGGCCACTCGACTCGACCAATCGACGAGTTCATCCATCTGCTGACCGCGCACGGCGTCCAGCGACTGGCCGACGTTCGAACGATCCCACAATCCAGGCACAATCCACAGTTCGGCCGCGAGCAGTTGTCCGCATCGCTCGAACAGGCCGGCATCCACTACACGCATATGCCAGGCCTCGGCGGTTTGCGTCGGCCGCGCAAAGATTCCACGAACACGGGTTGGCGGAATGCCAGCTTCCGCGGCTACGCGGATTACATGCAGACGCGTGAATTCGAGGAGAGCCTGAATCGCTGTATCGAGCTGGCGAACGCAGAACAGGTCGCGCTGATGTGCGCGGAATCGGTGCCCTGGCGATGCCACCGATCGTTGATCGCCGACGCGTTACTGGCACGTGGTATCGATGTGCGCGAAATCACCAGCGCGACGGAAGCGCGTCCACATGCCCTGACAGCTTGGGCTCGAGTTGAAGGAACGAAGGTCACCTATCCAGGGCTACCGTTGACTTGAGTCGAGCTGCGCGGGTCCTGTCGCCAGGTCTCCCCACGCCGTGCTCGGCTTTCCTGACGTCCATGTCACATGATGCATGGCGCCAGTGCTGAGTTCGTGCCACAATCCCGCGCGAAGAAAACATTCGGATCCGACGGAAGGAGAATCACATGCGTATCTCGCGTGGTCTGCTCGTGCTTTCCGTACTGGTCATCGGAATCCTCGCCGCAACTCCATCTGCCGCACAGACGTCCGGGGACGCGAAGCTCACGAGGACCATCACGGTCATTTCGAGCGCCGGCGCGCGTGCGCTGGCCGATGCCTGCACGGCGTGGGCAGAGAAGAACAAGGTTGTCGTCGCGATGGCCGTTCTCGACTGGGGCGGCAACGTCATCGAGTCGCACGCCATGGAAGGTGCGGCGGCCAACGCCATCGACACCGCGCTGCTCAAGGCAAAATCAGCGCTGCGCTGGCGTCGTCCGACGTCGGAGACGAACAAGATCGTGCGCAGCGGAGAAAATCTGGCGCCGACGTTCATGAACGATTTTCCCCAGCCTGGCGCGGTGCCGATCGTGATGAATGGTCAGGTCATTGGCGCGATGGGTGTGTCGAGCGGCGATGGCGAGAAGTGCGCGCAGGCGGCCATCGACTCCGTATTCAAAGGACAGGCAAAGTCGTCGACGCAGTAACGGGCGCCCACGGTCATCTCTGAGTCGGCACATCCCTTCCGTCGTTTGGGACAGTGAGATGGCTGAGGTAGACTCCACCTCCATATGTGGTATCTCATCGCGGCGCGTTCAGTCGATACGCGGGCAGCCGTGGAATCCGCGCAACTATCCGTGTAAGTTCCGACCTGCCTCACAGGTCGTCGACGCAATAACCAGTCGAAACCCGCCGACAGGACCCGGGCCGCTCGACTCAAGGGACGCCGCGACTAGTGAGCGGCCGTCCAGCACTTGCGCTAGATTTGGCGCATGGCAACGAGGAATCGGCAGACACATGGCGTCACTCGCAGAACAGCGTTGACGACGCTGAGCGCCGCGGCCGCGCTGACGCTCACACCGGATCTTGTCAGCGCCCAGGAGGCGGCGCCGGCGGATACGACGAAACGCTGGGGGCGGTTGCCGAACACGCTCGGCGCGCGAGCGCCAACGGAAAATCCGCGGCGCCTCCCGATCCCGACCAGCTCCCGGACGCCGCTGCAGGATCTCCACGGCACCATCACGCCGTCCGATCTGCACTACGAGCGTCACCACGGCGGAGTGGCTGTCGTCGACCCGGCGACGTACCGCCTCACGGTCCACGGGATGGTCGATCGGCCGCTCATTTTCACACTGCAGGACCTGAAGCGATTCCCGGCCGTCACGAGAACGTGCTTTCTCGAATGCGCCGGAAATTACAACGGTCAGCGCGAGGAGCTCACGCCACAGGAGATCTGCGGCCTGACGAGCCAGAGCGAATGGACCGGCGTGATGCTGTCGACCGTGTTCAACGAAGTCGGCGCCCAGCCGCGGGCGACATGGTTTCTCGCCGAAGGGCAGGACGCCGCGGTGATGACGCGCAGCATCCCGTTGAAGGACGCGATCGGCGAGGCGATGCTCGCCTACGCGCAGAACGGCGAAGCGCTTCGTCCGGAGCAGGGTTATCCCGTGCGCCTCCTGCTGCCGGGTTGGGAAGGCAACGCAAGCGTCAAATGGCTGCGGCGCATCGAGCTGGCCGATCAGCCGTTCATGACGCGCGAGGAAACGTCGAAGTACACGGATCCCCTCGCCGACGGGACCGCGCGCGAGTTCAGCCTCGTGATGGACGCGCGGTCGGTGATCACCTCGCCCTCGTACCCGCAGACGATCGACAAGAGATTTGTCGAGTTGCGCGGAGTCGCATGGAGCGGGCGCGGGATGATTCGCCGCGTCGATGTGAGCACCGACGGCGGCCGCACGTGGAA
>DASTZI010000304.1:0-4549 GCA_035764385.1 Vicinamibacterales bacterium
TGTTCTGCATCCGGCCAACCATATCGAAATTGAGGTACGCAGCGACGTCGGTCAGCGGAACCGGCGGATTCATGATGAAGGCGTTCGAACCGACGAGGCCGATTTCCTCGCCCGACCACAGCGTGAACATGATGTTACGGCGCCGCATCGGCTGCTTCGCGAGCGCGTCAGCGATCGCAAGAACGGCCGCAGTACCCGAGGCGTTATCGTCAGCCCCGTGATGAATTTGTCCCGCTTCGTCTTTGTTCGCAAGCGAGGTCCCGCGCGTGCCGTGGCCGAGATGGTCATAGTGCGCGCCGACGACGATCCAGCCCTTGCCGGACGCCGGGAGTCGGGAGTCCGGAGTCGCCGGTAAATACGCAATAACGTTCCGTCCTGTTTGCCGCTCGCGCATGACTTTTGTGGTCACGTCGACCGACGGGGGAAGTGTGAATCCGGCGACGTGCGGATTGCCCGAGTCGAGTTCCTCCTGTGCGGCGGCGAGCGATTTCGGTGCGCCGGCAAACAACGCGTTGGCGACGGCGCCGCCGATCGTTACGGCGGGGATTCCAGAGCCTGAGAGCGCGGTGTCGGACGTCATGCGGAGGGTCTGTCCCGCATTTGGCGAGCGTGGCCCGATGACGATGAGAAGTCCTTTCGCGCCGCGTTGCCGTGCGGCGAGCGCCTTGTAGCGGAGATCGGAATAGCGGGCGAGGGTGGCCTTCGTCTTCGCGTCGGTATCTTCAGGAAAGTAATGGAGGACGAGGACAATCTTGTCTTTCACGTCCAGGCCGGCATAGCTGTCGTAGCCGAAGTTCTGCGACTCAGGAACTACGAGGCCGTAACCCGCGAACACGACCGGTCCGTTGACCGTGGCGTCGTCCGAGAAGGAAAGCGCCTGCACCTGCTCGATGCCGCGAAATGCCTGGGTGGAATTACCCGCGCCGTGAAGCGTCAGCGTGGAGCCACCGTCGCGCGTGCCCGCGGTGAACTCGAATGGCATGAACATGTCGCGGCGGCCCGGCAGCGGCTTCACGCCCGCGCGCGCCAGCTGCATCGCGATGTAATCGCCGGCGAGTCGCTCTCCCGGCGATCCCGTATCGCGTCCCTCGAGACGATCCGACGCCAGGAACTCGACCGCGGCACGGGTCCGCGAGGCAACCGCGGTCTGCTGAGCGGTGACGGATGTGGAAAGCAGGAGCGAAACAAGCAGAATCCGTTTCATAAACAGCGTACCTTGAGTCGCCCCGTACTCAGGGTCTGACCCTCGCACAACTCATCACCGGGGTCTGACCCCCGTACGACTCATCATCAGGGTCTGACCCCACGCGGTGGGGCGGCTTTCAGCGCCTCGAGCGCCTTCTCGTGATTCCACTGGGCGAGAAAAATTTGTCCCTCGCTGCCGCCGGCACGCGTCGACGTCCACGCGACCTGACGGCCATCCGGCGACGGCACCGGGAGTCCATCGAAGCCATCGGCATACGTGACGCGCACGGGCTCCTTCTTGCCGTCGATGTCCACCATGTACACCTCGAAATTCTCGAACCCGAGCTTGTTCGACGCGAACAGGATGTACTGGCCGGATGGATGGATGTACGGCGCCCAGCTCATCGCACCGAAGTCGGTGATCTGACGGACGTCGGTCCCGTCGGGATTCATCGTGAACACGTTCGCAATCAGACCGGTGGTATCGAAGCGCCGCCAGATGATCCGCTTGCCGTCTGGCGAGAAGAACGGACCGCCGTCGTAGCCGGGCACATTCGTCAGCCGCTTCTGCCCGCTTCCGTCCGCCCGCATGATGTAAATCTCGGCGAAATAGCTCGGATCGACTTCGAGCTGCTTCTGTTCCTCCGCGCTCAACGTCCGGTTGTACGCGTCCCGCATCGAGGTGAAGGCGATCCACTGGCCATCAGGCGAGTAGCTCCCTTCCGCGTCGTAACCGCGCGCGTTGGTCAGCCGCGTGTAGGTTGGGGGGGCGGAGGGCGTCGCGCCGGGCTTGTACGCATAGATTTCGAACTCGGGGTCGTAATCCCAGGAGTAGCGGCGCTGCTTGCCTGAGGCGCGGAAGTCCAGCTCCTCCTGCTGATACTGCTTCGACTTCGGATCGTGATGCGTCGAGGCGAATTCGATTTCGTTCGTCCCCGGCCGGAAGAACGAACACGTCGTCTTTCCATAACCGGGAGAGATGCGCGTCGTGTCGCCGGTCGTCAGGTCGACGGTGTAGATCTGGTAGAAAGGGTTGCCGGGCTCGCGCTCACTCTGGAAAACGAGCTTCTTGCCGTCAGGTGACCAATACCCCTCGCCGGCCCGGCGGCCTTCGACGGTCAGGCGGCGGATTCGCGTGAGGAAATCTGATTCGTGATTCTCTGAAGGGCGGATTGCGGCCGTTTGGGGGGCACTCTGAAGAGCCGCCCCGACATTACCGAGAACCAACAAAAGGGCTGTCAGGCCAACGCGCTTCATAACGGGCAAAGGTTAGCATTTATCTGTGAAGTCGTCCGCATTTCGCCGGCTCTCGCTCCGCGAGTGGAGCATCGCGATCGGTGGCGCCCTCGTTATCGTCGGCGCGGTGATGATCTGCGTCTGGACGGTTCGACACGCCGTCGCCATCTATCACCTGAACCGCGGCGTCGGCGGAACGATGTTCTACGACGCGATGGGGCGGGAGTGGTTCCCGCTCGACGAGCAGCGTCTCGACGTCCCGTTTGAGCAGATCTCGACGAATTTCAAGGATGCGGTCGTCGCCGTCGAAGATCACCGCTACTACTTGCACTTCGGTGTCGATCCGATCGCCGTGACCCGTGCGGCGGTCTATAACCTTCGATCAAGCGAAGGGACCCAGGGCGGCAGCACCATCACGCAGCAGCTTGCGCGAACGCTGTACCTGTCCAACGCACGCACGTTCGCGCGGAAAGCACAGGAAGCGGCGCTCGCCGTCATGCTCGAGATCTTCCTGAGCAAGAAGGACATCCTCGAACTCTATTTCAATCGCGTATATCTGAGCGGCGGCATCTACGGCGTCGAGTCGATGTCGGAAAAGCTGTACGGCAAGCCGGCATCGAACCTGACCCTCGGCGAGGCGGCGTTGATCGCCGGGATCATCCGTGCGCCCGCGGCCTATTCCCCGTGGACGCACTTTGACAACGCGCGCCGCAGAAGCTTCGTCGTCCTGCAACGGATGCGGGAAGAGAAGAAGATCACGCCGGAGCAGGAGCAAGCCGCCCGCGCGGAGCAGATCCACATCCGTCCGCTGACGGCTGTGTCGAAGGCGCGTTACGGTTACGCCAAGGAATTTCTCCGGCAGCAGTTCCGCGACATCTACGGCGGCGACAACCCGCCAGACTGGAAGGTCTTCACCAGCTTCGTCCCCGAACTCCAGGACGCTGCGGAAACCGCGGTGCGCAACGGGCTGCGACAGCTTGGCGGCGGAAATCTGCAGGCGGCGCTCGTCGCGATGGATCCGAATACGGGCAACATCCTGGCGATGGTCGGTGGCTCCGATTTCACGACCGCGCCCTATAACCGCGCTGTCCGAAGCCGACGTCAGCCGGGTTCGGCCTTCAAGCCGTTTGTCTATTCGGTTGCACTCGAAAGCGGGATGTCGCCGGTCTCAACGATTAGCGGCATCCGCCAGGTCGCGATCAATGCACCGGAAGGTGTCTGGATTCCGCGTGACGAGCGCGCCAGCGAACAGGAAACGTTAACGCTGCGCGAAGCGCTCTTCGAATCCAATAACGCCGCGGCGGTGCTCCTGCAGCAACACGTGGGATCCCGGCCAATTCTGCGGCTGGTGAACGATCTGGGCGTTTCAAATCAACCGGATGTCCCGTCGTTGGCACTTGGCAGCGGTCTGGTCACGCCACTCGAACTCACGGCAGCCTACGCCGTCTTTCCGACGCTCGGCTCTCGTGTGCGCCCGCGTGGCCTTATTGAAGTTCATGACGCCGAGGGCGACATGCTGCATCGCACCAATATCGAGACCGAGCAGGTGCTCTCACCAGAAGTGTCGTTTCAGATGCTGACGATGCTCGAGGACGTCGTCGATCGTGGCACCGGCGCAGCAGCGCGCACGCTTGGTGTCCACGGTGCCGTCGCCGGCAAGACGGGCACGACCAACGACTATCACGATGCCTGGTTTGTTGGCTTCAACTCCGCGGTTGTCGTCGGAGTCTGGGTCGGTTACGACCAGCCAACACGTATCCGAGCAGGCGGTACCGGAGCGAGGGTCGCGCTTCCAATCTGGGCGGACTTCATGCGCCGCACGGCTCAGCGTCTGCCAGCGCATGCATTCGAACCTCCGGGTGACTTGCGAAGCGAGGAGCTCTGCCACATTTCCTACTTGCGTCCTGTCGAGGGATGTCCTACCTACACGGAGTACTTCAAAGAAGGCGACGATATTCCATCGCGCCTGTGCACAATCCATCAGGGGACTATCAAGCAGCGAGTGCAGCGCGCGGTGCAGGGCATCTTCGGCGCGATCGGAAAGGGCCTCAAGGGGATCTTCAAACGGTAGAATCGAGTTCGCCGGCGCCGGGGACTCAAAAAACGCATTACGCGTCCAAGGTACAAT